>DHNI01000003.1:3740-19951 GCA_002409455.1 Firmicutes bacterium UBA5420 | reverse complement strand
GGTTCTGGTTCAGGCTCCGGTTCTGGTTCGGGCTCCGGTTCAGGTTCAGGCTTAGGTTCAGGTTCAGGCTCAGGTATAATTGGTGTAGGCAAGGGCGTCTCCCGTGGCGGTGTCACTCGCGGAGGCGTGGGCTCTGGTGGAGGTGGCGGTATAGCACACGGGGCTAGCTTGGTGGGCTTTGTACCTTCGATAAAGGAATCGCGCTCGACCTGGGGACAGCGCTCGCTGGCTAAAAGTCCGGTGAAGACATCGATTAAGACATCGGTCTCTACTTTATCGGGCACCGCAAACTCGCCGTTTTCGCCCTCGTGTTCGCTCTCACCTATGTCTTCATCTTCTGTATCTGCATTGGCCCTGTCACTTTCTTCATCGTCTTCAGCGGTTTGGGCCATGGCGGTAGTCATAAACTGCACCCAAAGATCGCCAGCTAATAGCTGAGGTTGTGGTTCTTGCTCTGTTCCGTTGGGAGCCTCTACGTAAACCCCGACGAGGAGAGAAGGTGTATAACCGATCGCCCATTGGGAGGTACCATCCTTGGATGAACTGGCGCTTAGCGCTGCAGCAAAGGGAACGTCTAGCTCTCGAATACTTCCGTATTCGGTGCTAGGCATAAGCATATCCGTTAACAAGTAGGCCTGTTCCGCCGACAGGATACGCTCAGGCGTCTTGGTCTGGTTTGCTATAACGTTTTGATTTTGGGTGTCTGTGACCTGTTGGAAGCCAGAAACGGGCATGTAGTTGCCTTCACTCACACCTGGCAAGTAAGCGGCCGTTAAGCGTAGTAGTGATAGGCCTTCTCGCACTTCCCCCGTGGCCAAGCGCAGATCACGATCAACTTGCTCGATGGTGAGTCCCACTGCTTTGGCGAACTCAGTAAATCTCTCGATGCCCAGTTCGTTTAGTGTCCATACTGCTGCATTGTTTAGGTCCATTACTAAGGCATGTTTCATGGTGACAGGGCCCCAATAGCGATCATTGGCGTTGTCCACTGCAAAGTCCCCAAACTCCCGCTGGATATCTTCCACCAGGTGATTCATGGCCCAATCTTCCTGAAGAGCAGTAGCGTAGATCAGAGGTCTTAGGCTGCTACCAAGCTCCTGGTGCTTCACAGTGGCGCGGTTGGTCGAATCTTGCACATAATCCCTGCCCCCCACCATGGCCAAAATGGCTCCATCACTTGGATTAAGGGCAATCAATCCTCCATCCAATTCGGCCTCTTGAAATAGCTTCTCCGCTAGCTTCTGGAGTCCACGATCAAGGGTGGTCGTCACTTTTAGTCCCCCTTGAAATACGCGATCTTCTCCTAACTCGTTGATCAGAAGATTACCAAGATAATCCGAAAAATGGTGTGCGTATCCCGGCTCGCGGCGCTTGGGATCAATCTCCGCTTTTGCAGCCTCTTCCTGTTGCGCCGCACTGATATAGCCATCTTGCTGCATCTGCGCTAACACGGCATCACGCCGCTCTTGGGCCTTGTCCGGATCCTTAAAAGGTGAAGCCGCGTCGGGCTCCTGCGCTAGTGCAGCCAACAAGGCGCTTTGTGCTAAGTCAATGTCTTTCACAGGCTTTGCAAAATAGGCTTGACTCGCTGCCTCTACGCCATAGGTTCCCTCACCGAAATGGGCGTTGTTTAGATAGATCTCCAAACGTTCCCGCTCAGAGTAACGCCTCGCTAGGACAGAAGGAAGAATCGCCAGCTGTAGCCTAGGCCAGAAACCTTGTGGCTCCAAAATCTGCCTGGCCAGGCGATGATTGATACTTGAGCCCCCTTCGGTTGATTGTATCGCTTTTTGGAGATCTTGAGGAGTCTGGTCCAAGGGAATGTAGACCCTTCCGGTACCCAATCGCTTAATGACCTCACCATCTTGATCATATAGCACTGCACCTGGGAGAGGCCTCTCTTCTTCAAAGTCTGTGATGTGCTGTCCTGCCTGAACATAGAGGCTGGTTACAACACCCGCCCCGGCTAAGAGAACTACGAGGACTAATACTAAGTATAGGTTCCTTCTTCTCATGCATTTCGCCTCCTCGGAGTTAGTATTTGCCCCGCAGGTTGCTTCCATGCACATTAGCCTTTAGGCAAGAAGGGAATTTGAAAGCAAATGGACAGTTTTAAAATGGAAATGTATAATATGAAGGGGTGAGTTTTCGTGGATGTTTTTTGGTGGGTTATAATTTTCATCTGCTTTATTGCGGGGTTAGTCGGAATCGTACTTCCGGTTTTGCCTTCCGTTGCTTTGGTCTGGGTTGGTGTGGCACTCTACCACTTTTTCATCAGCTCCCAGGCTTTAAGCTGGATTACATGGGCGACCATGGTCTTTCTCACCCTGGTTATACTGATTGTAGATCAGCTCAGTAATGTTGTAGTTGCCAAACGTTATGGAGCGAGCAAGATCAGCATTTTGGCTTCACTCGTAGGTGCCTTTATTGGACTATTTGTTTTCCCACCCTTTGGAGTTGTACTTGTCCCATTCTTTCTAGTCTTTATCCTTGAGCTTCTGCAGAACCGTCCTCTAGACAAAGCACTTGACATTGCCTTTGGCACGATCGTGGCTTTTATAGGGAGTACGTTTGCCAAAGGCCTAATGCAGCTAATCATGATGGGTGCCTTCTTTATTGATGTTTTTGTGATCATATAGCTGGGAAACGCTTAAGAAATGTCCAGCTCAGGCTGGTTTTGACAAGACTTTCTGTGATCGTTTATAATATAGTACATGACCAGCAGTGAAGGGGCGATAGAGTTGAGCAAGTTCGTTGAAGTAACAGATGAAGATTTTCAAACAGAGGTATTAGATGCAGATGGGCCGGTTTTAGTTGAGTTTTGGGCTGTTTGGTGTGGGCCTTGTCGGCAAATGGCGCCGATCCTTGATGACTTGGCTGGAGCATATACCGGCAAAATCAAGTTTGTGAAGGTAAATGTAGATGAGGTAACGGAATCTGTAGGAACGTATTCAATTATGAGTGTTCCTACCCTAATGCTCTTTCAAGATGGAAACCCCATGGAAACCTTTGTAGGCGTGCAACCGAAGCCACGTCTAGAAGAAATCTTGGATAATTACTTATAAAGTGTAGCAAAAAGCGGTATCAACCCACAGAAAGTTGGTACCGATTTTTCGCGCCTAGAGGCTATTTCGTTCTATCGTGCAATCTATTGCGCAATTTCAGCCTCTGCTCGAGGTTTTCGTTCAAGACGGGTGAGGGCCTCATATACTGTTGGAATGACAAAAAGCGTTAAGAAGGTTGATGTAATTAGCCCACCCATGATCGTGGCCGCTAAAGGCCGCTGGAACTCAGCGCCCACACCGCGTGCCAAAACTACAGGCAGAAACCCGATAACGGTTGTAATCGTCGTCATCAAAATCGGGCGTAAGCGCACTTGACAAGCCTCAAGAACCGCATTGCGCACAGACATATTTGGATCTTGCCTTCGCCTCAGGTTGATGTAGTCCACAAGTACAATGGCGTTATTCACTACAACCCCGACCAGAACAATAATGCCGATAATGGACATAATCCCGATATTGCCATCTACGAGCCACAAACCGGCCAAAGCTCCGATAAGAGCCAGGGGGATAGTAAACATAATGATCAAGGGTTGCAGGAATGATTCGAATTGAGCAGCCATGACAAGAAAAACTAGGGCCACAGCTAGAACAACGGCCAGGAGCAGATCATCAATGGATTCTGCAATCATGGTCTGCAAACCTCCGATCGTTACATGGTAACCGGGGGGAATATCCATCTGATCAATAATGGCCTCACTTTGCTTTACTGCTTGCGTCAGAGAAAAACCATCGCCGAGGGTTCCGAAGATCCTTGTTACCTTCAGGCGGTCGACGCGCTGCGAAAGGGCGACAATTTCTTGAACTTCAGGGGTAACCACCTCGCTTAAGAGAATGGGTTCTCCACCGAGACCATCGATTTGCACTGGCGAGGTGATTCTGGTATTCAACAGATCCTCCACAGAATCAATGGAAGAGCTTGGTCTAAGCATCACAGGCAGGGTTCTATTACCTATCTGCAGATCTGTCGCCTTAAGACCGGCTGTGGCATAACGCATGCCCAGACCGACTTGTCCCGCGGTAAAGCCTCCTAAGATACTGCGGGACGTATCTACGTTTAAGAAAAGATCTTGCGTTGGGCGGTCTGTAGAGTCTTGAATATCTCGGAAACCAGGGACTTTGCGCAATTCAGCCATTAATTCCTGTGAGATGGCATTTAGGATTTCCACATCTTCACCGCGAATATCAATGTTTAGGTTAGGTGATAGGAGTGTACTGGCAGCCGAGCCGAAAAGGGACGTATCGGAGACATTGGTTCTGATCACACCATGACGGGCCATGGTGTTGTGAATGTCCTCGGTAAGGTCTCCGGCACTGCGCTGACGCTCACTGTGGGGCACCAAAGTAATAGAAAACATGGCGTTGTCTAGACCAGTACCGGTGAGCAGACCCAAAATATCCAGTTCTCCTTGATCACCCGATTGTACAGCTACGGTAGCAACTTCAGGCATGGCCAGTAAATCGTTCTCTATATCCATGATTAAATCCCGTGTCTCTTCTAAAGGTACCCCTGAGGGTAACATGGCGTGAACTCCTAAGAACCCTTCATCAAAACTAGGTAAGAACTCTTGGTCTAAACGAGGGAATATCACCACAGCTACGATAAGAAGCACTGCAACTAAGGCAAGAACAAGAGGTTTCTTACTGAGTGCCTTGTCCAAAAGGTTGGCGTATCCGGCCCGAAATTTGGAGAACCTGGAATCCGCTGTTTCAGACGTGGTGATCGTATTCTTCCTCAAAAACTTCGAAGCTAACATGGGCAGTAGACTTAAGGATACGACGAGCGAAGCAATCAAAGCGTAAGATATGCTCAGCCCAAACTCCTTGAGTAACTGTCCAGCAAAGCTACCGAGGAAGATGATGGGCAAAAAGACCACCACTGATGTAGCTGTGGAAGCGAGTAGGGCTCCAGCAATTTCGCCTGCTCCATTTTGGGCAGCCAATTTTACGTTCGGCTGGATCGCAAGATGACGATAGATATTTTCTAAGGCCACAATAGACGAGTCCACTAACATACCCACACCTAGTGCCATGCCCCCTAGAGTCATGAGATTGAGGGATAGATTGGAAAAATACAATAAGACAAAACTGGCAATAATGGACACAGGAATGGACAAACCTACAATCAAAAGACTCGAAACGTTTCTCAGGAAAAACCAGAGTACAAGAATGGCTAGAATACCGCCAATTATGCCACTTGAAGCCAAAGAACTGATGCTTTGATTAATGAATACCGATTGATCTGTGATGGTCGTAAACTGTAGGTGAGGATGATCCACCTCGAGTTTTCGTAGGGTTTCTTTCAGATCTTCTGCTACTCGTACGGTGTTGGCGCCACTTTGCCTCATCACTTGGATTAAGACAGTATCTTGTCCATTGTGGCGAGTAATACCGTCCCTGGGCTCTATATGCGTAGTTACCTCAGCGATATCGCCCAAGTAGGTTAAGGAGGGAAGGAGCCCCCCTAGACCTAAAAGGCCGCTGCCCTGTTTCATGCCAACAATAATGTTCTCTAGATCCTCCACACTGTTTATTTGGCTACCAGCCCTCGTTGTATACCTGGTTCCATCGGCTGTAACGGCTCCACCGGGTACCACGATATTTTGATACATAATCAGTTGCTGTAAGACCACTGGTGTTAAGCCGATTTCGTTTAAGTAATCTGGATCAAAGAGCACTTGAACCTCTTCGTTACTGGTTCCAAACAAGCTTACCTGGGCTACACCGGATAATTGTTCGAGCTGTGGTTTTATTTGCCGTAGCTCTTCTGAAAGCTCGACTGGAGAAAGGCCATCTGCACTTACACCAATGAGCATTAAGGGAAAGGCATTGGGGTCGACTTGGAGTACGATGGGGGCTTGGGCACCTTCAGGTAGCGATAAAGTCGCCTGTGCCAGATTGTTTCTGATCTGGTCTAGAGCACCAATCAAATCCGTACCCCAGTCAAATTGAAGGATAACGGCAGAAATGTCTTCCATACTATACGACTCTTGGTTACGTAAACCACCGATTCCAGACAGGCTACCCTCTATAGGAATGGTAATATCTTGCTCCACTGCTTGAGCTGCTCCACCAGGATAGACAGTTACTACTACCGCATAAGGAAAGCTTAGGTTTGGTAGAAGATCAATGCCTATTCTTTGCATGGAAATAACGCCAAACATAAGGGTTATAATAACCAGAACAGTAATGGCGATGGGGCGACGTACGGCGAATTTTGATAGATGCATGTAAATCCTCCTTAAGAATACAGGCAGATGGTACTCTGTCATATAGCTTCTGGATCACACAATGTTATCCTGCCTTTTGGGGGCTGAGAAAGGACGAAAAGATGGTGGACAAATTTGCTAAACGGCTATGGCCTTTAGGTGTCGTGATTATACTTGTAGGTCTGTTTGGTTATCTGCGGTGGAACCAAGGATCCAGACCTACACCGTTTTCTCCAGGAGAAGAAAGAGAGCAAGAAAGGCTCCAGAGCTGGCGCCAAGACTTTTCAGAGTCAGACTTGGATCTTCTGGCAAGGGTAGTGAGGGCTGAGGCCCAGGGCGAACCCTATGATGGCCAAGTGGCAGTCGCAGCCGTGATCCTAAACAGAGTTAATCATCCCGAGTTCCCCAATACCATTCCCGGCGTTGTTTACGAACCTCTAGCTTTTTCTGTTGTTGCCAACGGGCAAGTAAATAAGCCTGCCGACAAAAGCGCGGTGCAAGCAGCTCATTGTGCCTTAAATGGCTTAGATCCCTCTGGAGGTGCCCTGTACTTTTATAACCCTTCCAAGACCAGAAGTACCTGGATTCGGAGCCGCGCCGTGATTAAGACAATTGGGGATCACATCTTTGCTAGTTAGGAGCCTGAACATATGCCTAAGGGGTTGATACGTAAACTCATAACTATACTCTTCGCAATTGGCCTTCTTGGTGTGGGGTTTGCCGGAGGGCAATATTATTTGCAGCGGATGTATGAAAGACAGGTGGAGGTGGGTTATCGCCGCGCCTTAGGCGAGTTTGGTACGCATTTTGGAGAAATAGCTAAGGAGTTAGACCGAGCCCGCCTCTCGGTCAGTGACAAACAGCGTACCCTCATTGCCGCTAACTTACGGCGCCTTATTTACGCTGCCCAGAGTAATATGGGCGAGTTACCCTTAGGAGAGCTTCATTTGGAACGCATCTCCCATCTTTTGGACAATATCTATGAACAGACATATGTTTATGTTCAGGGTGAAATGGATTCCGCATCGCTAAGCGGACTTCATGGGCAGATCGAGTACGTGAGCCATGAGCTAGGGCAGCTCCTTGTCACGAAGGAGCAGGAATTTCCTTGGGTGTCTTGGCACGAATATGTTTCCACCATAGTGCTTGTGCCAGAATTTATGCAAGCACTCACCTTCATTAATGACGGGTTGGAAGAACTCAAAACTCCTGTGCGCCAAGGAGAGATCCAGGGTACGGGCATAGAGCGAGAACAAGCCATAGAGGCAGCCCAGATCTTTAGCGGTCGGGAAGATTTGAACTTTCAGGTGACCAATGAGACAAAGGGTAGTATTCCTTCCTATACGGTGGAGGCCATAAATGATACTGCCCGCTATGTGCTTGAAGTGTCCGAAAGGGGCGGCATGGTTTTGTGGATGTCAGTAAGTCCGCGCGAAGAAATTTCGGAAACCAAACTCAGTCTGGAGGAAATGGTGATACAGGGGGCGGAGTTCTTGCAGCAGAGGGGTTTCGGATCTTTACATATTACGGATGTACAAGTGCTGCAAAACAAGGCTACATTGACCTTTGTCCCGAATCGGGATGGTGTTTTACGCTATGGCGAGCCCCTGCGGGTTCAGGTTAGTGCAGCTGATGGCAGTATCTTAGGTTTCTGGGCAACCCCCTTCTTCCTTGCCCGAAGTAGGGTTGAATCCGAAATAGTGCAAGCAGGAGAGATTGCCTGGACTCTGGAGGATAAGGTGCAAGTCGGGGTGGAAATTTTGGATCAGAAGTTAGCACTGATCCAAAATGAACGGCAGGAAGAGGTTTTAACGACAAGGCTTGGAGTGCAGTATGAGGAGGACTATTACCTAATTTATCTGAATGCAGAGACTGGCGATGAAGAGCGCATTGTGCAAGTTGGTTCACCTCAGTTCTTTTAGCCCAGGGCTTGCACATGGGTTGCGATAATACTCGTTCTTTCGTTTGGATCGCGCCGAGAAACCTCCCCAGTGATACGTAATAAAGGCGCATTAAAGATAGTTCTAGCGTATTTTTTATAGATATCTTCAAAGATCGTAACATCGATCAGCCCATATTCATCTTCGAGTGTCAAAAAGACCACTGTCTTTCCACTTCGGGTGGGCGGTCTGTGGGGACGAATGACAAGACCCGCGACTTGAACAGTACCCTCTACGCAACGCTCAGCCATCTTACTGGTCAGCACCTCTTTAGGTAGCCTTGGGCGGAAAAATTCCATGATATGTCCCTGGGCTGTAAGGCTGAGGACGGCGTATTCCTTAACCCAGCGGTCAAAGGGGGAAAAGTCGGCCATGGTATCTAAGGACGGGGTCTCAAAAAAGAGGCTCCCTTGCTTATTTTGATAAAGTCTTGGTACGTTCCAAAGTAAAGTCCTGCGATTATTTGAAAACCAATCAAAAGCTCCCCCTAAGATCAGATTTTCCGCCACATCCTTATTGATATTAGCGCGGTAGACAAAATCTTGCACAGAGGAAAAAGGCCTCTTTTGGCGAGCAGAAGTGATGGAATCCAGAAAGGCTTTTTCCATGCCCTTAACCGCTTTAAGACCAATGCGAATGGAGTTATCGTTTGCGGTAAACTCTACATCGCTTGCATTAATGTCGAGGGGGAGGATTGTAATCCCGCGGTTTCTGGCCTGCACGCAAAGTGTATTAGGAGGATAAAAGCCCATAGGTTGCTGGTTTAAAAGCTGGGCATAGAACTGAGCTGGAAAGTGTTCTAAAAGATAAGCGGTGCGGTAAGCCGTATCTGCGAAGGCGGCAGCATGGGCTTCACAAAATCCATAACCAGCGTAGCCTTGAATATAGGAAAAAATCACTTGGGCTGTTTCTTTTTCCACGCCCCGAGCGCTAGCCTTTTTGATAAAATCTTCCCCAATTTGTTCCATTTCTTTTTGGGAGCGAAACTTGGTCATTACCTTACGTAGACGATCCGACTCGCCAGGGGTAAAACCGGCAATCTCGGTGGCTATTTCAATCACCTGTTCTTGGTATAGCACAACACCATAGGTGGGAGCCAGGATCTTTTCTAGCTGGGGATGGATGTACGTGATTTCTTCGCGGCCATGACGGCGCGCAATAAAGGGATCCACCATGTTACCTTTGATGGGACCTGGTCTAATCAATGCTACGCTGGCCACAATATCTTCGAAGCGATCTGCTTGTAGGCGGGATTGTAAGCTGCGCTGAGCTGGGCTTTCAAGCTGAAATACCCCTACCGTATCACCCTTTTGCAGGCGGGCAAAAGTAGCCCCATCATTAGTGGGAATTTCGTTATACCTTAACTTTGGTCCAATTTCTTGTACCGCATTGGAAACAGCCGATAGGGTACGCAGTGAAAGTAAGTCGATTTTAATTAGGCCCAAGTCCTCAATAGTATGTTTATCAAATTGGGTGATCAAAACACCCTTGGCTGAAGGTTGCAAGGGAGTTACTGTAGTTAAAGGTTTGCCGCTTACGACTAAGCCCCCCAGGTGGGTGCCAATTTGCCTAGGAAAACCATTGATGGCAGTACAGTAATCTAAGAGCTTGGCGTACTTTGCCTGGTGTAGGGGATGGTTTTTTAGTTCAGGGAGCCTGTACAGCAAGGAGCGAATACCATCCGACGGGATGCTAGTGATGTTTTTGGTCATCTGCTGTAATTCGACGGGAGAAAAACCTAGCGCCTTACCCATATCTCGCAGGGCAGAGCGGGCATGAAAAGTCTGAAAGGTGCAGACAGAAGCAACCCGGTCAGAACCGTAGCGCTCATAGACGTACTCGGCCACCTGATCTCTATAGCGGGCATCAAAATCAATATCAATATCGGGTTTTTGGGCCCGCTCTAGGCTCAAAAAGCGTTCGAAAAGAAGTCCTCTGGCAAAGGCATCTACATTGGTAATCTCCAGACAATAAACCACCACGGAATCGGCTGCTGAACCCCTGCCCGCGTAACGAATGTTTTGCTTTTGGGCGTACTGCACAAGATCCCACACAGCGAGAAAATAATCTGCCACATCAAGCTGTTCAATTATGTTTAACTCATGTTCGATACGTTCCTTGAGGGGAGCCGAAATAGCCCGGTAACGCCTTTTTGCTCCAGCCCAGGTCAACTCGCGCAAGACCCTAACGGATTTTTCAGGACCTGCATCAGGAAAGTAGCGGGGGAAAAGATTTTGCCCTAAATCAAGCGCGGCTTCACAGCGTTCGGCAATTTCCAGTGTATTTTTAATGGCATCAGGAAAGGGAGCAAAGCGCTTTTTCATCTCTTCTGGAGAAGCAAAATAGTTTTCACCATTGAAGGGACGCTCAATATGAAGCTCACCAAGTTTTGTTTGAGTACGGGTACAGACTAAAAGATCGTGAATGTGAAAATCGTCTTTCCGCAAGTAATGGACATTATTGGTGGCTACAAGTGGAATATGTAATTCTTTATGGAGTTTAAAAAGCTCCCTAAGGAGATGCTGGGTGAAAGGTAAGTAGCTGTGGATCATCTCCAGATAGACTTGACCACGCCCAAAGATCTCCACAAGACGCAAAGCTTCCGCCTTTGCCTGTGTATAGTCTTTTTCCAAAACAGCTTGGGCCACGCCCGATCGGTGACAGCCGCTTAGAACAAGCAAGCCGCGACTATTTTCGGCTAAAGCCTTCCAGGGTATTAAAGCTTGGTGCCTTGAACCATAGGTGTAGCCCGCTGTAATTAGGCGGCATAAAGCATGATAACCCATTTTGTTTTCAGCTAAAAGGGTAAGGTGGGTTCCATCTTCTGTAGTAATTTCCGCGCCTTGAATGGGCTTTAATCCTAAGGCTAGGGCTGTTTTTTGAAATTCTACTGCACCGCTCACATTATTATGGTCTGTTAGGGCCATAGCTGGCATATCCCACTGGGCTGCCTGGTTAAGTAAAGCCTCCATTGAGGAGGCGCCATCTAAGAATGAATAGGGAGAGTGCACATGTAAATGGACAAACATAAAGAACCTCCCCTTAATCGGCTAGGCGATACAGAACCCACGTTTTGGTATCCGGTAGAAAGTGAAGTTCACAGTAGCAGCGATTGGTGCTCACTTCATAAACAAAGAGTTCTGGTTCACCCGCCCACCACTGCCCAGCTTCACGCCAGTGTTTCAAGATATAATTGATGGTAAAATTCTGCCCAAAGGAGAAAGAAAGGGGAAAATCCCCGGCGTACTCGAGCTCGACCGGTTGATTGATGAGCTTGCTCACGTAAAACACTCCTTCCAAAGCATCAAAAGACGTTCTCGACGAGGAAGTTCGATACCCACCTGGGCGTAGCTGAAAAGTTCTTCGTTTAGTAACGTTGGGGCCTGAGGCTCCCAAAACATCGTTAATTGGGCTAAGGGAGTTGCCTCTAATTTGCTTACCACAACGCTGATTTGAGCAATCAAGTCTTGGGGCAGGAGGTTTTCTACTAGGCGTCTTAAAACCTGGGGATCATCTGTGGCTTTCTTAAGTTGTCGCTGTTTCTCATAAACTCTTCCCTCAGATAAATGGGCCTCTAGTTTGATGTGACCAGCTACTCTGTGCTGGTCTTCTAAGGTAGAAGCTAGTTTTTTCATACCCTTCTGAAGATAGGGTTTAAGTTCAAGGGATGTTAGTGGCCTCATAAAACCATCTAGGGTAGTGCAATCAAGAACCCAGCTACATTCTTGGGTTTTCTGGGGTTGAAAGGGAATGGGATCCTCGCCGCACCCAAGTTTTTGGAGAAGAGTGGCAGCTTTTTGCCCAAATTGGTTACTGAGTTCCACAAAGGGGATCTCTTTTAGTTCTCCAATGGTTTTTATGCCCAGCTTCTCCAAGGTTGGCAACATGGGGAGGGGCAAGCGTTGTAAAGGGATCTGGCCTAAAAAACCTTTCGTTTGCTCAGGAGGAATAATTCGCTCATATCCTGTACGGTTGTGGGCGGCTAGTTTGGCCACTAACTTACTTTGACCAGCACCCCAAATACCCCCTCCCTTTTCTTGGTCAAGCTTTGCATCGAAATCAAGGATGAATTGTTCGCAAATGGCAGGTTCCTTGAAGCGCAAGTACCAAGCATGAGGATATTCTATCTCGAGATCTTCGGTGTAGTGGCGCGAAAATCTATGCCACGTTTCGGCACAAGATAAAAAGTCACTTAAGGTAATAGGCATGGTAAGTATGGGTTTTTCTAGATGGAAAATAGCTTGAGGCTTCCCTTGATTGGTAAAGCCATAGCCTTTAAGCTCGGGGGAAAAGTCCCAGATTTCCTTATTGTGTGTTAAAATGTAGTAAGCATCGAGAGGCTGGTTATAATGGCAAATATAAAAGTGGCGTAAGCCACAATAGATGATCGTCATAAGCAGTACGCCTCCTTGTTGATTCGCTTTGCAAATCACCAGAACGGGTGTTCGCCTTGATTATAATATGGAACAGAGGTTCTAGTCAAGGAGGGAAAGGATGGTAATATGGAAATTACATTTTTGGGAACCGGCACATCCCATGGTGTACCGGTCATAACCTGTGATTGCGCTGTGTGTAGAAGTGGTAATCCGAAGAACAAGCGTACCCGTAGCTCTCTTTGGGTGCGCGAAAAGGAGACGAGCCTTTTAATTGATACCGCCACTGAATTTCGGCTGCAAGCTTTAAAGGCGAACATTGAGCAGGTTGACGGTGTACTCTATACCCATTGTCATGCAGATCACGTCTTTGGCTTTGATGATCTGAGGGTTTTCAGTAAGCTTACCAGCAAAAGTATTCCTGTCTATGGAAACGAGCCTACTATAACAGAATTAAGGGATGTTTTTTCCTATGTTTTCCGGAAGACCCAAAAAGGTGGGGGAAAGCCCCAGGTAGAAACGATTGTGGTGCAAGATTCTTTTCGAATTCAAGATGTAGTGGTACAGCCTATTCCGGTTTTTCATGGAGCACTGCCGATTTTAGGTTATCGTATCGGTAATTTGGCTTATATTACGGATTGCAGCCATGTTCCCCCTACTTCTTTGGATCTGCTGCAAGGCTTGGAGATCTTGATTTTGGGCGTGATCAGATACGAGCCCCATCCCACCCATATGAATGTGGGGCAGGCTCTTGATTTAGCGCGGAAACTTAGGGCGAAGCGCACCTATTTCACCCATATTTCCCATTTACTTGAACATGGAGAAATGAGTAAAACGTTGCCTACAGGAGTGTATCTCGCCTATGACGGTTTGACCCTTCAGGTTTAGGGGAACAAAAGTGGAAGAATTCTTGCCCAGCATTTGCATATAGTGTAGTGATCTTCTTTAGCAAGGAGGGGTAAGATGGTCATGCACAAAGAATATGCTTTACGCCGTTTTTGTGAAGTTCCCCTGAAACACGAACGCAGCAGGGATTTTTTAGAAAAAATCTGTGTACATCCAGCCTTGCTTGAAAAGCTAGTTTTCGTGACCACCCGGGATTACTTATCGAATACAATGGTCATTTCACAAATGGGAACGGCTGGAGTTGGTTTTGAACTGCAACTAGGTAGTGAGTCTGAGCATCTGACGTTGGTGAATGGTGGTTTACACAGGGAGCAACAAAAAACGCGGGGCATTCCTATTCAAGATCCTCTGCAGGCCTGGGATGTTCTACAAGATTTTACTGGAATACTCCATGTGCAGCTTATTTTTAAGGAGGACACTCCTGATTGGTATGAGGAAATCGCGGTACCGAACGAGGCCATTCCACCTGTAGCACTCGGGGCTGGCTATACTTCGTTTATTCGGGAACAAATTGATTTAATCCTCTGGGCTATTACGCTGAAGGAGCAAATCGAGGAAGCGTTACGCACACGCGATGAAAGGCTGTTTAGAGAGTCGATTAGGTTGTATAAAGAGGTTTGTCACTCTTGCTTCTGGAGATTGTAAAATGCGGGTATTGTTTCCATCCTGCCTAAATGCAAATAGGCAGGATTTGTTGTAGTGGGTGTGGAAACCTTGAGGGTATTGACAATTCCAGATGAACTTTTTTTAGCAAGATTTAGCAGGAACGCAATTTAGGAAACATCCACTCATCAATTTTGGGGGTAGGCATCTTGAAACCAGAAATTCGCAAACCGAAAAGCCAAATTCGAGAACTTTTAGAGACAGTGGGCTCAGCGGTCTTGATTGCTGCTTTTATCATGATTTTTATCGCCAGAGCCTATACTGTGAACGGGGACTCTATGCTTCCAACATTACAGCACGGTGAGCGGCTCTTGGTGGATAAGATTTCTTACCGCTTTACAGAACCATCTCGGGGTGAAATTATCGTTTTTAAGAACCCTGCAGATACTAGCGAGCAATTTGTGAAGCGAGTGATTGGCCTGCCGGGCGATAAGGTCGCCATTATTCAGGGTGTTGTGTATGTGAATGATCAACCCATAGACGAAAACTATACCTTTGCTCCGGCTCGCATCGGTTTCTTAGCCCAAGTTGTTCCGGAAAATACGTATTTTGTTTTAGGCGATAACCGTAATAATAGTGAAGACAGCCGTTTTGGCCGGGTGGGCTTTTTACCCCGTGACCTAATTGTTGGGCGGGCCATTTGGCGTTATTGGCCACTGAATCAAGTAAATCTGATTTTTAGGCCTAATGTCTTTAAGACGCTGACCTTTTAGGGCCAGTGAGTTTCGTAGGTATTCAACGTTCCCAATCTTTATAAAGAATTAACTGAATACTATGAATTTGATGGTCTTTTTGCTACTCCACTGACATGAACACGCTTCCCAGATCTGTGTACAATATATGGATTCTGAGGAGGTTATCAATTTGAAAAATAGACTTGGTTTCGTTTTATCGGGGGGCAGTGTACGGGCTGCCGCCCATGTTGGAGTATTGAAGGCCCTTGAAGAATATGCTCTAGAACCGGATGTGATAGTAGGAACATCGGGAGGATCTATCGTAGCCGCACTCTATGCTACAGGGTTTTGCGCTCAAGAATTGGAGGATCTATTCTTAGAATATACCCGGGCTAAAGGGAAGATCGTGGATCTAAACTGGCGGGGAGCTATCTTGGCCTTGCTCACCTTAGATATCAAGCGTTTTGTAGGGGTCGTACGGGGTGCAGCAATAGAGAAGATTATTGCTCAAAGTCTTTCTGTGCAACATTTTCGAGACTTAAGGAAATGCCAGCTTTTGATTCCTGCGGTGAATCTCAATAATGGTCAGCAGACTGTCTTTTGCGATTACAAAGGTATGGGACTCATTTTGGATCAAGACGGCAAGTGTGCAGAATATCCGTTGCGTGACGATCTTACCATTGCCCAGGCAGTACGGGCTAGCATTAGCATTCCTGGAGTGTTTGTACCGGCTGTGTTTGCAGATGATCAAAGTCCAGATTGTTATGTGGATGGCGCTCTCAGGGATGGCTACCCCATCAACATTGCAGTCCGCCTTGGCAAGGCCACAAGGGTTTTGGGGGTGAATCTAGGTTACGCCGGTATGCGCAGGGATACAATCTTAGACGATGGTCCTCTAGAGATCTTTAGCCAGTCTTTAGATATTATGATGCGGGCGCAATATCGCGATCGATTGCAGGATCGGGCCTTGACTTGCAGCAGGATCATGACGATCAATCCTTTGATCTATGATATTGGCACCTTTGAGGTAGAATACATTCCCCAGATGATTGCCAGAGGTTATGAGGTTGCGACTAGGCTTTTTCAGGAGCGTGGCCTGCAGCCTGGGAGGCTTGAAAACAGGGAGCGTTTCTTTAGGATGATCCGTGATCCGCAAAGCTTCCCTGCCAAGAACAGCCCCTATTTTTCGTATCTTTTAGAACATCAGATTAAGAAGAAACCTGTGGCTGAACGTGAAGTAAAGCCAGGTTGGTTAGGTCAGCTGCGCACAGTCGTTGGCAAAAGGGTTCATGGTTGATGATTGATCCGAAAGTTACAAGAGCGGGCTAGGGATGCCGAAAGGTGATCGTAGCCCGCTTTTTCAAAGAACACATAATACACGATC
>DHNI01000003.1:0-3582 GCA_002409455.1 Firmicutes bacterium UBA5420 | reverse complement strand
CACGATCGCTGTCGTAGAAGCCTTTTGGGTTTTTGCATGAGTAAGTGCCAGGTAAATATGGGCACAAATTTTTAGCATTATAGGGAGGATTTTTCGATCTGGCGCTGAATATGAGAAACATAAAGATAACGTTATATGAATATGAAAAACTCGCAGGGTGGGAGAACAGCTATGCACTACACCATTAGTGTTGAGAGTCTAGCACAAGAGGAGCGATTTTGGTGAAAAAAACGGATCTCGATGGTCTTATTACAGAAACACGCAATCAAGCAACCATGAACGTAGATGCGTTATCTATTGCGGAGACGATCAAACTAATCTGCCAAGAGGATCAAAACGTTGTGGAGGCTGTCCAAGCTGAGACAAACCAAATGGTCAAGGCTGTAGAGTTGATCGTCCGATCTCTGGAAAAACAAGGGCGAGTTTTTTACATGGGCTCAGGAACCAGTGGTCGTTTAGGAATCCTCGATGCTGCTGAACTACTTCCTACATTTGGGGTGGGCGAGGATGTTTTCAAGGCTATGATTGCCGGCGGCGAGATCGCCATGTTTCATCCAGTGGAGAAGGCTGAAGACGATTACGCAGCTGGTGTTAACGATTTGCTGGCAGAAAACCCTCAAGCCGGTGATGTCTTGGTGGGTATTAGTGCAAGTGGCCGTACCCCCTATGTTATGGGAGCCTTAGCGAAGGGAAGAGAATTGGGTATGCATACAATTGGGCTCTCCTGTAACAGCCAAACGCCCATGCGTGAAGTAGCTGATGTTGTGATCGCCCCTGTGGTGGGCCCAGAGGTTATTGCTGGATCGACACGGATGAAGGCAGGCACTGCCCAAAAGCTCGTCTTAAATATACTCAGCACGGTGAGCATGATTCGGTTGGGCAAAGTCTATCAGAACTTGATGGTGGATATGCAGCCAACAAACGAGAAGCTCCAGTATCGCGCCGAACGGATCGTGATGGAGGCTACCGGAGCGGACTTGAAGGTTTCTCAAGAGACATTAGAAAAAGCCCAGGGAAACATCAAGGCATCCATTGTCATGCTTAAGGCAGGCTGTGATTTTCCCACAGCAATGCAATTACTCCTAGATGGCGAGGGCTTTGTGAGGCAGGCCATCAAGCTTGCCGAAAATCTGTAGCTGGACAATGATTTTTCATTGGGAGGGGTGCTCACATGGACTATAAATTAGCGGTGGGATTGATGTCTGGAACATCCGTTGATGGGATTGATGCAGTCTTGCTCCGCATCGATCCGGCCAATTACTTTGAATGCATTGGATTTTTGAGCCAACCCTATACGCCTAACCAAAGGCAACGGATCCTTACGCTGTGTGATCCTCAAAAAGCAAATGTAGAAGATATCTGTCGAGCCAATATGGAACTGGGCGAACTGTTTGCGCAAGCTGTTATTACGCTGGCCAAGCGCTCTGCTATCGAACTCAGTGAGATTGACTTTATCGGTTCGCATGGACAGACCATTTACCATATACCGGGTCACTCTACCCTGCAGATCGGCGATCCGGCCGTTATTGCAAACCGCACTGGGATTTTGACGGTGGGAGATTTTCGACCGGCAGATATAGCCTTGGGAGGCCAGGGAGCTCCTTTGGTACCCTATTTCGATCAGATGTTTTTTCAGCATTTGGCTCCAATTGCGGTGCAGAATATAGGTGGAATTGGTAATGTGACGGTTGTGACCGAAGAGGGTCACTCCTTACCAGCGATAGCATTTGATACAGGGCCCGGCAACATGGTTATTGACGGCGTGGTGGAGATCACAAGTCATGGTAGGCTTAAATACGATCAGGATGGCAAAATAGCAGCCCAAGGTAGGGTGGATGCTAGGCTACTCAAGAAACTACTTGCCCATCCATATTTTCTAAAAACTCCGCCCAAGACAACAGGAAGAGAGTTGTTCGGCCACCAATTCGCCCAGGAACTCGTAACCAATGATGCGATGGATCCCCAAGACCTTGTGGCCACCGTTACAGCTTTTGCCGCCCACAGTATCGCGGATCAATATGAACGGTTTGTTTTTCCTCATAGTGCTCTAAATCAAGTAATCATCGGGGGAGGCGGAAGTTACAATCCGACTTTGCTGCGGATGCTAGAGGAGTTGCTTGACATTCCAGTCATCACCCACGAGGATGTAGGAGTTTCCAGCGATGCGAAAGAAGCCATTGCCTTTGCCTACTTAGCACAGGCAACACTAGAGCAGAAGGTCAACAATGTGCCTGAAGCAACTGGGGCTAGGCCAGGGATTTTAGGGAAAGTGTGCTACCCATCACCAGGCAACCGTAACACAAGAACAGGAGAAAGAGATGGGGTGATGCAATGAGCAAGGCGATGTCGTTAGAGGCCAAAATAGGTCAACTGTTGATGTTTGGGTTCCGTGGCACTAAGGTAACCCCATTCATCAGACGGTTCATCACAGAAAACAATCTAGGTGGAATCATCCATTTTTCCCGCAATATAAGCGATGTGGAGCAGCTTGTTCGTCTTAACTCTGATTTGCAAAGGCTGGCAAAAGAGTCGCCAGGTGAGGCAGGTTTGTTTATTGCAGTTGATCAAGAAGGTGGAACCATCGCTCGTCTGACTAAGGAAGTGGTGGTAGCTCCTAGTGCTATGGCTTTAGGAGCTACCAAAAGCGAGTCTATCACAGAAGAAGTCTGTGCGGTATCCGGTCTAGAGCTACGGGCAACCGGTATCAACATGAATCTGGCTCCTGTTGTCGATGTCAACAACAATCCTGAAAATCCTGTGATTGGTGTCCGCTCGTTCGGTGAAGACCCTAGAACTGTTGCCAAATTGGGTGCCGCAGCTATTTGTGGCTATCAGAGACATGTAGCAGCTGTGGCAAAACACTTTCCAGGCCATGGAGATACTGCTGTGGATTCCCATCATGAACTGCCTGTTGTTTCCCATAATCGCAGTCGCCTTGAAGCTGTGGAGTTGGTTCCGTTCAGAGCAGCAATTGCCACGGATGTAGCGGCCGTTATGACATCACATGTTGTCTTTCCTGCCATTGAGCCTTCCGAAAAAGTGCCTGCAACCTTGTCAGAGCGGGTTTTAACCAAATTGCTTCGTCAGGAGCTTGGCTTTGAAGGGCTAGTCATGACAGACTGTATGGAAATGAAGGCAATAACAGAGAGCTATGGAACAGTAGAAGCGGCTGTGATGACCATTGAGGCTGGTGCTGACATGGTAGTAATTAGTCATAGCGAAGATTTGCAGCAGGAGGCTTACAACGCCTTAATCGCCGCTGTAAAATCCGGAAGGATTTCCGAGGAGCGCATTGATGCGTCTGTGGCTCGGGTGATGAAGATCAAAAAGCGTTTTAATCTTGTAGGCCGTTGGCCTGCCGACTTCGATGCAAGTATTCTAGGCACCGCGGAGCATGTGCAGGTGATGAGAGAGGCGATCCGTAGCAGTATTACCTTGGTCAAAGATCCTGTAGAGAGTAACCTTCCTTTGGGCCATGAACGGGTTTTGGTGATTGAGTTTCAGGAAAATGCAACCACAGGAGCGGAAGATATTCTAGTCGATATGGGAAGCCTGGGTCGGGCTCTGAAAAATCAGGGGCTA
>DHNI01000085.1:27245-27523 GCA_002409455.1 Firmicutes bacterium UBA5420 | reverse complement strand
TTTGAGGGGATGCTAGCTAGGTTCGAAGGCCTTTCAGGCTTGGGCGTAGATTTTGCAGCCATAGGGCGTATTCTAATCGTCTTGGGTACAATCTATGCATTTAGCACCCTGTTTGGCTACATCCAGCAAATCACCATGGTAAATGTCGCCCAAAAAACTGTGTACAATATGAGAAAAGACATTAACCTGAAGTTAGCGCGGCTACCCTTGAAGTACTATGACACCACATCGCATGGTGATACACTGAGCCGATTTACAAACGATGTTGATGTCATTAG
>DHNI01000085.1:1022-27053 GCA_002409455.1 Firmicutes bacterium UBA5420 | reverse complement strand
CAAAGTCTACAACAGAGTGTTATTGAGATGATGTCCTCGCTAATTAGCATTATTGGTGTTACAATTATGATGCTAACCATTAGTCCTATGCTTACTTTGCTCACTGTGGGCATGCTACCCGTAAGCGCAGGAATCAGTGCTTTTATCGCTTCCCGTTCGCAGAAATTCTTTGTGAGGCAACAAAATATTCTCGGGCAACTCAATGGGCATGTTGAGGAAACGTTCACAGGACACACTATTGTCAAGGCCTATGGTTTGGAGCATGAAGCGGAGGCGGCCTTTAAGGAAGTGAACGAAGAGCTTTATGCCAATGGATGGAAAGCCCAGTTTGTATCTGGAACAATTATGCCCCTTATTCGTTTTGTGGGGAATATCGGCTATGTAGTGATTGCGGTTGTGGGCGGCGTATTTGTTACTCAGGGTACGATGACGATTGGCAATGTACAGGCATTCATGCAGTATTCAAGGCAATTTAGTATGCCTATCACACAGCTTGCTAGTATCGCTAACATCCTCCAATCTACAGTGGCAGCCGCAGAACGCGTATTTGAGCTTTTGGATGAAGAAGAAGAGGCAGCCGATCAACCAGACGCCACAGCTTTGCTCGAGCCCAAGGGCAAAATTGGCCTACGTGATGTGAGCTTTGGTTACGATGCCGACAAATATGTACTCAAGGATCTAAACTTGGATGTGGATCCTGATCAGTTGATTGCCATTGTGGGACCAACTGGTGCAGGGAAAACAACGCTTGTGAACTTGTTGATGCGGTTTTATGATGTGGAACAAGGAACCATTACCTTTGACGGCCACAATATTCTCCATCTCAAACGGAGTAATCTACGCACGATGTTTGGAATGGTGCTCCAAGATACTTGGTTGTTTGAAGGAAGTATTAGGGATAACATTGCCTATGGCCGCGAGGGGGCTTCCGAGCAAGAGATTATTGAGGCAGCCAAAGCAGCCCATGTGGATCATTTTATCCGCACTTTGCCCCAGGGATACGATACTGTTTTGACTGAAGATGCTACTAGCATCTCTCAGGGTCAGAGACAGCTGTTGACAATTGCCAGGGCGATTTTGGCTGACCCCACTGTGCTGATCCTCGACGAAGCCACAAGTTCTGTGGATACTCGTACTGAGCGATTGATTCAAGGTGCCATGGCGCGATTAATGGAGGGGCGAACGAGTTTTGTGATAGCCCACCGTCTATCCACAATTCTGGATGCGGATCGGATCTTGGTTATGAATCAAGGTGAGATTGTCGAACAGGGAACCCATCAAGAGTTGCTGGAGCAGAAAGGTTTTTACGCTGAACTGTATAACAGTCAGTTTGTAGCGACGTTGGCTTAGAGATGGGGTGTCGTTATGCAACGAGTCGTTATAGGAATGTCAGGCGGGGTTGATTCTTCTGTAGCAGCATTAATGCTCAAAGAAGCCGGTTATGACGTGATTGGCATTTTCATGAAGAACTGGGATGACCAAGACGAAACTGGTGCCTGTACAGCAGATGCTGATTATGATGATGTGAGACGTGTTTGTGACCAGATTGATGTTCCATATTATACTGTTAATTTTGAAAGGGAATACTGGGATTGGGTTTTTGTGTACTTTCTCGAAGAATATAAGAAGGGGCGGACTCCCAATCCTGATGTGATGTGCAACAAGGAAATTAAGTTTAAGGCCTTTCTAGATAAGGCGATGCAGTTAGAGGCAGACTTTTTGGCCACCGGTCATTATGCTCAGATCGGCCAAGAAGCGGGCCTGTTTACCCTGCAAAGGGGAGTAGATCGAAATAAGGATCAATCCTACTTTCTATACACGTTGGGCCAAAAGCAGCTCTCCAAGACACTCTTCCCTATAGGTCACATGACGAAGCAGGAAGTAAGAAAGAAGGCGGTGGAGGCCAATTTGGCCACGGCTCGCAAGAAAGATAGTACCGGGATCTGCTTTATTGGCGAGAAGGACTTTAAGCAGTTTTTGGCGCAGTATCTGCCGGCCCAGCCTGGTGAAATGCGCACCCTTGAAGGTGAGCTGAAAGGATATCATGATGGGCTCATGTATCACACCTTGGGTCAACGCAAGGGTCTAGGCATAGGTGGTGCTGGTGAACCATGGTTTGTAGTGGGCAAGGATCTCTCTACTAATACTCTTTTGGTGGCACAGGGGAGTGAACACCCCGCTCTATATACAGAGGGCCTTAGAGCACTTGATTTGAGCTGGGTTTCGGGCGAACACCCAGCTTCGAGTTTTGAATGTACGGCTAAGTTTCGGTACCGCCAGCCCGATCAGATTGTTACAGTCCATCTTCAAGGCACAGGTGCAGAGGTGGAATTTCACAAGAAGCAGAGGGCGATCACCCCCGGGCAAGCCGTGGTCTTTTATGATGGGCCCGTCTGTCTTGGCGGGGGTACCATCGAAGAGACGTGGGGGTAAGAAAGATGCTGGTTGGTACCTTATGTGTACAAGTCCATATTCCCGGAGCCACCTCGCTGAAGGATAAGCGACGCATAGTGAAGGGGATGATCACCAAAGTGCAAAATCGCTTCAACGTGTCCATTGCTGAGCTTGATAATGAAGATTTATGGCGAAGGGCCACCATAGGTGTAGCCATGATTGGTGATAGTCAGGAACATATAGAAAGGCAGCTGCAGTTTGTGCTCAATTTTCTGGATGCCGAGGCACGCTGGGAGGTAATCCAGGTGCACCTGGATTGGAATTAAAGGGTTTATCGTTTTTGTGAGGAAATTGATATATGAGTGTTAGACGGAGGGGGTCGAAGATGAACGAAAAGATTGCGATCATGACGGACAGTACAAGTGATATTCCAAAGCACATCGTGGATCAATATGATATTCAAGTAGTTCCGCTTAGAGTTTTGTATAAAGACAATGAATATAAAGATCAGGTGGACATAACGGCAGAAGAAGTGTACAGGCGATTACCCATTGAAATCCCAAGCACATCCTTGCCAGCACCCGGTGATGTGCTTGACTTGTTTGAGCGTTTAAAGAAGGAAGGATTTACCCATGTTTTGGCTATTCACATATCATCAGGGTTAAGTGGAACAGGGCAGCTGATCGAGAATCTAGCACGACAAGTGGATGATTTGGTGGTTAAAGTCGTTGATTCCAAGAACATCTCTATGGGGTTAGGCTATACAGTGATTGAGGCTGCCCGGAAGTTGGCTCAAAATGGCAGTTTTGATGCTGTGTGTAATCATGTGCAGAAGATTCTAGGCAAGATGAAAGTTTATTTTGTCCTTGAAACCTTAGAATATCTCACGAAGGGGGGGAGAATTGGGAAAGTAAAAGGTGCATTGGGGCAGATGTTAAATCTCAAACCAATCATAACCGTCAATGAAGAAGGGGTTTACACGACCCATGCCACGGTAAGGGGACGCAAAAAGTCTGTTGAACGTCTTTTTGAGACAATTAAAGGGCATTTGGCCAGACCTATGCATAACGTGGCAGTATGTCATGGTGCTGCCCTTGAAGAAGCGCAAGAGCTTATGGAACGCGTCAAGAGGCATGGTAATGTCGGAGAAGTGCTAATGAGTCATGTAAGTCCTGTGATTGGCGTGCACACCGGACCTGGCACGTTAGGGTTCGTTGTCTATCAGCCAGATTAATATCTTAAGGAGGTACATTTCGCAAATGGGAGAGAAAGCATCGTTGAGATTGGAAGCAGTTCTAAATCGATCTAATACCCGTTTTAATTTATCTGCAGCGCAACTAGCAGAGGCGGCTATCCAAAAAGGAGAAGGGAGGTTCTCCTCCACAGGCGCTTTTTCGACATCAACAGGGAAATACACAGGTCGATCACCAAAGGACAAGTTCATCGTGGAAGATGACGTTACCCGTGATACGGTAGCATGGGGACCTGTAAATGTTCCTTTTAGTGAGGAGCAGTTTGAAGCGATCTTTGAGATCACCTTAGACTATCTTAAGGAGCTTGATGAGCTATTTGTATTCGATGGCTACGTGGGGGCGGATCCCGAGCATCAAATGTCCTTGCGAGTGGTCAATGAGTATGCGTGGCAAAACCTTTTTTCGCGTCAGCTATTCATACGTCCTTCGAGCGACGAGCTAGGATCGCACAAACCCCAGTTTACTGTCATAGCCGTGCCAGGCCTCACAGCGGTTCCTGAACGCCATGGTACAAATTCAGAGGCTTTTGTCGTGGTCTCCTTTAAAGAAAGAGTTGTACTAATCGGTGGCAGTGCTTATGCCGGCGAAATCAAGAAATCCATTTTCTCGGTTATGAACTACTTGCTTCCCGCGCAAGGTGTTTTGCCAATGCACTGTTCAGCTAATGTGGGACAAGATGGTAGGACAGCACTCTTTTTTGGTCTTTCTGGAACAGGCAAGACGACTCTTTCAGCCGATCCCAAGCGGCAGTTAGTCGGCGATGACGAACATGGTTGGTCTACGCGAGGCATTTTTAACCTTGAAGGTGGTTGTTACGCAAAATGTATCAATCTCTCTCGGGAGCATGAACCGCAAATTTGGGATGCAATTCGATTTGGATCAGTGTTAGAAAATGTGGTTTTGGATCCCAGCGATCGTATTGCTGATTACAACGATGGATCCTTGACTGAGAATACAAGGTGTGCTTATCCCCTAGACTATATTCCTGGACGAGTGGATCCGAGCATGGCTGGCCATCCTAAAGCCGTGGTCTTTTTGACTGCCGATGCCTTTGGCGTGTTACCGCCTATTAGCATATTAGAAGATGAGCAGATCATGTATCACTTTATTTCTGGCTATACGAGCAAACTTGCAGGCACCGAACGGGGTATCCAACAGCCTGAGGCAACATTTTCTGCCTGTTTTGGTGAACCCTTCCTGCCCCTGAGCCCTCTGGCCTATGCCGAAATGCTCAGGAGTAGGGTTGACCAATACGGCGCCAAGGTTTATCTGATTAATACTGGTTGGTCTGGTGGACCTTACGGGGTTGGCGAGAGGATTTCTTTGAAGTATACTAGACAAATGGTGACGTTGGCCTTATCTGGAGAGCTTGATGACGTAGAAACACGCGTCGATCCCATCTTTGGCTTTAGAGTGCCTACCATATGTCCCGGGGTTCCAGCGGAGATCTTGGATCCTAGGCAAACTTGGGCAGACCTAGGGGCGTATGATATTAAAGCTAAGGAATTAGCTAAGGCGTTTCAGGACAATTTCAAGAGCAAGTATGCGGATCTAGCACCTGAAGTTCGCAAAGCTGGGCCCACTGCTGGTTAGAATGGGTGCAAAGTAGCTCTTGCAGTTACTATGTGCTCTTGCCAAGACTTCAATATGCAGTGGGGTGGAAATAGTGTTTAAGGTCGTTGTAGATGCGGATGCGTGCCCGCGGGCCTGCCTTCAGATAATGCAAAGACAGAAGAAAATCTGGAAGTATCGCCTGCTTACTGTGGCCTCTGTGGATCATCATATTGAGAATACGGATCATGTTGTGGTTGGCAAAGGCTCCGATGCAGCAGATCTGGCTGTAATGAATCACGCTGCCAAGGGGGATATTGTAGTAACGCAAGACTGGGGCCTTGCAGCTCTTGTTCTGGGGAAGGGTGCGTTAGCGATTGCGCCGTCTGGGCGCATTTATTCCGAAAGGAATATTGATTTCTTGCTGGAAGAACGCTCCCTGAAGGCCAAATACCGCAGAGCGGGAGGGCGTACGAAAGGGCCCGCGGCTCGCACCGCTACGGATGACCACAGGTTTGAAGAGAGTTTTTTGAAGCTCGTTGAACGGGCCAGCAGCATTGCTGGTTCGAACAACAGTGATACGAGTAAATTATAAGGGAGGATTTTTATGTCAGAACACCATTTTGCCGTCTTGGTAGATGGTGAGAATATTTCGCCGCGATTTCTAGGGCCAATTCTAGCCGAGATTAATCGCTCTGGCGAAATTATCTTAACAAGAGTATATGGGGATTGGACGGAACCTCATATGGGAGGGTGGAAGGAACTCTTACAAAGTTATCCTGTAAGACCCATCCAGCAATTTCGTTATGGCGAGAACGCCAGCGATGGAGCTTTGATTATGGATGCCATCGAAATTGTGTCCACGAACCGTAATCCAGTCAATGCTTTTTGCATTGTATCCAGTGATAGCGATTTTTATAGCTTAGCACTACGCCTCCGGGAACATGGTATGTATGTGACTGGAATAGGACGCCAGGGTACGAAGAGCATCTTGGTTCGCTCCTGTAATCGCTTTATTTATCTGGAGAACCTAGGTTTCTCCACCAGCTCTAAGGTTCAAGCGGAAGAAGAACAGTCTTCGTCCCCTGGACGGGTTCCGGTGGAAGATATTGTACGCAGGGCTTATGAAGCTAGCGATGAAGATAGCGATGGATGGCTACTCCTAGCCCATCTTGGTCAGTCGATTCGCAGAGAAAATCCTGACTTTGACCCCCGAAGTTACAATTACACCAATTTATTGGATATCTTGCGCTCTTATCCGGATATGTTTGAGGTGCGGAGTAATGGAAAGACTCCGCCTGTATATTGGATGCGGCTGATTCCTGAACGAGAGGATTCAAGCAAGCTTACGGGTGTGATTAAACGCTTTATGACCAACTATGGCTTTATTCGTTCCGACAAGGGCGATTACTTTTTCACAAAAGCGAATTTGCCAGCAGAACAAAGGAACATACACTTAAAGCCAGGGACGATGGTGGAATTTGTGGAGATTAAAGCCCCTGATCCAAGTGCTGAGACTTCCGCAGAGAAAAATGGACGAGCCAGAAGTGTAGTGGTGGCGAGTTAGGTGAAGTGAGGGAACGTGATGCGTTTTGTCTTGCTATGTGATGCTTCCCAGCCTCAAAAAGTGGCTCCTATCTGCCGCAAGATGGGGTTGGGTGTAGAGATTCAATCTTTCTCTAATCCCGAGTATCCTCACATGCATCCAGATGGAGCCAAGCTCCATCTGGAACACTATGAATCTGTTACGCCAAAAGCCCTTCACGGGCCTTTTGGAGATCTTAGTCCAGGAAGTTGCGATGGGTTGATTCGTCAAGTGACTAGGGAGCGCTTTCAGTTTGCCTATGACTATGCCCGGCACCTAGGGGCAGAACACGTAGTTCTGCATCACGGATACATTCCCAATACGAACACATTTGGAGGTTGGCTCAGGCGTAGTATTGATTTTTGGCAGGAATTCTTATCCTCCAAGGATCCAGGAGTCACATTCTATTTAGAAAATCTTCTAGAGGTAGATGCAAAGCTAATTGGTGAGGTTTTAAGGGCTGTAAGTCATCCCAACCTCAAAGCTTGCTTAGATCTGGGCCATGCCTTTTGTCACGGGAAACCACCTGTTCAAAAATGGGTGGAGGAACTTGGGGAGCTCATTGGATATGTGCATTTTCACGACAACCTAGGCGATCAGGATGCCCACTTGTCTTTAGGGCAAGGACGTTTGCCTCTCGACCAAATCTGCTTTGACCTTGAACAATCGGCTTCCGAGGCCATTTGGGCCTTAGAAGTGGGTCCTGAGAACTTGGAAGATTCTCTGTTCTGGTTGGAGAGCCATGGCTATTTGCCCTATAACGGGGGTTAAGGTATGGAGTTTGCATTTAAGAAGGTGGACCTTGGTATGGCGCTGAAGATTGCCGCTTGGGACTATCCTGCACCCTATCATGTGTACAATGTACATGGCTCGCCCCTAGCATTGGCTAAGTTTGTCGACGGCCCCTATTTTGCTACCTTTTGTGATGAGGAGCTCATGGGCTTTTTTTGCTATGGAGGCGCCGCACAGCTTGTTGGCAAGAAAGACAATCTGCTTTATCAATCGAAAGAGTATTTAGATGTGGGTTTGGGGATGCACCCCGCTTGGTGTGGTAACGGTTATGGCCTTAGTTTTGTTAGCTCGGGTTTGCACTTTGCAAAACATCACGGCTGGCTCAAGGGCTTTAGGCTTACGGTAGCCTCCAACAACATAAGGGCTTCTAAGGTCTATTCTCGTCTAGGCTTTCAAGAAACAGGTCGCATTGCATGGCATTCGACTGTCATTTGTGATTTTGTGGTAATGACGCTAGATAGCTTTGAGCCAGCGCCTTTAGCTGCTGTGGTTGATTAAGGGAGGGATCATCCCATACTTGATCTAGTAAGTACTGAAGGATTTCACCCACCAGTGGCCCTGGTTTTAGATCAAGGGCCCGCATAAGTCCATGCCCATCGAGGCTCAAGTCTTTAATCGTCAGCGCATGTTCTTGCGCTAGTACGTCATTAAATCTTGCCTCAAGCCTTTGCCCAAAGGAGAGAATATGGCGGGGGTTCACATTCATGCCTGCCATATCTGCTTGGCGTAGTTTGACTAGATCATAGGCAGTTTCTGGGCCCACTAGAGCAAGAAAACGTCGGATTTCTCTATCGGAAGAATGTGGATGGACAGCAAACATATGGTGGGTGATGAGAGTTGATACCTTCTCCGTGAGGTCATTACTGGCTCGTAATCGCCGGAGGATCTTCTTGGCCCAGTTGGCACTGATCTTGGCGTGATCGCGTTTTGACGACTGCAGTTTTCCCACATCATGGAGTAGAGCGGCCCATTTTAAGGGCAAAATGGGGGCAGCAAAATGGGCTGCGGCCATGGAATGACCGAGTAGATCGTAAGGATGTCTCGGCCCTGGTGAAACCTTGTGGCCTGCGGCCAATTCGGGGATGATTTCCCCCATCAAGCCACTTGTATAGAGTGTTTGCAGGCTTATGAACAGTTCTCTGCCTAGAAGCATTTTGTTTAACTCGCTGAGAATACGTTCTGGACTCACGTTCGCCATCAACCGGGCTAATTCTGGAAGAGTTAGTCTGGTTTTCTTTTCGATTCGAAACCCTAAGGTAGACTGAAAACGCACGAGACGAAGCATGCGCAGGGGATCCTCTGTGAAACGATCGGCTGGCTTGCCCACCGTGACTAAAAGTCTCTTTTTGAGATGTCGAATCCCCGAGAAGGGATCGATCATTTTCTTAGCCAGAGGATCATAGGCCAGCGCATTAACTGTAAAATCCCGCCTTTTGAGATCGTCTTTTAGATGCGCCGTGAATGTAGTGTAATCTGGATGGCGTTTGTCGCTATAGGGGCCATCTCGGCGCATAGTTGTGATCTCTAGAGGCATGTTCTCTAGAAGCACAGTGACAGTTCCAAACTGTTTTCCTGTAGGGATCGATCGATCAAATAACGCCTCTACCTCTGTCGGTGTAGCGTCTGTGGTGATATCCCAGTCAGTTGGTTCTTGGCCAAGATAACTATCGCGAATCGCTCCGCCTACTAGATACGCCTGGTAGCCGTGTTCAGTTAAAGTCTCACATGCCTTAAGGACTAGCGGGGGAATAGCAATGCGCATCAATGTTCCTCCTTTGCATCTTGCGGATACTTGTTTCGCCATTTACTTGCCCTTTTCCTATAATGCGAAGGAATGTTACCATTTATGGGGAACTGTATTAGTACGCCATGTGAAAGGAGGGCTCCGGGTGCAGGATTCGATTTGCATCAAGTTCGCTGATCTAGTCAGAGCCTCTTTCCTTGACCGCCCCAATCGTTTTATTGTGCGGTGTCGCCTAAATGGTAGCGGTGAAGAAGTCCAAGCGCATTTGGCGGATCCTGGACGTTTGAAAGAGCTCTTACTGCCAGAGGCCGTAGTTTATTTGCGGCCAGTAGACAATTACAAGCGCAAAACGAAGTGGTCTGCAAGCCTCGTTTTAGCGCCTGACGGTGTTACTTTAGTATCTCTACAATCCACCTTGGCAAATCGCCTAACAGCTCAGGCTCTAGAAAAAGGGGCTATACCAGAGCTGGCAGGTTGGGATCGCAAGCGGGCGGAGTATACGGTAGGTAGATCTCGATGGGATTTTTGCCTAGAGAATTCCCAAGGTAAGCGACTTCTCTTGGAGGTCAAGAGTTGCACCTTAGTTGAAGATGGGATAGCTATGTTTCCCGATGCTGTCACTGAAAGGGGTAAGCGTCATGTTCAAGAGCTGACCCGGTTTCAGGCAGAAGGTGATTATGAGACCGCTGTGCTCTTTGTTGTGCAAAGAGCTGATGGAAAAAGGTTTAAACCGGCTACGCATATCGATCCTGCCTTTGCTAGTGCCTTAAAAACTGCGGATAATCATGGCGTCAGGCTACTTGTCTATAATTCTTTAGTGGACGTAACTGGTATTACATGGGGACGGAAACTTCGAATTGATTTTTCGTAGGAGGTTGGTCAAATGGTTTCAAATATCTTTACGCAGACCAATATTGCCGTAATCTGGGACTTTGACAAAACCCTCATTCCCGGTTATATGCAAGATCCGCTGTTTAAACGCTATAATGTTGATGGACGCACATTTTGGCGCGAGGTGAATGCGCTTCCTAAGCATCTCACACGTGACGGGCAGGAAATGGTGGCGGTGGATAGCATCTACTTGAATCACATTTTGGCTTATGTACGGGGTGGGGTTTTCAAGGGATTAAATAACCGAATCTTGCGTGAACTAGGAGGAGAATTGGAGTTCTATCCTGGGTTGCCAGAGTTTTTCCCTGCGGTAAAGGCACATGCAGCAAACAATCCACTGTTTAGTAAATATGATATCAAAGTGGAACACTATATTGTTAGTACAGGACTTAGGCAGGTGATTCTGGGCAGCAAGATAGCTGAACATACCGAAGGTATTTGGGCCTGTGAGTTTGTGGAACATCGCTTTCCTCCAGGCTATCTAAAGCAAAACGTGCCCCAAGTCGACGATGGCGATGCTACAATTCAAGATATTAGTTATATCATTGATAATACCACAAAGACCAGGGCAATTTTTGAGATTAACAAGGGTGTTAACAAGATTAGAGATATTGACGTCAACACCAATATTCCTAAAGAAGATCGGCGTATTCCCTTTCAAAACATGATCTATGTAGCCGATGGCCCCAGTGATGTTCCCGTGTTTTCCCTCGTGAATCAAAACGGGGGGAGAACCTTTGGTGTCTATTCTAGAGGTTCAAGGGAGGAGTTTGCTCAAGTTAATGAGCTGCAAAAGCAGGGCAGAGTTCATTCCTTCGGTGAGGCCAATTACGAACCGAACACCCAAACCTACATGTGGATTATGAATGCGGTGGATGAGATCGGGAAAGCGATTGTGAAAAATCGTGAGTGGGTGCTAAAGAATAGAACGGGAGAGTCGCCGCGACATTTAAGCGAACAGGGGGAGCAGGGGTGAAACGCATTTTAGAACAGTGGGGCTCAAATTTTGCGTCAGCTGAAGTACAATCCTTGACTGACGGAGTATGGCGCCTAAAACTTGGTGGTGACACCTATATTCTCAAACGTAGAGCAAACCGCACTCGTGTCTGGGAAGAGTACGATCTACTGAAGTGGCTCTTAGAGCATGACCAGCCCGTTTCGCTTTTTCTACGTACGACAGAGGGAATTCCCTGGGCAGAGTACCAAGGATCCTTTTACGTGCTCTATCCATATCTAGTTGGAATACCCGGCAACGAATTAGATTTGCTTGATCCGCCCTTGACGAGGCAAGTAGGTTCTGCGTTGGCAAGATTGCACGGGGCACTTGCAGTTTATGGTGCTAGTGCGGAGTTTCCTGGATTTGGTCTTTTTCAGGAAGTATCCAGCTATGCCTGGCCTACAGTACAGGGCTATTCGTCGATGAAATTTCATGATCGCCTGCAGGGTCTAGAGCAGGCTATCAGTACACAACTTGTGAATCCATATGAGGCTCTGCCTAGGCAGTTGATCCACAGAGATTTTCACCCCAGAAATCTGGTTTTTAGAGGTGGTCAGCTTGGGGGAATTTTGGATTTTGATCGTGTGCGGATTGGCATTCGCATCTTTGATCTGTGCTATTTGTCTACTGCGGTCTTGATCGACGGATTTAGTGATCCGAAGAAGCGAGAAGGATGGCTTAGCTTCGTGCAAGACCTCATTGGAGGGTACGGATCCGTCGAACCCCTACAGCAAACAGAAGGTCATGCCTTCCTCTATATCATGTACTTGATCCAACTTCTCTTTACTGCCTACCACCTCGATGAGGGAGACACCCAGTTGGCCGATCTAAACATGGGTATCTTGTTCTGGATCTATGAACAGCATGATTATTTTGAGCCGCTTATTGAAAAAACGGTGATGGATGGTAGCCGGGGTGGGCTGGCGTGAAGAAAGTCGACGAATTCGGGGTGTTTCTCAACAACTTGATGCAATCCCAACAACTCCTGGCCTGTTCGCTTAGTAAACTGCGTAAGAAAGCAACCCCTTTTGATAAGGTTTCGGTGCGGCCGCTTGGATTGAAGGGTGGTCTGGTTTATCAAGTAACGTATCATTATGCGCAAAAAGAACTCCATCACAATCTCACGCCTAAGCAGACAGAAGAGCGGATTTTGGAGCTTATGGATCAAGTGTTTCGCCAAGGCCATTTCTTTACGCCGGAGGCCGATTGGCAGGTGCTAGTGAGTAAGAAAGGTGCCACTACGATGCTACAGCACCCACCTTCACGCAAGGCCCAAGAAGTGAATTTTGAGCATAATCGATCCAAACAGTATCTGTTGCAGGAGGGCACGCCTTACCCTTTTTTAGTCGAACTTGGTGTGATGAATTCGGCAGGGAAGGTCTTGGCCAAGCGTTATCATAAGTTCCGACAACTGAACAAATATTTGGAAGTGATTGAGGATTGCCTACCTTACTTAAAGGAAAATGAGGAGCCCTTAAGGATTGTAGACTTTGGGAGTGGGAAAGCCTATCTCACTTTCGCCTTATACCATTACCTAGTGGAGCATCTCAAGCGGGATGTACAGATCATTGGCCTAGACTTAAAGGAGGATGTAGTCTCCTTTTGTAATGCGATGGCGACCAAAGTCGGCTTTGAGCATCTAACGTTTACTCACCAAGACATCCGGGACTTTCGGGCGCAGGGACAGGTAGATATGGTTGTTTCTCTCCATGCCTGCGATGTGGCGACGGATTATGCTTTGGCCCAGGCTGTAAAGTGGGGGACACAGGTGATTCTTGCTGTCCCTTGTTGTCAGCACGAAGTGTTCACACAGCTCGAGCAAAGGGCCGATCCGGTGCTCTTGGAGCATGGGATCGTTAAAGAGCGGGTGGCAGCTTTGATTACCGATGCGGCGAGGGCAAAACTGCTAGAGATGGAGGGCTATAATGTGCGAATTATGGAGTTCATTGATTTGGAACATACGCCGAAAAACCTCCTGATCCGTGCCTTCCGAGAAAGCAGATTCTCTGGGGATCAAGCTCGCCGGGACTATGCCCATTTTAAGGAAATTTGGGGAATCGCCCCCACGTTAGAGACACTGTTAACAAAAAGTTAGTTAACTGCTTTGAAGTAGGGGTTCGTCGGCCTATTGCTTGACAGTGGTCGTGGTTGTGCTAAAGTGGATAAGAAGGAAGCCATAGGAGAGGATACACTGATGGATACGAATAGCAACACCCCATCTAACTTTATTCGGAATATTATTGATGAGGACTTAGCCAGCGGCAAACATCAGGCCATTGTTACGCGTTTTCCGCCGGAACCCAATGGCTATTTGCATATAGGGCATGCTAAGTCTATTTGCCTAAATTTCGGTATAGCCAGAGATTACAAAGGTACTTGTCATCTGCGTTTTGATGATACGAACCCAGAAAAAGAAGAGACAGAGTACATTGAAAGCATTATGCGTGACGTGCATTGGCTTGGCTTCGACTGGGATCAGCACTTGTATTATGCCTCAGATTACTTTGAACAACTCTACAATTTTGCAGTAGAGTTGATTAAGCAAGGTAAGGCCTATGTTTGCGAGTTGAGTGCCGAAGAGATTCGCCAATACCGCGGTACGCTGACCGAGCCCGGAAAAGACAGCCCCTATCGTAATCGCTCTGTAGAAGAAAACTTGGATTTGTTCGAACGAATGAAGCAGGGTGAGTTTGAGGAAGGAAGCCACGTTCTGCGGGCAAAAATCGACATGGCAGCAGCAAACATTGTGATGCGCGATCCGACTCTGTATCGGATCCGTAAAGTTGACCACCATCGCACAGGAGATGCATGGTGCATTTATCCCATGTATGATTTTACCCATTGTCTTTCCGATGCCATTGAAAGTATCACTCATTCCATTTGTACGTTGGAGTTTGAGAATAATCGAGCTTTGTATGAGTGGATTTTGGAGCAGGTTTTTCCCGAACCTCATCCGAGGCAAATTGAGTTTGCCAGGCTAAACTTAAGCTACACCATGATGAGTAAGCGCAAACTTTTGGAGTTGGTGAACGAAGGCATTGTAAGTGGCTGGGATGATCCGCGCATGCCAACCCTTTCGGGACTGCGCAGACGAGGCTATACGCCTGCCGCGATTCGAGACTTCTGTGATCGTATTGGTGTATCGAAAGCCAATAGCATGGTTGACTATGCTTTTCTAGAACATTGCCTACGGGAAGATCTAAACCAGACCTCACCTCGAACTATGGGTGTCTTACGTCCCTTAAAGGTAGTTATTGAGAATTACCCAGAAGGTCAAGTGGAGTACTTGGAAGGTGTGAATAATCCGCAGGATCCTGATGCCGGAACACGCCAAATTCCTTTTGCTAGGGAGATTTATATCGAGGAAGAGGATTTCATGATGGATCCGCCGAAAAAATTCTTCCGGCTCGCCCCCGGCCGCGAGGTGCGCTTGCGTTTTGCTTATTTCATAACTTGCACCGATGTCATTAAAGACGAAGAGGGCAATATTGTAGAAATTCGAGCCACCTATGACCCAGAAACGAAGGGTGGATCGGCTCCTGATGGACGTAAGGTTAAAGCTACTCTGCATTGGGTAGCAGCTGAGCATTCTTTACCCGCGGAGGTGCGTATTTACGATCATCTCTTTAAAGTGGAGAATCCCAGCGTAGGAGAACTAGAAGACAACTTGAATCCTAATTCCTTAGAAATTCTAACCGGTGCTAGGGTTGAACTCAATCTTAAGAATGCAAAACCCGAAGATAAGTTCCAGTTTGAGCGCCAGGGCTACTTTTGTGTGGATCAAGATTCAACACCAGAGAAGCTAGTCTTTAACCAGACGGTGCCCTTGAGGGATACCTGGTCTAAGGTGAAGATAAAATAAGAGGAAACAAACGCCCACGGTTCATAAGCCGTGGGCGTTTTATTAGGCATATTTGTCTAGCAGACCTTGCCTGACTTCCTTGGCGTATTCCTGTGCTCCAAAAAGAGAGATGTCGCGATAATTCCCGCATTGTGTGGCGTTGCGGGCTGGAACCGTATCGGCCTGCAACACTTTCTCTAAGGCGCGTACAAGCGCCCTGGCTATTTCTGCTTCAGGTGCTTTGCCAAGGCGGATGAGGTAAAACCCTGTGCGGCAACCCATCGGCGAAAGATCGATGACTCCAGAGAGTTCTTCCCTGAGATATCCGGCCAAAAGATGCTCCAAAGCGTGCACAGCAGCTGTGGGCATGATGTTCGCATTCGGCTGGGTAAAGCGCAGATCGTACTTGGTAATCACATCGCCCCCGGGGGTCTCAAAGAACTCAGCCTGGCGCACATGTGGTGCAACAACGGTTCTATGGTCTAGCGAGAAACTCTCAACTTTGATCGTGGTCATGAAGCCACCTCCACGTAATCATTGATGATACGGTTCAATGCCCCGATCAGCTCTCGAATCTCTCGGCTTGAGGCTTTTCGCGTCAGCATCTCCGCAGGGGTAAGTTCTCTATTCCAGTAGACTTGATTGGCGTTTACGCTATTATCAATGGAAGCTCCTTCGAGGGAAGCTCCGATAAAAGCTCCTTTACTGATGGAATAGCTGTACATGACGGCATCGAGCGCCAAATTGGTACCGGCTTCTGCAGAGCGGCCTAGAGGTCCTATAGCTACTGAGAGATTGCCTCCCAGGGTAATCTTGCCTTCCTGAAGGCTTCTCATGCCTTCTTCGGCTGCCACCACCAAGACTAGTGACGTGGTTTGTACGCCGAGCTGGAATCCGTAGGAGATTCCCTTCATCTGGACGAAATAAGGGCCATACCAGGTTTCTGTGGAAGCATCGTATTCTAAAATGACGCCTTCACCATAGCGGCCTCCTAAGCCCAACCCGGCTTTGATCAGCGAGGGGAAAATAGCCACCCCGTGGGCATTTTGTAGCATTCGATGGAAGTGTTCTGAGTCTGGTTGTTCTGCGATCTCTTGCAGTGCCGATACTGCATCGGCCAAAAGCGTCTGTGGTGCCTTTGTGGCAGTGACGGGGGTCGCGATGAATAGACTGACTGCCAAGATCGCAATCATGGTTCGTTTCATTTGTAACTCCTCCTTTATGGTCTTGTGTACACTGGTTTAGGCCAACCCCTTCTTGAATATACATGGGAGGAAAGGGGGGCGAAAAATGTCCCGTTGGAATATTCTGGTGATACCAAAGAGACTAATTAGGTATGTGTTGTTTGCCTTAGCCTTGATAGCAGTGTTGGCTGTTTATCACTCCTATCCCCTTGGGATCTATACTATCAGCTTAGTTAACCAAGAGATCATCTACGATATCATGCTTGACCCCGGACATGGGGGTATTGATCCAGGGGCGATTGGAGCAGGTGATATCTACGAGAAACATTACGTGTTGGATATCGTGCTACAAATGGCTGACGTTCTAAGCTCCCACGGGCTGAAGGTGGGATTAACCCGCGATACGGATCGCGACGTTAGTCATCTAGTTAGTGAAGGAACACGGCATCGCAGAGATCTACTGGGACGTTTCAAACTCATGAATCAAGCGCACCTAGGAATGAGTGTTCATGCCAATGCTACGAAAGATCAGGGTGAGTCTGGAGCGATCGTCTTTTACATGAAGGATCAGTATATCGATCATATCTATGCCCAAATCGTTTTAGAAGAGTTGGAAAAAGTACAGGTGCTCAACGAGCCTCGTCCCCTTCCGCGAAGCACACTCTTATTGCCTAAAGCAAAGCCACCGGTATTGTTAGTCGAAATAGGGTTCATGTCTAACCCCACTGATTTGCAGAAGCTGGGGGATCCTATGTTTCGCACGAATGTAGCACATGCTCTTTGCGCTGGCATTTTACGATTTATGGATTGGCGCGACAGTGAACAGAGTGAATTTAGCCATTAAGCAAAGCTAAGAGCTTCTGAATAACCGTGTTTAAGACGGGTATAACATCCAGGAGATATTGGTCGAAATCGTGGGGAGCAGTGCTATCTGCCTGATCGGAGATCGCCCGCATAATTAAATGGGGGATTCGATTTACACTTGCCACTTGAGCGATGGCGGCCCCCTCCATTTCGGCACACATGGCCTCCGGGAAAAAAGCCAAAATATCCTGTTTTTGCTCTACAGAGCTGATGAACTGGTCTCCCGATACAATCAAACCCTGATGAACCTGGTTGCAAGCAAGTTCTTTGTTTGCTGCCAGAGTGGCTGCTTCAAGTAAATGGGGATCTGCCGTGAACGTACTTGCTGCAAGACGCGGAACAACTCCCCTAGGGTAACCAAATTTTCGCACATCAAAGTCGTGCTGAAGTGATGCTGTTCCAACGACCAGATCGCCGATCTTTGCTGTTGGGCTGAGCCCACCAGCCACACCACTATTAAGAATAGCTGATGGGTTGTAATGGTCAATTACACATTGGGTAGCCAGGGCCGCATTTACTTTTCCGATTCCGCAGCGGACGACTACAACATCCTTATTTCCCAGTCTTCCTTGGATAATGGGGATGTCTAGGCGGGGCGATTGTACTTGTGTCACCTGGCTTAAGGCCTGGCTTAAGCCCTCCACTTCTTCATCCATAGCTCCAATGATTGCAATGCATTCTTCCACAAGTATCACCTCATGTTCAGTTTACCACAAAGGAAGTTTTGAGGGAAGGTAACGCGAACACCTTGTCGTATTCTTACATATGACGTTAGTCTTGAAAAGAGGAGATGTTCAACACATGAAGCAATTGACCTTGAACTATAAGTACGCCGCGCCGTTTGTGGCCGAAGCGGAGGTAGACTATCTAGCACCAGCAATCAAACTTGCTCATCAGCAGCTCCACAGTGGAAGTGGGGCAGGAAGTGATTTTTTAGGGTGGCGCGACCTACCAGCGAACTATAACCGTGAAGAATTGACCAAAGTAGAACAAGCTGCACAGCGTATTCGGGAGAACTCCGATGTCCTGATTGTCATCGGAATTGGTGGTTCTTATTTAGGGGCCCGGGCGGCCATTGAAATGCTTACACACTCGTTTTACAATATGCTAGATTCTCAGCTGCGAAAAACACCTCGCGTTTTCTTTGTCGGACATGCCATTAGTAGCATCTATTTGCAGGATCTTTTGGAGCTCGTGGAGGGCGTGGACTTCTCTGTTAATGTCATTTCTAAATCTGGCACAACCACAGAACCGGCTATAGCTTTTCGTGCCTTTAAGGCGCTTTTGGAGAAGAAGTATGGGATGGAAGGTGCGAAACAGAGAATCTATGCAACTACAGATGCACAGGTTGGTTCCCTGAAATCCACGGCAGCATCGCAGGGCTATACCACCTTTGTTATTCCTGACGATGTGGGAGGGCGCTATTCAGTCTTAACACCTGCTGGACTTTTGCCTATGGCTGTGGCAGGGATTAATATTCAAGAAGTGATGCGCGGTGCAGCAGCTGCCCTTGAGTGGTACCAAACACCTGTTTTGTCGGAAAATGTTGCCTACCAATATGCTGCACTTAGAAATATTCTTTATCGCAAGGGAAAAGGCATCGAAATTTTAGTGAACTATGAACCATCACTACAGTATTTTAACGAATGGTGGAAACAGCTCTATGGTGAAAGCGAGGGCAAAGACCAAAAGGGGATATTTCCAGCTAGTGTGAACTTCACAACCGATTTACATTCCTTGGGACAGTTTATGCAAGATGGAACGCGCAACATCTTTGCCACTACGGTGTGGATGTCCGAAACGAAAAAGGAGTATGCCATACCCACCAGTGCCGATGATGGTGATGACCTCAATTATCTGGCCGGGAAAACACTAAGCTATGTAAATCACAATGCCTTTCAAGGCACGATTTTGGCCCATACTGATGGCGGAGTACCAAATCTTGTGCTCAACGTTCCAAGTATGAACTCTTTCTATTTTGGCGCTTTGGTATATTTTTTCGAGAAAGCATGTGCCATTAGTGGTTACCTTTTGGGTGTGAATCCCTTTGACCAGCCTGGGGTCGAGGCCTACAAGACAAATATGTTTGCACTTTTAGGTAAGCCAGGTTTTGAAGAACGGAAAAAAGAGCTCCAGCGCAGGCTCAGGTAGGAGGATTTCCATGAAAGAACGGCTCTATCCCTTGACTTTTCACCCTATTTACAAGGAGAAAATTTGGGGTGGAAGAAAACTACAAGATCTCCTAGGTCGCCAGTTACCGGATGGTCTAATTGGTGAAAGTTGGGATGTGGCAGCTCACAATAACGGAACCAGCGTGGTGGACGCGGGGCCCTTAGCTGGGAGAACCTTAGACCAGTTAGTGAGGGACTATGGTGAAGATCTAGTGCATGAAGAAAGTTTCCCCCTTTTGCTTAAGCTTATTGATGCCGGGCAAGATCTTTCGGTGCAGGTTCATCCTGATGATGCCTATGTGAAGAACTATACCAACGAGCTCTGGGGCAAGACCGAAATGTGGTACATCGTGCAGAGCGATCCTGGGGCCTGGATTATTTGGGGCTTGCGGCCTGGAGTGACAAAAAAGGACTTTGCACGGGCAATACGACTCGGGGGAAACAATATCCTTCATTGCCTCAATAAAGTGCCCGTTAAACCTGGTGAAGTCTATCCCATTTCTGCCGGATTGGTTCACGCTTTAGGTGCTGGCGTTGTGGTGGTTGAGATTCAGCAAAACTCTGACACCACATTTCGGGTCTATGATTGGGATCGCCTAGATGATGCAGGACAATCAAGGGAACTCCATGTGGAACAGGCTTTAGAGGCGATTGACTTTTCTGCCGATGTTCTTGATCCTGCCTATCAATTATCCCGCTGTGGCGAGCATTTTCAAATGGATGTTTTGAAGAAGCCACAGGGGTATTCCTTAGACCGCCAAAACGGATTTCAAATCTTGACGAGCTTGGGCGCTTGCGCTGAAGTTCAGTGGGCTGGAGGAACCACATCTTTAGTGTCTGGGCAGTCGTGTTTGATCCCCGCGTCTCTCGATTCATGTGCGCTAAGCTCCGAGGGCGTGGTGCTGCTAAATACGCGTGCGAAATTGGAGTGAGTTTCTATGTGTCGACATGCCTTGATCCTTTTGCCACTGGTTGTGGCGGCTTTGGAGTTGGTTCGTCCACTCTTCGATCATGGAGGAAGCTGGGTTTGTTTGGCGCTGATAGCTATAGTCTTTGTTCTTGCCCCGAAAAGGTGCAACTTGGATGACTGGCCAAGGGTACTTCCTTCTGCCTTAATCAGTACAGGGGGAACTCTGGCCACGTTTCTTCTGGCAAATCATCTCAATCTAGGCCCTTTAGTGGCCTCAGCCGTGGTGGGGTTGCTGGGAACGACTGTGTTCAAGGAGCATAACCAGCTCGTATGGTACTTAGGAGCCTTTGTGGGCATGAGTTCCGCTCTGCGCTTTCCCTCATTAGGCCTTTTGATCACAGCTGGCCTTCTTGGGGGCGTTCTTTGGGAAGTGCTGAACGAAACCTGGAACGGGGTTGGGGGGAGACTTGGAACCGTGGCAGCTACAGCAGTCTTGGTTGTACTCCTGACTTTTGGAGGTGGGCTGTAGTGTCTCTTTTTATAGGCATGAGTTTGGGGTTACTGTGGGGTTTACTGGGTCACACTTTGCGGCAAAAGACGAAGTTGTCTCTGGTGGCCGGATCATCTTGGTTAACACTGTTTGCTGCCCTTGTCTTACCTCGGGTGTTCGCTGATGGCTATGTATATGCTTTGATTTGCACGGCGGTTTCCTATGTTACGATGTCTAGCGTCGATCGCCTTGAAAAGCTATGGGAGACCCTTGTCGTCAGCGGTATCTGTGCTTTGTTGGTGTTCTTCGGGCAGAACATCCTCGTGGGTATAGGCGGCCGCCTAGGCACCTTCGCAGCTTTGTCCGTTTTTATTATTACCATTCCCAAGGCTCATAAGCGACTCCTAAGAAAGGAGTAGAAGCATGCCTTTAGCAAATCCCATATATGGCAACGGGCTTTAGGTGAATGCGGAGACTGCGCCGGGCATAGAACAGGAGGAAATTGTATGTTAGATCACCCCCATGTCCTGACCACCACGGTGAAGGCAGACGAAGAGGGTGTGATGGTTAAGGATATTGTTTATGGTCGCCTAGAACTGAGCCGTGGTCTGTTGCGCCGCATGAAAAGAGGCGGAGGCGTCTATCTTAATGGGCAAAGGGATTATTTGTCTAGGCGAGTGGCGGAGGGTGATACGATCCAAATCATCTTTTTTGATGAGGAGACAACGATGGAGCCCCAAGACATTCCTTTTGAGATTGTGTATGAAGATGAATATCTACTCATCGTAAACAAGGCTGCAGGGATGGCTGTGCATCCCACTGGAGCCTATCAGGAAGGAACTCTAGCCAATGCCATAGCCCATTATTGGCGCAAGATTGGCCTCAATACGAAGGTGCGTTTGGTGCATCGCATCGACAAGGACACATCGGGTCTAATCTTGGTGGCCAAAGAACCTTATACGCTACAAAGGCTTTTGCAGCAGTTGAATCGCCAGGAGTTGGTGCGGGAATATCTCGCAATCGTAGAGGGTGAACTAATGAGCCCGCAAGGTGTGCTTACAATGTCCATAGGTAGATCCATGGATCACGGAGTTAAAAGGGCCGTTAAGGAAGGGGGCAAAGAGGCCAGAACAGTGTATAAGGTGCTCTATGCTGGCCCAAGAGCAACGTTGCTAAGAGCTCGTCTAGAAAGTGGCCGCACCCATCAGATCCGCGTACACTTTGCCGATCTCGGCCACCCGGTTTTAGGAGATCCACTGTATAATAAAGCTATACCGGGGATACCAGGTCAGGCCTTGCACGCTTGGCGACTAGAATTCACGCATCCTAGAACGGGGCGATTACATGTCGTAACCTCCCCTATACCAACAAAGATGCTTGCTTTATGGAAAAGGTGCCGGAAGGAGCAGCAAGATGTTTCAAGTGACTAGAAAAATGCTTTGGAAAGGCACGAAGACTGGCCTACAGACAACGTGGGAGCTTGGGAAAGTCGTAGTACCTACCGCTATGGTTGTGGCGATCTTTCGTGCAAGTGGATTTTTGGATACAATTACTGCCTTTTTTGCTCCCTATATGGGGTTCTTTGGTCTTTCGGGTGAAGCGGCAGTGGTTCTGTTTAGTGGCTATTTTGTCAACCTCTACGCAGCGGCAGGTAGTATCATGGCATTGAATCTCACAATCAGCGAAATCACCATCTGCGCCGTTATGCTGGGCTTTTGCCATTCCCTCTTAGTAGAACTACCCATCAGTCAAAAAGCCGGCAGCCCCCTGGGCTATATCTTTCTTATCCGCCTTGCTTGTTCTTTAGCTGTGGGTTGGCTCTTGGGGGTGGTTTTGCCATGAGTATTCTTTGGGAAGGGTTTTTGCAGGGCATGAGCGGTCTTTGGACGGTAGCTTGTGTGGTGATTCCCCTCATGATTGTGTTAGAAATCGCGGAGAGTAATGGCCTACTCCAGAAACTAAACCGTCTGATGGCCAAGCCTTTTCGGATAATCGGCCTAGGTGAAGAAGGAGCATTTCCTGTGGTGGTTGCAGTGGTTTTTGGGATTACCTATGGATCGGGTGTGATCATCAATCACGTTCGTACCGGTAAGGTAACGCGTAAAGAGGCCCGGGTGATTGGAACCTTCATGGCCATAGCTCATGCCTTGATTGAGGACACGATCATCTTCTGGGTGCTTGGTGCCCCTTTGTTCTTACTCGTTGCACCAAGGCTTCTATTAGCGTATGTCATGTCCTATGTGGTTCACAAATTCACCCCAGAGCTTGACTTACCCAACGGGGATAACCTCGAGGCGATGGATTAACCAATGACGTTCACCTGGGGTTAAGCCCATATTCAGGAGCAACTTTGTGTTTGTGTCCTGTGCGGGAGGCACATACAAAGTGATCGTGAAGGGATCCAGTATGGCATGTTCAACCGACCAAGGCACAAGCGTGTTGAGGCTCAGTAGAAACTCTAAAACCTCCATCTGCCCCTGGGCTATGCTTGGATCCAAGAGCTGAAGAAGCTGTTCTTTATCTTTTATCTGTACTGCTTCGTGCAATTCCCGTGCAAACTTCCTCGCAGAGTCGAGCAACTCTTCGGGAACTTGCAGTGTAAGGGGTCTTAGCTGAAGACTTTCTAGCTCGAGTCTCCCGGAGCGTTCTTGCCAGATGACGGACGCTTGAAATCGGAAGCCACGCTCGGTCGACAACATGATCGTAAACTGATCTAGCAGTTCGCCGGTTACCTGGCCATGGGAGGAAGGGAGGTTTGCCAGGTATCTTGCTAAGCCAGCCTCCCTAAGGGTAGGGCTCAACAGCGCCTCGATCTCAGCTACATTTCTGTGATTGATGGCAGTGGTTAGCCTGGACGTCTGCATCTGCAGTCTCGACGTGAATTCGTCTACTACTGGGGCATCGTGGACTTCATTTTCAGAGATGCCATCCTTAGTGTCGCGCACTACAAGGGCTGGATACATTGGGGGGTAGCTTTGCCACTCCACGAGTATCCAGTCACTTGGCAGATCGACCTCAACTTGGGTTTCTTCGATAGGAAAAGAAAACTCTGGAAACCACAGGCTATTCCGGTCTAGGAACAGCTCTGTGCCTTCAAGGTCGAGAAACCCTTCATAGGAAAAGCTCAGGGTTTGGGGCCGTACCCGTAGTAGAGATAAAGTGACCATCGTACCATGACTACCCCGCTGGACAGTGTACTCCCCTAACTCATCTGCCCAAAGCTCCGTGATTTGTGCGGTGGGAAAGAGTAGGAATGATGGGGAAGAACTGGCAGGCCTCATTGTAACTTCGCCATGAACCCGCAAGAAACCACTATCGGGTAGGAAGAAAACCTGTACCCCGGCTTCCGCCACGCCCCCTAATAGTATTATTAGCATCATGATAAGTAGACCTTTTCTCATTTCTCCATCTCCTTGACGCCGCCTACATGGTAGCGCATAATGCGGTGATCAATGCCACCATCTTGGAATACTGGGCCTTCGGCTCTAAACCCCAACTTCTCATAAAAGCCGAGAGCCTGTACCTGTGCTCCTAATAAGAGTTCTTCAACGCCCCAGTCCTTGGCGTGTTTTATCATAGCCTGAATTAGTTCGCCTCCTAGACCAAGACCCCTGAACTCCCGCAAGATGGCAACCCGGCCAATCGTTCCGATACGCTCCTGGATCATCAATCGCCCTGTGCCGACCAAAGAACCGCCTTGAAACACACCAAAGTGTGTGGCGGTGAGATCATGACTATCGTGCTCCTCTTCGAGGGGTACTTGTTGTTCTTCCACAAAAACCTCAAGCCTAATCTTCATAGCCTGAGAAAACTCGCCATGCTGCAATTCTCGATAAATGGTGAGCACTAGTGAACCTCCTGTCAGGATCATCGGGATCCTACCCTTTATGTTTTGTCTTTCTTGTTGAAATACCTGCTTAAAATTGCTATAATAAACACTGTGCACAAAGTGTGCTCAATATTTTGGGGAGGTCTAGGATGCATCCATACATAGAATTTGTCAACCCCCATCTGGGGAGACTACTGACGGAAATTGGTCTGAACAAACGGTTTCTGCGTGGAACTGGTGTATACTTGTATGACGAAGCGCAAGAAGAGTATCTAGACTGCATTGCAGCTTATGGGGCATTACCCTTTGGTTACAACCCTTCTGAAATCTGGCAAGCGGTGTATAACGTCGCATCCACCCGGGAACCAAGCTTCGTTCAGCCTTCCCTTTTGGAAGCTGCAGGGGATCTTGCAGCCAAGCTTATCGCCGCGGCTCCTTCTGGTCTGAAGCATGTGACCTTTGCTAATAGTGGTGCCGAAGCGGTGGAAGTAGCCTTCAAACTATGCCGAGCCAAAACAGGCAAGCTGACGATTCTTTCTACGACCAATAGCTTTCATGGTAAGACCCTTGGGGCCCTATCTGCAACGGGTAATGCAGAGTATCAAAAGGCATTTGGTGCTCCAGCGCACGGATTCCGTCATATAGCTTATGGCGATATCCATGCTTTAGAACGATACTTAAGTGAATTTGCACACGATACAGCTGCCTTTATTGTGGAGCCCATTCAAGGTGAGGGCGGAATCGTGGAGCCCCCACAAGGTTACCTCCAGCAGGTTAGAGAGCTTTGTGCCAAGCACGGTGTATTAACCATTTTTGATGAGATTCAAACGGGACTGGGCCGAACCGGCACCATGTTTGCCTGCGAGCGAGATGGTGTCACTCCCGATGTTCTGGTCATTGCCAAAGCATTGGGAGGTGGCTTAATACCCATTGGAGCAGCACTATGCAGTGGAGACGTTTACACCGAAGATTTTGGTCTCAAGCATTCCTCAACCTTTGCAGCAAATTCTCTAGGTTGTCGGGTTGGTTTGGCGGTCTTGGACGTTTTAGCCCGTAATGACCATTTGTTATTGCGCGAGGTGAGCCGTAAGGGGGCCAAGCTTAAGGCTGGCCTAGAAGAAGTAGCTCGGCGTTATCCCATGATCGTTAAAAAGATCAGGGGACGGGGGTTGATGTTGGGGATCGAATTTGTCAGTTCTAAGAGCTCCTATCCCCACAGTTTGCTCGGCGTCATGGCTGAACAGGAGCTGCTGACGCCGATGGTGGCGTCGTATCTTTTAAATGTCGAAAAGGTGCGCGTGGCACCTACGCTAAATGGGGCAAGTGTGATTCGAATTGAACCCGCTTTGATTATCAATGATGCTCAGATCGATCGAGTGATTGGTGCTGTGGAGAGGACGATTAGGATGTTGGCGCAGCAAAATACAGCTGCTTTCCTTGGGCACTTGATCAACTATAACTCGCCTTCGCCCCAAGATCACCCAGTAGAGCTTTTTGAAAATCGGCGTATGGAGGCGGATCCTGAAGATGGCCGC
>DHNI01000085.1:424-886 GCA_002409455.1 Firmicutes bacterium UBA5420 | reverse complement strand
CGGATCCTGAAGATGGCCGCTTTGCCTTTTTGGTACACCCAGTGGATGTGCAGAATTATAGCGATTTTGATGAAAGCCTCGTCCACCTAAATGAAGAGCAGCTTGAAGATCTTAGCTCAAGATGGAATGATCTAGTGAAGCCCTTTGTAATTAGTAGTGCTAGGATTGTGGATCAAAACGGCCAGAGTGCCTATGGCGATTTCATCTGTGTTCCCAAAACGGCGGAGCAGCTTTTGGCCAATCCCACCCAAGCCCTTGAAGAGATTTCCTCAGCGGTGCAAATGGCAACAGATAGAGGGGCCAAAATTGTTGGTTTAGGGGCTTATACCTCCGTTGTGACCATGGGCGGGCGGCAACTTTTGCCCCATATTGATGTGGCTTTAACGACTGGAAACAGTTATACTGTGGTATCGGGGGTGGAGGCGGTCGTTGCCGCTGCCAAGCGTCTGAACGTTGATCTGG
>DHNI01000085.1:0-217 GCA_002409455.1 Firmicutes bacterium UBA5420 | reverse complement strand
GCCATTGGAAAAGCCCTCGCTTTGCTCTTGTCAGAACAGATCCAACGGCTCATCCTTGTGGGCAACCCCCATCGCCCTGAAAAGAGCGAGTACCGTATGCTCAAGGTTATGGCTGAGACAATTAGGCATCTCAGGGATCTTGGTCACGGCGGACACTCTTTTGCTGCCGGTAGCCTTGGAGCCTATATAGGTAGTCTCCAGGATGTTCCTGCAGAGG
>DHNI01000041.1:1519-4244 GCA_002409455.1 Firmicutes bacterium UBA5420 | reverse complement strand
ACAATTAAGACGAGCTTGCTATGACGCAGCGCCTATGGTATTCTATAGCCAAAGCAAATGAATGGAGGTCTTCTCAGAATGTGTGGAATGTTCAGAATCCGGTTCGTATCTTTCATGCTATTAGCTGAATAGGTGCTTAAAGGCTCTGCCGAGGCATGGGGACGCCGGGATTGATCTGCCCATTTTGAATGATTTCTGTTTAGGATAAATACGAAATAGATTGTAATACGAAAAACTCAGCTCACTCAATGCGCAGGTAGCTTGCCTGTGCATTTTTTTATTTTCAGCTAATTCTCTATTGTAATCGTAGGCTTTTCTGCGGAACAGCGATGAAGACGAGCGATTTGATGGGAGGATTCGAGATGGAATTACTAATTAAGGGACAACAGATCTATGTTGAGTATTTTGGGCGGGACATCTTGGCTATTGAGGATGTGGAGTTGTATAGCTATGAAAAAGTCGGTCTTGTGGGTGCAAACGGCGCCGGAAAAACTACCCTCTTACGGGTGCTTGCCGGTGAACTAACGCCAGTGGGAAGCACGATTCAGCGTCTTGGCCAGTTCGCCTATATTCCCCAACTAGGTGAAGTGGCCTTACAGCGGGATGTTATTGACTACTCGCTGGTAGGAAGACTTGGAGTAGAGGCGCTTGGGGGAGAGTATCTAAGTGGCGGAGAAGAGACGAGATTGAAAATCGCCCGTGCCCTTTCGGAGCAAGTTCACGGTATTTTCGCCGATGAACCGACCAGCCATTTGGATCGAGAAGGAATTGACTTTCTCATTGGGCAGCTCAAGTATTTTCCTGGTGCCTTAGTGGTTGTTAGCCATGATCGTTACTTCCTAGATGAAGTTGTAGACAAGATCTGGGAACTTGAAGACGGAGAGATCACTGAGTACTGGGGAAATTACTCCGCTTACTCGAGTCAGAAAGAGGAGGAACGAAGGATTCAAGCAATGGAGTATGAGCAGTATGTCGCGGAGCGTGACCGACTAGAAAGGGCGACTGAAGAAAAGCGGAGACAGGCTAGCAAAATGGTGACGAAGACAAAACGGGCTGCCGAAAGGAAAAAGTCCGAGGGCGGAGGACGCCTAGGTCACCAAAAGCCAACGGGTAGTAAACAGAAGAGCATGCACAAGGCCGCTAAAGCGATGGAGCGAAGGATCGAGGCCCTAGGAGATGTGGAGGCTCCAGAAAACACCCGGGTTATTCGCTTCCGTCAGAGTAAGGCCTTGGCTCTCCACAATACCTATCCCATTATGGGAAACGAGATTTCTAAGACCCTGGGAGATAAGGTGTTGTTCGAAAACGCATCGTTCACCATTCCTCTTGGTGCAAAAGTGGCATTGACCGGTGGAAACGGTACTGGTAAGACAACATTGCTTCAGATGATCCTAGACGGTGCAGACGGCATCACGATTTCACCACAGGCGCGACTTGGGCACTTGTCGCAGGACAGTTTTCAGAGTGGCAGTGAGCAAGGTGTGATGACCTTCATGCAGGATGATTGTGACTACAGTGTTTCAGAAATCCGATCAGTCCTTGCCCAAATGGGCTTTAAGCAAAACGACATCAGCAAAAACGTGTCTGTTCTGAGCGGTGGAGAAATCGTCAAGCTCACGTTGGCTAAGATGCTGTTAGGCAAGTATAATGTCCTGTTGATGGACGAACCCAGCAATTATCTCGACCTAGGTAGCTTAGAAGCTTTGGAGAGGTTAATGAAAGACTATGCTGGAACTATCATGTTTGTCAGCCACGATCGACGCTTGGTAGACAATGTGGCTGATGTGATCTATGAGATCAAGGAACGACAGATCGTTCGATGTCGGGGCCTGTCCCTCGATCAATTCTAGATCAATTTGGCGGATTTCGTAATAAAGTCTCGAAGGAAGGTGATAACGCCCTTTTTCTAGAAGAGGATATCAATACTCTTTGTGAGGGTGCAGCCAATGAAAATTCTGGTGATTGAAGACGATGCCAATATTTCCTTTGCGTTAGAGCGTTTTTTTGCGGCGCAGGGAGATGAAGTAACAACATGCCTGAATCTAGAAGAGGCTTTTCAGATTCACCCAGAGAGGCAGGACTTCATCATTCTTGATCTGAATCTTCCAGATGGTGACGGCTTCGAGTACCTCTCCTATATTCGCGCTCAAGACATGAAGACCCCTTTGCTTCTTCTAACGATCAGAGATCAAGAAAAGGACATGATTAGGGGGCTCACACTCGGTGCAGATGACTATCTCACGAAGCCCTTTTCCCTACCTGTCTTAAAGGCTCGGATGGAGGCAATTTTAAGAAGGGCCTCCTTAGGCGATGATGAACAGGCAATGCGCTGTGGAAAGCTTGTGCTTCATAAGCTCACGAAGATGGCATTTGTCGATGATCGACCGTTGGAGCTTAGCTCGAAGGAGTATGACCTTCTAGAACTATTCATGGATAACCAGGGCCTCACTTTGCCCCGGGAACGTATTTTGGATCGCATCTGGGGCTGGGAGCGGGGCGATGTTTATGATAACACCTTGTCTGTATCGATCAAACGGCTCAGGGAAAAGCTCGCACCTTACCAGGATTATATCCGTACTGTGCGCGGCATCGGCTATAGGATGACGGAGGGAGACGAATGAACTATCGCGTTCTAAAGGCCCCGCTTTTTGCCCTTACTTTCTTTCTTGGAACCTGCGTCATCCTCTATCACAATCCTCGGTTTGACTGGGTCAGTATCTTGTGG
>DHNI01000041.1:0-1313 GCA_002409455.1 Firmicutes bacterium UBA5420 | reverse complement strand
GCGTCGTGCTACGGAAGATTTGTCGGACTTGTTACAGTCCATCGATGACGAAACAGAAGACCTTGCCCTGCAAGATGGCTATTTTGGCGCCTTGCGTGATGAAATCCAGAAAAGTTTGGTCAGCCAGCGGAATATTCGTGATCAGGCCCTCCAGGCTAAGGAACAGCTGAAGCGCAATATGGAGGATGTGACCCACCAAATTAAGACCCCCTTAACGGGGGTACTCTTGCTTCTGGAACTCTTGGAATCTGATCCAGAGCATGCTGAGGAATATCAATGGAGAATTCGCAAAGAGATCGAGCATTTATACGCTCTTAGCGATTTACTCCTCAAGCTTTCGTCTCTTGATGCGGGTTCCATCGATCTCGTAATGGAGGCATTTTCGGCGCAAGGTCTCCTGCTTGATGTGGAGTTTTGCCTTGATCAGATCTTGCGGCAAAAAGAGCTGACGGTAGAAGTCATTGGTGCCGACTACATGCTCGTAGGCGATCGAATGTGGCTCATGGAAGCCCTGCTTAATGTCGTCAAGAATGCAGCGGAAGCATCGCCCCTTGGGGCAGAAATTCAGGTTCTGCTTCATGAAAATGCCATTTTCCAAAGCATTACGGTTAAAGATCGTGGCCCGGGACTCAACTTTGAGCAGCAAAAACGGGTTTTCGAACGCTTTTATAAGAGCGATCCCAGGTCTTCAGGTTTCGGAATAGGTTTGGCACTGGCATATTCCATTATGAAGCAGCACCAAGGCGAATTACTCTTGCGTTCGTCTCCCGTAGGGAGCGAGTTTGAGCTGCGTTTCTATCGCCAAGTGGCAAGTTAACGAAGCATCAATAGTTCTGCTGTAAAGTCGCAATGATGCTTTGGCTCAGCACTTTACGCCGACCACTCTCCATGGCGGCCCAAATTCCCACAATACTAATGGCAAAAAAGAAGATTAAGAGTGGAAAATTCAAGTTCAAAGCTAATTGCCAGGGTGAAAACATATAGTGTTTTTTAGCGGAAAGAGCCCAGACGCCAAGGGCAAGCATTAAGACATAGTAGCCAACTACCTGCCGGATCAGGAAAAAGGTCTCGTAACCAAGCATCTTCTTTAGTTGATTTTCCGTCATCCCAGCGCTTCGTAACAAGGCAAAATCCCTGGTGCGAGCTTTGAGATTCAGGTGAACGCTGTTGTAGGCATTGGACAGACCAATAATTACAAAGAGAATCTGAGCGGAGATGGTCAGCAGCAACTCATTTCTGTACTGCTCCTGTTGACTGGCCAAATCACCTAACTGATTGCGGGTAAAGGTGTCTGATTTGGGAATGTAGGCATG
>DHNI01000106.1 GCA_002409455.1 Firmicutes bacterium UBA5420 | reverse complement strand
TTCCATGGTTTCTGGCCTTGTATGGAAGGAAGTTCGAGTAAAGTTTTTGATTCGGCGATCACCCTTAGTTGCCTAGCTAGTAATTTAGCTAGGTCATTCACAATTGGGAGAGATAGTATGCGTACTCCAGCGATCTACGATTGCTTAACACCTCTCTTCCTGGTATCTCTGCCGCCCCTGGAACAATCAGGTCGCTTTCCGTGCCTAGGGATGGGATTATCACCTCCTTGGCCGGTTACTTGAGCATTACAGCTGGTCTCAGCCTAATTGGCTCGACTGTACCGTATCGGCGACGTCAGCAGCGGTGTCATTACTGGGCTGAACATTCCTGTCACTGCAGGAACCCGGTTGCTTTTGATATTTTCTGCAGAGGTCACATCTGGTCTCGATTTGGCAGCCACAATCGCTGGTTACGCCAGTGCCGGTCTGGGAATTTCTTAAGAGACTCATAATGCAATGGCAGCATAGGGCGGGGCGCCTATCACTGCGCCCCGCTTCACTAACATCTCAATCTGCTGCAATGACATTGAATGAGTCTTTTGGAACGATGAGACATTCCCCGTATCGTTGATGGATCGAGGGGCTTCGTTCAATAGACACTCTGAAAAAACTATGGTATGATTGATCCAATCGCTGGCAGAAGCCAGCCCTGAAGCATCGGCGTCAAATCAATTTCATATTGTGAAATCAAAGGTTACCACGAAGGTAGCAAAGCTCTTGAAGGGGCTTGTGGCGTTGTGGTTTTTTTATGCTGAATTTTGAGCGTGAAGGAGGAGAAAATGAAGAACTTAGATATCAAACGTATGGTTTTAGCAGCGCTTTTTATCGCCATTGGCATGATTCTTCCCTTTGTAACCGCGCAGGTGCCTTCGATTGGCAGAATGTTATTGCCTATGCACATTCCGGTACTATTGAGTGGGTTCGTTGTGGGGTGGCCTTATGGCTTAGCTATAGGTCTAATACTACCCCTATTTAGAAGCTTCTTGCTAGGGATGCCTCCGCTGTTTCCGACAGCGTTAGCCATGACCTTTGAGCTCGGTGCTTATGGGTTCTTAACCGGGTTCCTTTATGAATTTCTGCCGAAAAAGAGCGTCTATATCTACACAAATCTCATTGTTTCAATGCTCGGTGGCAGACTTGTTTGGGGAATAGTGAGCTTGTTCTTATATGGTCTAAACAATCAGACCTTTTCCTGGCAACTATTCATGGGCGGGGCCTTCTTGAATGCAGTACCAGGCATTATTTTGCAGATCTTGGTTGTTCCTGTCATCGTCATCGCCTTAGAAAGAGGGGGTTACCTGAAGTCACAAAGGTAGTCTCTAATAGACGTAGGACGTATCCGAAGATACGGTCAAATGCCTCAGAAGAGGCATTCATAATTTGTCAGTCACGCATCATACTCTTGACCTCTTCTACAGTCATCTGAATATATTCGCTAAAGGGTCGTTGAACAACTCCGATGATAGTATTATGGCAACGGTTTACTGGTAACAGGAGCCTTTGTGCTTTGGATTCTCCCACAGCTTTGCTCATTGCGGGAGTGATCTCCCCAAGGAGCGAATTTGCCACGACGATTGCCAAGGGCCCGATGATAAGATCCGCGTCGGAACAATTGTAAATGATTGCATTTTCGCCAGTTGCTCCGAAATCTGCCCCTCCTTTGATCATGGCAGCTGTCGCGAGTGCATTGGTACCTAGTGCGGTAATCTCCAATTGTGGAAGTGCCTCTTTTAAGCTTTCTACAAGCATTCGGCCAACGCCACCACCTTGGCCATCAATGATAATAACCTTCACAGCTTGAACCTCCCGCTATTATGCTTCTCCCTTATTCTACTTAAGCTAGAGTGATCTTTCAAGGTGGGAATTGTAGCAGAGACGTTCGAAGCCTGCTTCAATGTTGAAGAAGGAAGCCTGTCGCAAGAGGCAAAGTAAAACCGTCTATCAACTCCTATGTAATTGTGAGAGAAAGCGGCTCATCATTGCAGAGGAGTTGTTTTTATTATCTTGCTAGGCATGCGAATTATCAGCTGCAAATAGCAGGGCTAAGCCCAGGGAAGCAAGAATATGTGCTGAAATAGGATCAAAGAACAGGCTCCTACGTAGAAAGGAATAGGACATGGAGGTAGCAGGGGTTGCAGTCGCTTTTGGGTCGATTATGTACCTGATCACAAAACGTGTGTCCATGGGGTTAGCTTTACTAATCGGAACAGGCATTGCTGGGTTACTAACGGGAATAGGGCTGCAAAAGTTTGTAGCAGCGGTCGTACATGGAATCTTCAGTACGATGACAATAGAATTAGTCATCGCGGTTGCATTAATTAGCGGGCTCGGCAAGTTAATGCGGGAAAACGGAGATCTCAAATTGACGATTGATTCTCTTGTGGCGGTATTTCGCAGTCCTAAGGTATTGAGTATCATGTTGCCAGCTTTGATTGGCACAATCAACGTGCCTGGCGGGGCCATTATGTCGGCACCAATGGTGGAGGAAAACGGAAAGGTTTTGGGTTTCGACGCTACCACGAAAGCAGCCGTTAATCTCTTTTCTCGGCATATTGGCTATTTTGTCTACCCATTATACGCATCGACAATCATCCTTAGCGAGTTGCTTGGTGTCGAAAAGCTAGCCTTGATTCGACACAATGCCATTACGATGCTTGTGGGCTTCATTATCGCGTATCCTCTGTTCTTTCGGGGGGTAGATCATCATGAAATTGCTCGAAAGAACAGCAATAGCACCATCTGCAACATGAAGAATTTTCTTCTTGGATTTTCGCCAATTATTGTGGCCCTTGGCTTGGTGCTAGCCTTCCAACTACCTTTTTATGTCGCAATCGCCATAGGGGTGGTACTGGCTCTAGGACGAGGCTTGCCTGCAGACAATCGGGGCAATGCGCTTCGATTCAGGATGCGAACGATGTTTATAGAATGGATTGATTACAAGCTCGTGCTAGTGATGGTTGGTTTGATGGCATTTAAGGCGGTGCTAGAAGCCTCTGGTGTTATAGATGTCTTCGCAGCGACTCTTTTTGCGTATGGAGTTCCATTACCAATGATGGTGGTGGTCTTGGGTCTGCTAGCCGGTTATCTAACAGGTTCCCATACGGCAGCAGCAGGAATCTTAGCCGCACTATTTGTGCCCCTTTTTCCTGATGCGCATGCAGCCCCATACACTTCCCTACTCTTTACTGCGATCATGGCTGGATACCTTACTTCACCCATCCACTTATGCTTTATTTTAACCAACCAATACTTTGGAGCTAAGTACGGGCCTGTCTCTCGAAGGCTATTCTTGCCTGTACTGGCGATGTTGCTAATAGCGGTGGTTCAGTTACTGGTAACCATTCGATGAGGAAGCCGCGATATATGCTGATGGGAATATGATGGGAATATGCCGGTCACGCGTGGCAATTGGGCCATTGACAGTGGCCGTTCGATAGACTAGAATAACAATAAGCGCCCGTAGCTCAGCTGGATAGAGTGTCTGACTTCGAATCAGAAAGTCACAGGTTCGAATCCTGTCGGGCGCGCCACTTCTAACATTGATGAGACCGTAGTTTACGGTCTTTTTTCATTTTAAGTAAAAGCACAATCAGACACTTTATTGGGCAAAACAGTCTGTGCGGGTTTCACTTTCTCGGATCGCTGCCAAGCCGATCAAGAGCAAATGCCAGGGCGACCCCCCACGCGACTGCGGCGCTGACGTTGGCCACGGCAGTGGGCAGAGGGATCTCTTTTAGTTCAGGTAATTGAAGAAGATGGGGCAGGGAGAAGAAGGCAAACCAGATGGTTGCTCCATACGAAGCTCCTTTGAACCAGATGTGTTCGCTAGATAGTAGCGGAAGAATAAATGCAAACGCCCCGCCGAGGATACCCAGAAAGGTGATTTGAATCGCTAGGGCAAAAATATACTGGCCAGCCGTGTGTGGAAGATAGCCAAAAATAATTAAGCCCATAAGTTCTAACCACATAACAGTACTGATGCCTAATAAGCGGGCGCCACCGTTAACAATGAACGAAGCAATCCCTCCGATTGCCCCCGCAAGGAATCCTCTGACGTACCTATCTTTCACCCTCATAATACTGTCTCCCCCCGAGCTTCTAGGTCGATCAGGGGTAGTATTTCCTTTTTACCTTAGATAAAACCGTATAATCTAGGCCTGCCTGTGGTTCAACTTATGTCGG
>DHNI01000135.1:4086-5573 GCA_002409455.1 Firmicutes bacterium UBA5420 | reverse complement strand
CAAGGAAAGATTGGCGATGCCACGAGTATTTTAGTCGATGTAGCACCCATGGTGGAACTTACAATGGAATTTCTCGAACGAGATCCGGATCTTTTTTTGGATCAGGATCCCGTTCCGAAAGAGTGGTATTGATGTTAAAACGTTTAGAACAGCAAATTGGCTTTGTGATGGAGATCGATAAGCTAAAGCATATTTATCGGCAGAATCTAGTGGCTGATGGTTCGCGCCGCGAGAATGATGTGGAACATTCGTGGCATCTGGCCGTTATGGCTGTTATTTTACAGGAATATTGCGCGCAGCCTGTGGATGTTAGCAAGGTTATCAAGATGGTGTTACTCCATGATTTGGTAGAAATTGATGCTGGAGACACCTTTGCCTATGACGTGAAGGCAGCTTTCGATAAAGAGGAACGTGAAAAGGCGGCTGCAGATCGCCTTTATGGGCTTTTACCTTCTGACCAGGAAGAAGAGCTCCGGGCACTTTGGGACGAGTTTGAGGCAAGGGAGACTCCTGAAGCTCAGTTCGCCACCTGCCTCGATCGCATGCAGCCCCTCCTCAACAACTATCATACCAAAGGGGGAACCTGGCAGACGCATGATGTGAGAAGTGACGAGGTGCGCAAGCGTATGGAACCCATAGGCCAAATTTCACCTACACTTGGTGCATACGTGGAGAGCCTGATCGAAGATTCCGTCTCACAAGGAATTCTGAAAAGGTAAAACGATATCGTTCGATCTAGGTAGTTGCTGAGTCGAGATCCAAATGATATACTAAAGATTGGTGGGAATGAAGTTCTCCCCGTGAAAGGTGTACATCCTTTCCGAACCGCTACTAAGCTGATGACTTCTGTGAATGATTACGTTCGCAGAGACATCAGTTTTTTTGCGAACAGGGGAGGACTACTTATGCTATTGAGTTTCGCATTGATCATATTCTGCGGATTTGCCTTGAGCGGTATCATGAAAAAACTAAGGTTACCTGCCTTGCTTGGTATGATGATAGCAGGCATGTTGTTGGGCCCGTACGGACTTGACTTGATAGACCCCTCTATTCTCACTATATCGGCTGACCTGAGGCAAATTGCCTTAATCGTAATTCTGATCCGGGCTGGGCTAGCCCTTGATTTGGGGGACTTAAGAAAGGTGGGCAGGCCTGCCATACTGATGAGTTTCATCCCGGCGACCTTTGAATTAGCTGCGGTTGTGATTTTTGCCCCGCCGCTCCTTGGCGTATCATACTTGGATGCTGCAATTATGGGAACTGTCTTGGCGGCCGTATCTCCCGCCGTGGTAGTGCCAAGCATGTTAAGGTTGATGGAGAGTGGATACGGGCAAGAAAACAGCATTCCCCAGCTTATTCTGGCAGGCGCTTCTGTTGATGATATTTATGTTATTGTTCTTTTTGCCTCATTAACTGGAATGCATCAGGGCGAAGGTTTTAATTTGTTCAGTCTTACGAAAGTTCCCGTGTCCATTTTTGCTGGGCTG
>DHNI01000135.1:548-3826 GCA_002409455.1 Firmicutes bacterium UBA5420 | reverse complement strand
CAGTATCGGGTCTCCTTGCTGTTATGGCACTAGGTAGTACGATTCTTAGGAAGGACAGTTATTTGGCAAAACGAATATCAGGAAAGTACGCGAAAATCTGGGTGGCTGCAGAACTTTTGCTGTTTGTACTTGTAGGAGCGCAAGTGAATATTGGATATGCGAGGGATGCAGGGATGATACCGGTGTATCTCATAGCGATATCGCTTTTGTTCCGCATAGCAGGTGTGTACTTCTGTTTGATAAAGACAAGGTTGAATCAGAAGGAGCGGCTATTCTGCGCCATAGCCTATCTGCCAAAAGCGACAGTACAGGCTGCCATTGGCGGTGTACCGTTGGCAATGGGCATTGCTGCTGGGGACGCGATTTTGACCGTTGCCGTATTGGCCATCATGATTACCGCGCCACTTGGAGTAATCGGCATTGACTTAACCCACAAAAGGCTGCTAAACAGGTCAATGAGCAGTTAAAAAGGCTCCCTTGGTATGTTTGGGAGCCTTTGGATGAAAGACTTATCTCACTACAATATTATAGATGCGTCCGGGAACATAAATCTCCTTGACAATGGTCTTACCTGCGATGGCTCTTTGAATGTTCTCGTTGGCCATCACTTTTTCCCTGGCCACTTCTTGTGAGTCGGTGAGATCGACGGTGACATCGCCACGTACCTTGCCGTTCACCTGTACCCCGATGGCAATGGTTTGGGCAATCGTCTTCTCCTCATCAAAGCTAGGCCAGCTCTGCTCGTTTAGCATACCCTCAAAACCAAGAATCTCCCACAGTTCTTCAGTAAGATGGGGTGATACAGGGTTTAGGAGGATCAAAAACGTCTTCATTTCAGCCTCATTCATGGTTCCCACTTGGTGTACGTCGTTGAGCAAGGTCATGAGGGCGGCGATAGCCGTATTAAACTTCAAGCTTTCATAGTCACCGCTGACCTTCTTGATGGTTTGGTGCATCTTAGCTTCCAAGGCTTCACTATAGGTGTCACCTGGTTTCACCGATTCTTTCAGCTTCCAAATTCTGTCTAAGAAGCGTTTGCAACCCCTTACGCCATCGGTGCTCCAGGGAACACTCTTTTCGAAGTCGCCAATAAACATCTCATACATACGCACGGTGTCTGCTCCGTATTCCGCGACCACGTCATCGGGATTGACCACATTGCCCCTGGATTTTGACATTTTCTCGCCATTTTCCCCTAGGATCATCCCATGAGACGTGCGCTTTCGATAGGGCTCGGGGGAGGGAACAACGCCAATATCGTATAAGAATTTATACCAGAACCTCGAATAGAGCAGGTGCAACGTGGTGTGTTCCATTCCGCCATTATACCAGTCTACTGGCATCCAATAATCTATTTGTTCCTTACTGGCTAGAGCCTGGTCATTATGGGGATCAGTATAGCGTAAAAAGTACCAGGACGAGCCTGCCCATTGGGGCATCGTATCGGTTTCGCGCTCAGCCGGTTTGCCGCAAGTGGGGCAAGTGGTTTCGACCCAGTCTCGAATTTTAGCCAGGGGCGATTCGCCGGTGTCGGTTGGCTCGTAATTTGCCACCTCTGGTAGGCGCAGGGGGAGCTCACTTTCGGGAATAGCTACCCAGCCACACGTTTCACAGTGCACCAGGGGAATAGGTTCGCCCCAATAGCGCTGTCTAGAAAAAACCCAATCTCGCAGTTTGTAGTTTACTTTTGGTACACCTAAACCCTGCTTCTTAAGCCATGCAGTGATTTTCTCTTTGGCTTGGTCTACATCTAGATCGTTGAGGAATCCAGAATTGACCATGGTTCCTGTTTCAGTTTGGGTATAGGCTTCCTTGGTCACATCACCACCAGAGACCACTTCAATAATGGGCAAGCCGAACGTAGTGGCGAATTCCCAGTCTCTTTGGTCATGGCCTGGCACCGCCATAATAGCGCCTGTTCCATAGCTCATTAGTACATAGTCTGAGACCCAAATGGTGATATCTTCGTTGTTCACGGGGTTAATTGCCACAAGGCCTTCGATTTTTACGCCCGTTTTCTCGTGGTTTAACTCAGCTCGCTCGAACTCCGACTTCTTGCGGGCCTCTTCTTGATAGGCTTTAATGGCAGGAACATTCTCAATGCGATCCTGGAGGATCTTTAGTACTGGATGTTCTGGCGAAATTACCATGTAAGTTGCACCAAAGAGGGTATCGGGTCTTGTGGTGAAGACCGTTAGCGATTCGCCTGTATCCTTAATTTTAAAGGTGACATCCGCGCCTTCGGAACGTCCAATCCAGTTGCGCTGCTGAATTTTCACCCGCTCAATATAATCTACCGTATCTAAATCATCAATGAGTCTTTGGGCGTACTCGGTGATTTTCAGCATCCATTGGTTCTTGACCCGGGTTTCCACCGCATGACCACAGCGCTCACATCCATCGTCCACGACCTCTTCGTTGGCTAAACCGATTTTGCAGCGGGGACACCAGTTAATGGGCATCTCCTTTTTGTAAGCCAATCCCTTTTCGAAGAGCTTCAAGAAGATCCATTGGGTCCATTTGAAGTAATTAGGATCGGTGGTGTTCACTTCTCTTGACCAATCAAAGGAAAAACCCAAAGACTGCATCTGTTCTTTAAAGCGAGCGATATTGCGCTCCGTAACCACCGAGGGATGAATTTTCGTTTGAATAGCGTAGTTCTCGGCGGGCAGGCCAAAGGCATCCCAACCCATGGGGAAGAGGACATTATAGCCTTCCATACGCCGCTTACGGGCTACCACATCAAGTGCAGTGTAGGGCCTTGGATGCCCCACATGTAATCCATCGCCAGATGGATAGGGAAATTCAACCAGGGCATAGAACTTGGGTTTACTATGATCTTCACTGGTTTTGAAGGTCTCCCTTGCCTCCCAAATCTCCTGCCACTTTTTCTCAACGTTTCGATGGTCATAACGGGCCATTTTGTTTCCTCCTCGGTTTTGCTTTGAATACGAAAAAATCTTCCTTCTCTAGTTTAGAGACGAAAGATCCGCGGTACCACTCTAATTGCTGAAACTTGGGTTGGACGTTAAGCCCAATTCAAAACCAGCCATCTTAAGGCATGATAACGGAATGACCGGTCTGCGCTAAAGATAAGGCCCTTTCACGCAAACAGCTCCCAGGCGAGTTTTGGAGGGGGATGTGTTGCTTTGCACCAAACAGCAACTCTCTGTAAGCAAGCCAGCCCATACTACTCCTGTTCACAGCTTCAACATATTAGTGACATTGTATCAATTTGGCGCCTAGGTGTCAACAGATTCGGTACTTGAACTATGCGG
>DHNI01000135.1:0-328 GCA_002409455.1 Firmicutes bacterium UBA5420 | reverse complement strand
GATTATTACTTAGGATTGTACATGCCATGGCTTTGCATGTAGTTGAAAATCCCTTCTCCGTGCTGCTGTTCCTCCTTTTGGATATGATTGAGAACTTGGCGTGCTTGGGGGTCTGTGAATTCAAAAATGGCCGTATCGTAAGTACCAGACACATATTTCTCTGTCGTGAGCATGTCTTGACAGAGGGAAGCATCGGAGTTGTTCTGGCTGGATCCAAGTCCAGACATGGTTTTGCTTTGTTGCTTATGTTGGTTCTGCTGTCCTTGCTGTTGCTGAAGATTTGGTACTTGGCCACCTAACATTTGGTTAACGGTGTCTAAGTGCTGCT
>DHNI01000097.1:118853-122386 GCA_002409455.1 Firmicutes bacterium UBA5420 | reverse complement strand
ACCAGATTTCCCAAAACCCGGCATTAGTTTTAAAGATATTCCCACACTTTTGAAGGACGCTGAAGCTTTAAAACTAATGCCGGGTTTTGGGAAATCTGGTATCACTCGAATTTTCTCTTTTAAGTCCATCTTGGAAAAATCCCCTCTCCAAACAACGCTTTAAGTATTGTGCCGATTGTTGGCGCATTTCGATAACTTCATTATACAAAACAGATTGCTGCAAGTCTAGTTTCTGGGCAGGTGCCGTGGCGTAGAAAATGTGATTTTCGTGAACGTTCCAGAGGCCAAGTTCCGAAAAAACTCCCATAGCCACAGGCAGGGCACCTAGCATGCCTAGGCTGTCGAGCCGTCTATACGCCTCTTCCATCGTGACACGTCCACCCTCTTCTCTGAGCGTGACATAAATACGAGCAAGACCTTCCCGATCTGGATAGTGCTGCACCAAGTCGGCCTGGAGCTTGCGCACCTCCTTTGGACCGAAGAGCCCCACCAACTCGCCCCCATCTTGGCAGAGGGAGGACCATAGTAATCCCGTTTGCTCCGTTAGGGGCGGTTCCCACAGCCAAACCGAGGGCCACGAAGCAGCCTCAAGGCCAAACCCCGTTGAAACGAGCCATTGGGGTGGAGATATCTCCAGTTCCGCCCTCTCCTTTTCAGTTAGCCATTCGTGCTCAAACCCTATGAGTTGATCGCCCCCGGCCACCTTTATGCGTAATTCTCGGCATACACTAAGCACGGCTGCAGGTGTATTCACGACGATCAGAATCGGCCTTCCTAGATTGGAACCTTCAGAACCCTTAAGAGCGCCAACTTGATCCCAGGTTCCCCGTAGGTCGATCCATCTGACCCTTTCTTGCAGGCCCGACTTGACCTCGCGGAGCTGCAGTGCCCTGCTTTGATAATACGAGGCTCCAAGGCGCCAAGGATAGAGATCGACCATCCAGCGACGCACATAGCCCTTCGATCGGGCCCGTGGCTCCCATTCCTTCACAGTAAGCTGAAGCGTTTTCTCGTTGCGCCACTCATTGATTCCCGGTACAAAGGCCAGGGCTACCTTTTCAGCAAACCTCTCAATCTGTTCCTGCTGATCCCCGAAACTAAAGGCAATGGCTGCCATTTCTTCTATAGTCTCGTCGCCAACAGTTAACTGCAAATGGTTGCTTTGTGCCCCCACCTGCTTTGTTCGTAACACGGATACTTCAGCCTGCACCAAGGGCCCAGGATTGCCATACCCATGAGGCTCCAGAGCGCCGAGTTCTTCAATCAATTGGGCTGATACCTGATCAAGGCTGATTGTGTCATCGAGATACAGCTTCGGAACATAGTCTTCTGGACTAATTCGCTCGGCGCAGAGTTCTTCAAAACGCTGTTGGAAGGCGACAAGATTCTCTGCAGGAAGACTAAGCCCCGCTGCCATTGTATGGCCCCCATAGCGGCTCAAAAGCTCGGTACAATCACTAAGGGTCTGGTATAAATCTAAACCCGCGATACTCCGAGCTGAGGCTGTAGCCTGGTCATCACTTATGCTCACTACTACTGTGGGCAAATAGTAACGTTCGACCAAACGAGAAGCTACAATACCAACAACCCCTTGGTGCCACCCTTCTCCCCACACAACCAGGGCACTGCGTTCGTCCAAACTATACTTCTCCACTGCTTCGATGGCGGATTGTAAAACGTCTGCTTCTAAATCTTGACGCCTAGCATTCTCTTGATGTAATTCGGTTGCCAACTCCTTAGCCTCTTCTTTGTCTTCGGTCAGAAGTAAGCGCACTCCCCGACCCGAGTCGCCCAAACGCCCCGCGGCATTAAGGCGAGGGCCAAGGCGAAAACCAAGATCGGATGCAGTGGGCTCTGTAACGTCGGTCACTTCAAGCAACGCCTTCAAGCCTAGCTTATTGGTCTGCGATAAACATTTCAGCCCATGACTCACAAGTGTGCGGTTTTCCTGCTCCAAAGGAACCAAATCAGCTACGGTGCCTACAGCTACCAAATCCAAGAGTTCTGCCCAACCCGGAACACCCAACCCTTGAATCAACTTACAGGCCACGCCCACACCGGCTAGATGCTTAAAGGGATATGGGCAGCCCTCTTGTTTGGGATTAAGAATGGCTACAGCGGGAGGCAACTCTGGCCCTGGTTCATGGTGGTCTGTAACGATTACATCCAATCCTAAATCTTTTGCACAGGCAATATCGCTTACGGAAGAAATACCACAGTCGACAGTGACCAGTAAAGATGCCTTGCGACTCAACATTGTTAGGGCATCCCTATTCAAACCGTATCCTTCATCAAGCCTGTTGGGAAGATAATAGCCGATCGTAGCGGGATCTTTGGCCATTTCTCGAAAAGCCCTTACCAAAAGCGCTGTCGCTGTCTGTCCATCAGCATCGTAGTCACCATAAACAACGATAGACTCTCCTTGTTCAAAAGCCCTTTGAATACGAGCAACAGCCCTGTCCATTCCTAGCATGGAAAAAGGGTCGGGAGTATCCGCTAGATCGCACTGAAAAAACTTCAACCCCGCCTCTGTGGTGGTAATTCCCCGATTTACCAAAATCTGTGCCACCACCGGCCGAATATTCAAGGCTTCTGCCAACTCCGTGGCGAGCCTTGCATCTTGACCGCGGACAATCCATTTTTTACGTTTAGCCATACTCTAGCCTCCATTCGATGTTCATTCTACAACACGTAGCAAACTTCCTGCCCCTGGCCAGTATGTGGGCAAGCTGCACCCTTGATCTTTTTTTGCAGAAGTAGTAGTATTTAGGGAAATGAGCGGAGGTGAGAATGTGGATATCGTTGAACGCATTGTAATTACAGAAGAAGACATCCAAACTCGAGTCCAAGAGCTTGGACAAGCCATTTCACAGGATTACGGAAGTGAATCCATTGCTTTGATTTGCATTCTTAAGGGCGGACTGATGTTTCTGTGCGATCTTGCCAAGCACATTACCTCCCCCGTTACCTACGATTTTATGTCTGTTTCAAGCTACGGAGACGCCACCCAATCTTCTGGTGTCGTGCGCATTACCAAAGACCTCGAGGAGAGTATCGAAGGCAAACATGTGATCATTGTAGAGGACATCATTGATACCGGCCTAACCCTCAGTTATCTCCTGAATAATCTGCACAGTCGTAACCCTGCTTCCATACGGATCTGCACCCTCTTGGATAAGCAAGCCAATCGTAAGGTAGAGATTCCCGTCGATTACGTAGGCTTTGATGTACCGAATGAGTTTTTAGTTGGCTACGGACTGGATTTCCGCCAACTCTACCGAAACATTCCCTATGTGTTCATTCCAAAACCCGAATACTATCAGGACGAAACGGAGTAATCTCGGCGATTACCCAAAAACTGGCGCAAGGCTCCGGGCCCTGCGCCAGTTTTCTACTTCTCGTTATCGTTTCCATTCCATCCAGGTGAGCCATAAAGGGCCCGCAACGAAGAGGGATGAATAGGTTCCAAAGAGGATTCCAATTAAAAGGGCTGTGGCAAAGTCGCCAATAGCACTTCCTCCAAAGATGACTAA
>DHNI01000097.1:94444-118708 GCA_002409455.1 Firmicutes bacterium UBA5420 | reverse complement strand
TAGCACTTCCCCCAAAGATGACTAACATTACAACCACAAGCAGCGTGGTAATGCTCGTATTGAGGGAACGAGTGAGAGTCTGGTTCAAGCTCGTATTGACGAGCACCTCGTAGCTCTCCCTCTTCTTCGTGCGCATGTTTTCCCGAATACGATCAAAGACTACAATGGTATTGTTGATGGAATAGCCCAAAACAGTCAGAACCGAAGCCACAAAGGGGCTATTAACTTCTCGTCCTGTTAGGGCGAAAAACCCAAGGACGATCAAAACGTCATGCAAGAGACAAACCACGGCTACTGTGGCAAAACGATACTCAAACCGCCATGAGATATAGGCTAAGATTCCTAGAGCAGATACAATAATGGCAATTAAAGCATTGCGAACCAGCTCTTGCCCAATCACAGGACCAACCACATCTGTTCTTAGTTCTACCAATGAACCAAACTCCGCTTCCAAGGCCTGATCAATGCGAATAATGTCTGCATTGCTCAGCTCCCTAGTACGAACCATGAACTCGTTAGGTTCATCTAAGATTTGCACAACAGCTCCCGATAGATCCACATCAGGTGTGGCCTCATCGAGCACTCTGCGCACCTGGTCGGTCGTTACCTTCTGAGCAGTCTGTCGTTCTAAAATAGTGCCACCTGTGAAATCGACACCTAGGTTCAAGCCCGGAACAAGCAGAAAGATGATTGAGAGAGCGACCATAACCCCTGAGAAGATGAATGCGGGTTTTCTATAGCGAACGAAATTCATGATCTTTTAACCCCCCTCATACTAAAGTGCCTGGCCATAGCCTCGGGACGACGATCCACCACGATATCTAAGAATAACCTGGTGACAAAAACGGCCGTAAACATGCTGGCTAAGATACCAACACCTAAAGTAACGGCAAATCCCCTAACGCCCCCTGTGCCCACGAAAAACAGGACTGCGGCCGTGATCAATGTGGTAATGTTTGAGTCTAAGATCGTTGCAAAGGCACGATTAAAGCCTGCCTCGATAGCTGAACGCAGCCTTTTGCCCTCCGCTATTTCTTCTTTGATCCGTTCAAAGATCAAAACATTGGCATCCACCGCCATGCCGACGGAAAGAATAATACCCGCAATACCAGGCAGTGTAAGAACTGCGTTAATGGCTGATAGAGCGCCTACAACAATAATAATATAGATCAGCAAAGCAAAATCCGCTACCAAACCTGGCAACTTATAGACCAGTCCCATGAAAGTGAGAACTAGGATAACACCGATAATACCTGCTCTGAAACTTCTGTTAATGGAATCCTGTCCGAGAGTGGGACCGATATTCCGGATTTCCATGATGTTCATGGGCACGGGCAGAGATCCTTCCTGCAGCAAGACTACCATATGACGTGCTTCTTCCATGGTCATTCCACCTGTGATCTGAGCCTTTCCTTCCAGGATAGGTTCGCGGATCATTACAGTCTGTAACTCAACGCCATCTAAAACAATTGTAGTGGCTTGTCCCTGGTAACGAGTGGTAAGCTGGGCAAATAACTGTACACCTTCCCGATCAAACTCCAGATCAATAGCTGGCTGCCCATAGCGATCAACGCCAAGTTGGACATTTCGTAAATATGAACCATCTATAGCGGTGTTCCCCTGTGGATCCTTAAACTCCAATAAAGCAGTTGCTCCCACAGTATCAATGGCTTGTTGCTGATCATGGATACCAGGAAGCTCCACGATCACACGGCTACCTCCTTGCCTTTGAATCAGAGGCTCCGAAACTCCAAGGGCGTTAATACGCCTTTCAATGATTGAAACAACCCCGGCTATAGTCTCGTTGGTTACTGTAGTGGCCGATTCATCAGCTTCTAGAACTACATGCACCCCACCCTTGAGATCCAAACCAAGATTGAAGGGAGTGATGTACAAAAATATTACCGAAGCGATCACTGCTGCTAGAACAATACCTAATCTCCAGCCGTCCCTGCGTCTCAAATGCGACTCCTCCTTTGCGGATTGATGTAAACAACACCAACAATTATACTACCGTACCCAAAAACTGTCTAGAGCAAAAGGGCTTCGTTGATCTTCAGCTTAAATTCGCACCCCAAATATGCTGCAGCCCGACGGCACATAAGCATACGCTCTAAGAAGATCTCAAAGTACTCCATGATCGAGGTGTTTGCAGTCTCAATTGTGATACGCAGTGTAATCAGACGCTCTTGTTCGTTCACATCTAAGAAAGACTTGATCACCGCATAGTTAACCCTATCGTGAATATCGAAGCTAGGAAGATCGGGGTTGCGCACCCGCGTGCGGTGCACATCGGACTTGTCGGCTAAGATCAAGGCGGCGGCCACTTCATTCACTGGCTCACCCACCTCTTCCTCATGGTTTCCCACAGCACTAAGAATGAGCGCGACTTCCGCTGGCGGCATACCTAACTCACGTAAGAATGGTTCCACCAACATGGCACTCGCGGATCCATGATTCACCCTGCCCACGCAATTGCCCAGATCATGAACATAGCCCGCAATCGATGCAAGCTCGGCCAAGCGCTCATCGTAGCCTAAACGTTCCAAAATATTGTGTGCAATATGGGAAACCAAACTAATATGGCGATGTCCATGTTCTGTGAAGCCCATCGCTCCAAGATTTGCATCAGCCTGCTTGATGTAAGCCTGGATACTGGGATGCTTCTCGACGTCAGATAGCTTAACCGACATGACAACAACTCCTTGTTTACCTTAATTCCACTCGAAACCGTTCACAGCTCTGATCCAATACTCCCGCATATCTCCTTGGTACTGGTCTGCTTCTAAGAACAGTGTAAGATAGACTACGTGATGCCGTCTTTGGAAAAGAACCGTCCGCAGCATCACTTTCTTGCCATCGGCGCCCGTGGCCTCATAGGCATAAAAATGTGTATTGAGATCATTGGATGTGGTGATCTCACCATTATTCAAGACAGTAATATTCTTCACCAGCGGTTTATAGCGTATATCCAAGCTGTTCCTCACAGACTCTACATCGGTTCCGGGCTGTGAATTGACTTCCATGGTGATCGTTCCATCGTTGAAGGTCATCATTAGGCTCTTCATTCCAAATACGGAGCGTTCAATATAGTTGTCAGCTCCCGAAGGTATAATGGCGCTAAACGCTGGTTCTTCCACCACATACCACCAATAATCGGGATGTTCATGCAGGTAAAAGTTGCCAGCCTGCACTGCCTGGACTCCGAGAAATAAGCATAAAATAATGATGCCAAAACCATAAAACCTGCGCATGGTAATCCCCTTTCCTTTACTTTATTTAGAAGAAAACCACCTAATGGTGGTTTTGCCACGTAACGGTGGGCACCGCTTTCAAAGAGACGCGTTGTTCTGTAAATCGCCTCAGCTCGGCACGTGAAATTAGCCTGCTTTAATCGTTTACTACATGCCCGATTCCACTACGAGAAATTTTGATCTCTACTTTGTCAGCAACTTTCAGCGTGACATAGTCCTCTTTGAGAGCAATGAGCTCGCCATAGATTCCACCAACCGTAACAATTCGATCTCCTTTTTTCAGCGCATCAATCATTGCTTTTCTCTCTTTTTGCTGCTTTTGTTGGGGACGGATGATCATGAAATAGAACAGCACGCCAACAATGAGAAAGGGCATAAGCACACTAATTAACCCCGCACCTGCAGCAGCATCACCTGCTGGAACATCAGTCTGTAAAAAGAACATCCACTTCACCTCCTGCAAAATAGTCACCCTATTAGATTTCTACTAAGGATCAAAGGTTCCTCTATTTTTCTGCGCCAAAAATCTTTAAAAAATCCCTGCTATACTCCAAAAGTCTATCTGCTACAATGGCTTGCCGAATCTCCTGCATCAACCGGGTTAAAAAGGCAATGTTGTGAATGGTGGTCAGGCGAATACCTAAGACTTCATTGGCCTTTAATAAATGGCGAATATACCCCCGCGAAAAGTTTTGACAGGCATAACAACCACAATCTTCCTCAATAGGAGTAAAATCTCTAGCAAAGGGCAGATTCCGAATGGCCATATTTCCCTGACGCGTTATAACCATACCGTGGCGGGCTAGGCGGGTAGGCCACACACAATCAAACATATCTACTCCTCTAAGTACGCCTTCTACCAGGCAATCTGGGGAACCAACGCCCATAAGGTAGCGTGGTTTATGGTTGGGCATAATCGGAACCAAATCCTCCAAAACCTCATACATGAGCTCTTTAGGTTCGCCTACACTTAATCCTCCTATGCCGTATCCGGGAAAGTCAAGATCCATTAGTTCCAAAGCACTCTCTCGTCTTAAATCCTTGTACATGCCTCCCTGTACAATGCCAAAGAGAGATTGATCATCACGAATGTGGGCCTTTTGGCAGCGCTTTGCCCATCTGGTTGTCAGATCCTTCGATTTCTGTACATAGCCCCGTTCTGCAGGATAGGGAGCGCATTCATCAAAGGCCATAACGATGTCGGCACCTAAATCCATTTGGATCTCCATGGATCGCTCTGGACTGATAAAGTGCTTTGATCCATCGAGATGGGAGCGAAACTGAACGCCCTCTTCCGATATGGTGCGCAAGGGACCAAGACTAAACACTTGAAAGCCACCACTATCGGTGAGAATGGGGTGATTCCATCCCATAAACCTGTGTAGTCCCCCCGCTTCCGCCACCACATCATTACCCGGCCGCAGATAAAGATGGTACGTGTTACTCAAGATAATTTCAACCCCCAACTCCTCCAGTTCATGGGGTGTGGTGGTCTTGACGGTAGCCTGGGTACCTACAGGCATAAAAACTGGTGTTTCAATTACACCATGCGAAGTTTCGACACGCCCGAGGCGCGCTCTTGTGGTACTGGATTCAGTTAGTACTTGGAAATTCAAAGGCACGCGACTTCTCCCTTCACACAAGTAACATGCCATCACCAAAGCTAAAGAACCGATATTGCTCCAAGATGGCATGTTCATAGGCGTCTTGAATAGTTCTCATATCAGCAAAAGCTGATACAAGCATCAACAAACTTGATCTAGGTAAGTGAAAGTTCGTGAGAAGACCATCCACAACCTTAAAATCATAACCGGGATAAATAAAAATATCCGTCCACCCAGAACCAGCATGCACTTGGCCATCTACATCGCCTAGGGTCTCTAAAACCCGCACCGAGGTTGTGCCCACAGCAAAAACCCGCCCGCCAGCTCGCAAACGGTCATTAATAGTTTTAGCATGTACCTCCGTTAACGCATAATACTCCTCATGCATAACGTGGTCTTCTACCCGATCGACTCGCACCGGTCTGAAGGTTCCAAGGCCAACATGCAAAGTCAGGGGCACGATAGCAACCCCCAACGCCTCTACGGATTGCAAAAGCTCCTGTGTAAAGTGCAGCCCGGCAGTGGGGGCGGCCACAGAGCCAGAATGTTTGGAATAAACCGTTTGATAGCGCTCGGGGTCGGCAATTTTCTCATGGATATACGGAGGAAGGGGTGTTTCACCGAGGATTTCCAAAATCGCTTCGAAATCTCCGCAAAACTTAAACTCTACAAGGCGCCCGCCGCTTGGAGTTACATCCATGACTTTACAAGACAACGCAGGTGAGAACACAATCTCTGCTCCAAGACGCGCCTTCTTACCTGGTTTGACCAACACTTCCCACTGATCAGGGCCCATGGGGCGCAACAGAAAAACTTCAACTGGGCCCGATTTGTGGCGGTTCACGCCATGCAGGCGGGCAGGAATCACCCTCGTATCGTTGAGCACTACGACATCGTTTGGGCGCAAATACTCCAAAATGTCTGGAAAACTACGATCTTCAAGAACTCCTGTATCTTTATGAACTACAAGGAGCCTGGAGTGGTCTCGTTGTTCCAAAGGCGTCTGGGCAATAAGTTCATCTGGTAGGGCAAAATCAAAATCGTCTACTCTCATTGGTTAACTCAGAGGTCTCCTTTGATACCTGCAACGGAAAAGTTCATATTGTAAAGCCCTGTTCTGCTTGGTGTATCGGTGGTTTGATTCGTCCACTGGGAAGGAGTCAAAGCTGGTCTAACAGCTTCAACATGAGCCTGCAAATTTGGCGTTCTCCCCAAAGAAGCCACCGTTTCTTCGGCTTCTGGCGTATCGTTCATCGTAAGCTTAGTCTCTGGCCGCTGCGGAATCACAGGGCTGGCCGGGGTTGAAGCCACCGTAGTAGCGGCCCCCCCGGTGGTAGCCACCGCAGTGGCAGGCATCTGAATGGCAATATACCTAGATGGTATGATTCCGGCAAGCTTCGCCTCGGTTTGGAAGGAGCGAGGAACTTGCCACACTCGTACCTGAGCAAGTTGCGTAGTGCTAAAGGCATCTGCAATCGCTTTTTCTATCTCCCCATGCTCGCCTGCACCACTTCCCCAGTTCTTTGACTCTGCTAATGTTGCATTCTGGTTTTTCTGCGAAGCAATGGTCACAACCACTTCGTTTTGTCCTTGTTTGATATACCCCATCTTTGAAGCTTGATCCGTTACTTTTGTCAAAGCCGACCGCAAATCATCTCCCACCACACGGAGCTGGGAAACTAATTCCTTTCCATCACGGTTCAACCCTTCAACGGCCAATATTTTCTGTCCATCGGAGATCTGCAATTCTAAGCTAGGATTAATATCGAGCGTAATGATGTAGGCTGGTAGGACAGATGTGGGCACCAAAGTCCCTGAAAGCAAAGGCCACGTTCCTACTAATGCAAGAAATAATGTGGCAGCCAAACCCATTTGCCACATACTCAAGCGTTCTCCCTTGGGAGCATAGCGGATCTCTTGTCCTACTTGGACATGCTTCTTAAAAGGGACCTTAACAAACTCCCCCTGAGTAGTCATGATAATTACCTGGTTTTTCTGGCCAATTTCCACAACAACCCCTCTATATCTCATTTGGGTCCCCTCCTTTTCATACTGGTCGGTTTAGATATTCTTGCAAATGGTAAAAATCGCCAACTAAAACTAGAGTAAGGGCAATTATGTACTTACGCTGCCGCTCGAGCGTCTTGCGGCTTACATCCACCCGTTCTTCTAGTTCCTTCAAGGGCAGTGACTTTTTTGTGGTTAGATAGCCCAACAGCTCTGGCTCGCCCACTAGTGTTCTAGCCACCTGCAAAGCTCGATCTCGTGCATCTTGGTGCTTCGGTGAAATCTTCACTAGATCAGAAAAACGGATTCCGTAATGACTTAAAAGTTGATCAAGACGAAAGATCTCTTCGCGCCGCTCCTCAGTTTCTTCCTGAATCTGCAAGACTGCCTGGGCTTCCTTCGATTCAATTCTCTGGATAACGGTATCTTCATTTTCATCTCTCTCAAAACTGGAAAGGGGAATCTCATCGGCCTTCTTCGACTGACGCCTGAAATAGTCAACCATACGGCGCTTAATAACGATTTCTGCAAAGCTGAGGAACGATGCTCCTCCGTCAATATTATAAGAATCTATGGCTTCATTAAATGCAATCATCGCGATGCTTGCCTCGTCATCACGCCCCAAAACTAAGTACTTCCTGCAGGAACCAGAGGCCACCCTCAAATAGAATGGTCGATAGTCTTGTAGGATCTGTTCGCGGACTCGCGCATCACCGTCTTTGGCTTTGATGACAAGCTCCGTCAATTGACTGCGTTCATCTGGTTGATAGGCAACATTCGTAATAGTCATCGCTGAACCTCCCTTGACAAGTTTCGCCAGAATAGGAATTGTTATGAGGGTTGCCCTCACAAGTATGGGTTATTCATACCCAAATTCTCTAAGGGCACCGGGCTTGTTCCGCCAATCCTTTTTCACCTTTACCCATAAATCGAGATACACCCTTACACCAAGGAGCCCTTCAATCTGCATACGAGCTCCTGTACCCACTTCCTTTAACATCTTACCGCGTTTACCTATAACAATCCCTTTCTGGCTCTCCCGTTCCACATAGATGGTCGCCCGAATGCGCATTAGATTCTTCTCAGGATCTTCTTTAATCTCGTCGACATCGACAGCAATGGAGTGGGGGATCTCTTCTTCCGTGCGGGTTAATAGCTCTTCACGAATAAACTCCGCAATTACAAATCGCTCGGGGTGATCTGTGATCCAGTCTTCCGGATAATACTGGGGGCCTTCCTCGAGACGATCAACAATGGCTTCGACCAGCTCTGGAAGGTGGGTTCCCTCCAAGGCCGATACACCAAGAACAGTGGCAAAGTCTCTGCGCCCAGCCACTTCATGTAAAAAAGCTTCCTGTTCCTCTGGCGCCACTTGATCCGCTTTATTGGCCACAAGAATAACTGGTTGATGTACACCTGCCAACTCGCCTAGAACATGCTCTTCTACCGGAGTCCAGCGGCCCATCTCCACAAGCCACAGAACCAAATCCACATCTTCTAGGGCATGAAAAGCACTTTTTACCATATATTCCCCAAGCTTGTGCAATGGTTTGTGTAGTCCAGGGGTGTCAAGGAAGACAATTTGCGCTCCTTCCAAAGTCAACACACACTGAATTGTATTACGCGTTGTTTGGGGCTTGTTGGAGACAATGGCCACCTTATGACCTAAAAGGGCATTCAACAACGTGGATTTTCCCACATTTGGACGCCCTACCACTGCAACAAAACCTGATCGATACTGTGTAGACACCGGCTTAGGCATTAGTGTCTCCCTTCCTGGTTTAGATCCTTTGAGGTGAATGCCCCAGGCAAGAGCTTCTCCAAGCTGGTCTCCACCATTTCTCCCTGTAGATTTCCCAAATAGACAGTTGTATGTGGATCAAAAAACTCGGCCATCACTTGGCGACAGACGCCGCAAGGTGTGACAGGAGTAGCGGAGTCAGCGACCACGGCTAGAGAAGAAAACTTCGTTGTGCCTTCGGAGACAGCCTTAAAAATCGCAGTCCGCTCTGCGCAATTAGTTGGACTATAGGCCGCGTTTTCAATATTGCACCCGGTAAAGACTTTCCCATCGGAGCCTAGCACAGCGGCTCCTACTTTATAGTTAGAATACGGCACATACGCTCGTTCTCGGGCCTTTAAGGCCAACTCCATCAGTTCTTTGCCTGTCATAGCATGATCCCACCTTTAGGATAAAAAATAGTCTCGAAATACGATATAACCGATACAAAGAGCCACAAGGGCCGCCACCAACACTGCGCCAGCTGCAATATTTTTAATGATGCCGGCTAAGGGGTGATACTCTTTCGTGATCAAGTTCACCACTTCCTCAAAAGCGGTATTGATCAATTCGGCCATAAACATGATGCCGATAGTAAGGATGAGGATCATAAACTCAAGGCGAGGAACGCCTAAAACACTGGCTAGGATAATCACTACAAGACCACAAGCCACATGAATCCGCATGTTTCTTTCGGAGCGCAACACATGAAAAATACCCTTCAGAGCATCCTTAACACTATCGTAGAGACATCGATGCTTCACCTTTAATCTCTCCCTAAAGCAAGCTCTTCTAACACCTTCTCTTCTCGCTCCCGCATTACACTTTGCTCGTGGATATTGTTGTGATCATAGCCAAGTAGATGAAAAAACCCATGAACCGCTAGATACACCACTTCGCGTTCCACCCCATGACCATACTCACTCGCCTGATCTCGGGCACGCTGCAAAGAAATCACGATGTCACCTAAGATCTCAGGTATCCCCTGCAAGACGACAAATCCCCCTGCGTCATCTTGGGGAAAGGAAAGAACATCTGTGGGCGCATCTATACCTCGGTAATCCCTGTTGAGCATCTGAATGGCATTGTCATCCACAAACGTGACACTGACCTCGACAGAGTCCTGCAAACCTTCGAGACGGGAGGCAATAGCCAAACCCTTGGCGATCAGATCTTCGTAGCAACTCACATCCTCCGCTACAAGCTCATTATTTATCAGGATTTCCATTCTTTGCCTTCTTCCCCTCAATTTCTTCCTTCGTGATCCGTTCGGGATACTCTACACGAGAGTGGAACATGCCCATGATAACCTTAGTAAAGGCCGTAGCAATTCTATCCATATCCTGGAATGTCAAATCACTTTCATCAAGCTCTCCAGAATTTAGGCGATCTTTGATAATCTTCCGCACCAACCCTTCGATCTTCCCAGGATTCGGCTTGGAGATGGAACGCACCGCAGCTTCTGTTGCATCAGCCAAGGAAACGATGGCAACTTCTTTGCCTTGGGGTTTTGGCCCAAGATAGCGAAAGTCCCTTTCTTCTACCGAGTCATCATCACAAGCTTCGACAGCCTTATGGTAGAAGAAACGAACCAAATCAGTGCCATGATGTTGGGCAATGAATTGAGTGACAACGGGAGGGAGTTTAAACTCACTGGCAAGCTCCACCCCGTCTTTAACATGTGAAGTGATAATCAAAGTGGAAAGAGATGGGGCCATTTTATCATGGGGATTATCCTTCCCCACCTGGTTTTCTACGAAGAAATACGGGCGTCGCAGTTTCCCTATATCATGATAATGAGAACCAACCCGTGCCAACAGCCCATCAGCGCCGATAGATTCGGCAGCCGCTTCTGCCAGATTCCCCACCAAAATACTATGATGATAGGTTCCTGGGGCTTCAAGCATCAAGCGCCGCAAAAGAGGATGATTGGGGTTCGATAGTTCCAAAAGACGTATGGGAGAAGTAATCTTAAATAAGCTCTCTAGGTAAGGTAGAGCTCCAATGGTAACAATGGAAGCTAAAACACCAGCCAAAAGTCCAAGGTAGCTATGGATGATCAACTCCGTATTTTGCCCCACTAGACCTAAGATAATCATGAGAACGACATTGACCCCACCAACAATAAAACCGGCACGCATTAAATCGCCCCGTTGGCTAACCTTAGATACACTAAGCACCGCGACCATACCGCCAATTAGGGCAAGGATCGTGATCGCGCTATTCATCTCAAAGACAAGTCCCAGCAAAATGGCTAAGACTATGGTGGCAATATTGGCCACACGGGCATCAATGAGCAAAGTTAAAAGCAATCCCAGCAAAGCAGAGGGATTAAGATAGGCCGCACCAGGCCAGTTGATCAAGCTAAACAGTTTGCCTATAGCTACCACCGTAACCAAGACAGAACCGACAAGGGCCAATTGTGTACCATTTTTCAATACTTCAGGACGCTCTTGATGTAAGGATACCCCCATGAGAGCCAACATGGCAATCACGGAAAGAATCATACCCACAAATACGCCATAGTCACGACTGGTCTTGATCAAACCCACATCGGTAAGAAGGCTAATGTGCTCAGGCCGTACCACATCACCTTTGCGGACAATGATCTCACCCTGCATAATCCGAACAGGTTCAACAGCGTCCCGAGCCTCTTGACGAGCTTGGTTTACTTTTTCGGTATCCAGCACCAAGTTGGATTGGATGAGCTGCCTGCCAATAATGGTGGCGGCTTGAGCTGGTTCACCCCGTAAACTGCCAGCCTCCACATTTGCTTCAAAGGCGTCCCTTGCATCCCTTAACCCATCCTCACTAATTCTCTCTTCCATGGTTGCCAGAACTAGATCGCTGGTGATCTGGGCAAACTGGTCGAATTCTGCATATGATTGGGCAGAGAGGGCTTCGAGAATGGGTTTGGGAATCTCCATCTTCCAATCTCGTATGAGGCGGCGATCCATCTCTGACACCGACAGTGCCTCCGGCACTTGTTCAAAACCAGGATCTTCCACGGGTTCTGGTTCAATGCCTAAACGGAGCAGATTCAAGATACCGGTGATGCTCTCTTCTACACGCAAAACAATGGCCGGATTCTTCAGATAATAACTGGGATCCTCATTCGCCTCCAAAACAATGTGCCTTGCAGCTTCTTCCCTGAGTCGCTCGGTTTCTACAGTATTAACGGCAGTAATCGGGGCCGCCAGATCCTTTCTCGCGACCTGTCCGACCTCGACTTGCACCTCCTGCGGCAGGGCATTAAGAAACAAGATAGCTAGGAGCAAGGTGGCAATAATTCCCCCTAAGAGCAACTGCCGGATAGTGGTTTCCTTCAAGAGTTGTGGCCAAAGTTGTTTTTGCTTGGAACTGTTCTTTTTCTTGCGTTTCACTATGGGCCTCCTACGATTTCGACTTGTCATAGACATCATAGGCTTGAATGATGCGCTGCACTAAAGGATGGCGAACTACGTCGCTTTCATGCAGATAGCAGAAACCTATACCCTCCACGCCTTTGAGAACCTTCTGAATCTGAATTAGACCAGAGGTTTTTCCTCGGGGCAAGTCCACTTGCGTAATATCACCTGTGATCACGGCCTTCGACCCAAAGCCAAGCCGCGTTAAGAACATCTTCATTTGTTCGGGCGTACAGTTTTGGGCCTCATCGAGAATAATAAAACTGTCATCTAGTGTTCGGCCGCGCATGTAAGCCAAGGGGGCAATCTCGATTATGCCCTTCTCACGATACTTTACATAGGTTTCTTGCCCCAAAATATCATAGAGGGCATCATATAAGGGACGCAAATAGGGATCAACCTTGTCCTGCAAATCGCCAGGTAAAAAGCCTAGGTGCTCTCCTGCCTCCACTGCCGGGCGCGTCAAGATAACCCGCTCAACTTCTTTCTTCTTCAAACTGGCGATAGCTGCTGCCATGGCCAAGTACGTCTTCCCAGTGCCGGCAGGCCCTATTCCAAAGACAATGTCGCTTCGGGAAATCGTTCCGATGTAACGCCGTTGACCAGAGGTCTTGGGCCTGATGACCTTACCTCTATGGGTGGTCACTACAATTCCCGCGCTCAGTTCATTTAGGGCAGTAGGATCGCCATTTTCGCTCAACTTGATGGCATAATACACATCGTGACTCGTCAAATCCGTTCCTAAACCCGCCATATTCGTTAGGGCCTTTTTGGTCTTAGCCACCGCCTCGTCTGAACCGCTAATTAACAAGTCTAGACCGCGAGGTACAATCTTTACGTCAAAAGCAGCCTCCACTAAGCGCAAGTTTTCATCTCGCTTACCGCTCACTGCTTGAGCGTGTTCGTTATCCCGAAGGCGTAGTATCTGACTCAATGCATCAACCATCCTTTTTGTATCGTCGTATGCCCCTATTATAAGCAAAATCCAACCGAAGTGCAAATTAATGCATCAAAAACAACCCTATATCATCAAGCACCTCTACTAGCACCTCGACACGGATCCCATCTCCATCAGCCATAAAGTCTACAGTCTGTCTTTCCTTAAGAACTTGTTCCTTACGGACACCCTGTTCGAGCAAGCTTTCCCAGGCCAGATCGTAGGCCTTTTCTTCTGCCTCTTCCCTGGGGATTAGCGCTTTTATGTATTCCACTTCGTGGTAGTCAATTCTACCCAGTGAAAGAGGAACAAGGGCGCGCCCTAGAGATAGGTGCCACTTTTTTTCACTTTGAAGATGGGTTTCCCTTGGATAGCTTGGCCCGATAGGAATTGTGATGGAGCCTATGGTAATAGCATATTGCCTGTGGCGAATCCCTGTCGGTAACGGATCCCACCTAGAAAGGGCCTCTTCGCCGATCCCCTCGTACCATACTCTGGCCTTGACAACACCTTGGGCTGCACCAAATTGTTTTTGTCCCCGCGCATCATAGTATTCGCCAGAAATGAGGAGGTCACCCTTGCGTACAGTAGATCCATCCCTCACTTGTGCGGTGCCCCGCAGCACCAGGATCTCTGTTACTACACCATCTGTTGCAGCATAAACATGCCCAGGCCCGGCGTGCTGTTGCTCCACGCCATCCCGCTCCGTTAAGAAGATATCGACTTTGACCCCCTTAATACGCACTTGAGCCCAGGCTAAAATAGGAAAACGTTTGAGGAGTTCGCCTTCTATAGTACTTGGTTCAATCGTACTCCGCACTACACCGGTGCGAAGTCCAAGCTCCTCTACCGTAGCTTTCAAGGCTTCAATGGGCAACGTCTGGTTGCCTGTAACCTCGATAAACCAGATAAAATTGGACAAATACATAACAAATAATAGCGAAAGCATAAGACCTACTGCCAAAAATACCCGTAATCGGAACCTGCCGAATAAAAACGGGGCGCCATGCTTGTCTAGAATGGACACGTTGATTTGTGTACCCCAAAGCAAAGGTCTTAAGCGATAGAAGTCCTTGACCTTTAGACGAATAATCATCACATCGCCTGTGAGACGTTGAACCCCTTGAAGCAGAATATCCCGCTCCACCATGTTGTTGAGTAGGCGCTCCAAGCCCGGTCCACGCAAACGAACTGTCACATATCCCTGCCACCACATCCACGAAGAGGTCATTTTAGCATCACCTGTCGGATCTTCCCCGCAATTCTGATTTCGCTAGACGAAAAGGAGACGATTTCCATGCCATTGCCTATAACCTCAATCATTCCTTGGGTAGATCGAGCTTTAATGCAAGCACCAGTATATTGCACGAGCCCTTTGTGATTGATTATCTTCGCTTCCGCATCGCCCATGAGGTGAATGGTGGCTTGGTCAAGCAAGATAACGGGTGGCAAATCTAGGGTATGGGCAAGTTTTCGCTTCAGAGTCTGGTTCACAGCTGGCCGCATTGTCTTCCTCCTCTCTTCTAAAATTATGCAATAAAAAAAAGGTTAGACCCTTAGGGCCCAACCTTGCTAGAACAACTTTCCTCGGAGAGTCACTCACCTAGAATTCGTCCATGCCTAAAGTAGACTGGTTCGCCCAGCCTAGCTGATTGATATATTGCCTCCAGAATCTCCGTCACGACCAGAGCCTGCTCAGGCAGAACTCGGGGTGTAGTATCATTTACAATGCTCTCAATCCAAAGCCGGGCTTCTCGATCGGCCTCGGTTTCGGTCTTACCATCATAGAAGGCTACCCCTTTGGTTCCAAGCGCGGGCTTTTTGGTGTAGAGCTTACCAAACTCCTCACCATTAATACGAAGCCCGTCTTCCATATCGGCTCCGCCTTCTGTCCCATGGAGAATCGTTCTCGCTTCACCCTCAAGAAGAGTATTCAGCGCCCAGCTGGATTCCAGAATAATAGTGGCCCCATTTTCCATAACGATAAAGCCAAAAGCAGAGTCTTCCACCTGAAACTTCTCTGGATCCCAAGATCCCCAGGCGTTCGCGGCATTTTCCCGTTTGTTCAACTTATGAAAAACGGTGCCCACAACGTATCTTGGCAAGTAATTGTCCATCATCCATAGCGTTAGATCTAGGGCATGGGTTCCAATATCAATGAGGGGACCTCCCCCTTGTTTCTCTTCGTCGAGAAATACACCCCAGGTGGGCACCGCCCTACGACGAATAGCTCTGGCCTTAGCCATATAGATCTCCCCAAGATCTCCCCGTTCGCAGGCCTTTTTCAGATATTCGCTATCACTTCGAAAGCGGCTTTGATACCCAATAGTGAGCTTTTTCCCAGTACGCTTCGCCGCAGAGACCATCTCCCTGGCCTCTGCCGCGGTTTTGGCCATGGGTTTTTCACACATGACATGACAATCCGCTTCCAAAGAGGCAATTGTAATCTCAGCATGGGAACTGTTGGGAGTGCAAATGTGCACAACATCACACGATTCTTCTTCTAAGAGCGTACGATAGTCCTCGTACACTCTAGCACCAGTGACACCATATTCTGCAGCAGCCCTTTCAGCCCTGGAGGCAACAGTATCACAAAAAGCAACCATCTCCACATTAGAGAGTTTGGCCAATCCTGGCATATGCTTGCCATTAGCGATGCCACCACAGCCGATGATTCCAATTCTCAACTTTTGGTTCACGCGAAACGTCCTCCTTGTTCTACCCTTAACGATTCGGCCAAGCCCTCTTGGCACGAGGTTCACGAATAATCTCAGACAAAACGATGGCCTGGGCCCAGCTCAGGTGTTGGGGGGCTTCGCCAAGATCGGTGATCAGCTCATCATCGTCGCCAGGTTTTTCCCATACCCTATCTTCCCAGTCGTCCAAGTTTTCCATCGGTTCTTGCCTGATATCGGCATCGTGTTCCGTTGTCAAATCAAAGTCATTCACAGCCTCCACGACAGCGAAATCTTCCATTTGTTCATCAGCTGGAACCTCTCCTGCCAGCATATCGTCTAGCGTGACAGTGTAAGAGTCGCCTTCATCTGGCAGAGCTGTTCGAACTTGCTTAGCTTTATCCTCTGCCATCTTCTTCAAGATACTACCTAGAACCATCACCGCTACATAGAGCAGTAGTCCTATTGTTCCACGCATTTTATTCACCTACCGCTTGGGTTCGTCTTCATTGCCCTTAGGATCTCGATCGGGACGACGGCCACCAATGCTCTCTCTCATACTGGTATCAGCCATGACATTCTGCATACCATAAAAGTCCATAACTCCCAAATTGCCTTCTCGCAAGGCATCTGCAATAGCCCGTGGAACTTCAGCTTCAGCTTGCACAACTTGCGCTCTCATTTCCTGAGTCTGCGCTCTCATCTCTTGCTCGCGAGCCTGGGCTGCAAAGCGCCTTTCGGCTGCCTTAGCCTGGGCGATATTTTTATCGGCCTCAGCTTGATCCATCTGCAAACGGGCACCAATATTGCGGCCCACATCAACGTCCGCGATATCGATAGAGAGAATCTCAAAGGCCGTTCCTGAATCAAGACCTTTATCCAAAACCACTTTAGAGATCCGGTCGGGATTCTCCAGTACTTCTTCGTGGCTTGCACTCGAACCAACAGTGGTAACAATACCTTCGCCAACCCGAGCAATGATCGTAGCCTCTCCGGCCCCACCCACTAAGCGATCGATATTCGCCCGCACTGTCACCCGGGCCTTGACCTTAAGTTCAATACCGTTTTTGGCCACAGCCGAGATCAAAGGGGTCTCGATTACTTTGGGATTAACGCTCATCTGCACCGCCTCTAACACATTACGGCCCGCTAGATCAATGGCTGCAGCGCGCTCGAACGGAAGGGGTATATCTGCCCTATTAGCGGCAATCAACGCATCTACCACATTGTCGACGTTACCTCCGGCCAGAAAGTGGGCTTCGAGTTTGTCAATGGACGTCTCCACCCCACCTTTTTGGGCTTTAATAAACGGCAACACGATACGGCTTGGAGTCACCCGGCGAAGGCGCATTCCTATCAAACTCATTAGGGTAACCTTTACGCCAGCAGCGATTGCTGAAATCCACAGACCAACTGGAACGAAGCTAAACAGGATAATTAAAAAGATCAGTAATAAAATTGGAATTATCCCTGCAAAAACCCAAGACATAGTTCGACCTCCTCAAATTGTTATTCCTTCCCTATTTCCCTAACAACCACTCTAGTTCCTTCTGTTTGCACAACTTCTACAGAAGAATTTCCTGTAACAAAACCGCCCTCTGATACCACATCATAACGATCCCCATCAATCACTGCGGTCCCTGCAGGACGCAGTGGAGTAAGGGCAACCCCTTTCTTTCCTACAAGATGGCCAAAGTTTGCTGGTGCACGATACCCCGCCTCAGGCGATTCTTCGTGGGACAGCACTAGGCGTTGCCAAAGCCGTGATTGGCGAATCCGACCCCACAGTAAAATAACGGCAACTACACTCACCGAAATAGCTATAGACAGACTAAACAGCCCTGTTTGAACATCACCAAAGGCGAGGATAATGCTTGTGATCACGGAAGCGAGGCCCAATATTCCGGCCAGACCAAAGCCAGGAATCACTGTTACCTCCAGGACAAGAAGGACAATGCCTAGGATAAATAACAAGATGGCTTCAAGGCCCGCGAGACCTGTAACATAACGGCCTCCAAAAAACAAGATTAGGGCAAACATACCGCTTGTTCCCGGCACACCCCAGCCTGGGGAGGTAATCTCAAAGATCAAACCTAGAAATCCAAGCGTTAAGAGGAGGGAGCTCACGGTAGAATTGGTGAGAAAGCGTGCAATTTGCTCAGCCCAATGGGGCGTAAGCCGCACTATCTCATAACTTTCGTAGCCTAGCTTAGCTAAAAGCTCATGGGTACTTCCGGCCATCAGATCAGCCATATTCCAGTCTAAGGCATCCTGTGCGGAAAGAGTGAGGATCTTCCCTTTTTCTGCCAGATTCTCCACAACGACATCAGCATCCACCATCGCTCCCGCTAGTTGGCGGTTGCGGCCCCAACGCTCTGCAGTGGACTCAAATTCTGCTTTAAGGGCAGATACCGTTTTTTCTTCCATGGGCCGCGGTTCTGCGGCACCGATGCTACTTCCTGGGGCCATAGCAATCTGCGGGGCCGCCAAGGCAATGAGGGCACCTGCAGACCATGCCCGTTCGCTTACATGGGCTATCACTGGTACCTCTGCCTTCAAAATTAGATCTTTAATCTCTGTGGCCGCATCAACCCGGCCGCCAAAGGTGTTAATCTCCAATAGCACAATGCCATTGTTGCGTTCAGCGAGCTGTATTCCTCTGGCTACAAAAGCTGCCAACCCCGGTTCGATCTCACCACTAATGGGCAGGGAATAGACACGTGTCGTAGCTGCCGCTCCTATACCCACGGCAAAGACTAACCCTAGAGCCAATACTACTGTGATTATTTGCACATTTCTCCGCTTCATACTATCACCCCTTCTAGGGAAATGGCCCGATATCGTTATGTGCGACATCGAGCCAAAATGACTTACCGGTATTTTCTCTTACGAGCTGCCTCAGACTTTTTCTTACGTCTTACACTTGGTTTTTCATAATGTTCCCGTTTTCTAGCCTCCGATAAAACTCCCGACATCCGGATTTGCTTCTTAAAACGGCGCAACGCATTATCGAGGGACTCATTTTTACCTACTTTAATTTCTGCCACCAGTATCCCTCCTTCCAATGCTGACTGCGTCCAGCTATTTATACGCCTTCTGCATAATATCACACTTATTATAATCCATTTGGCTCCTCTGGTCAATCATTAACCAGGGGGCCACTGTAGAGAACGACCGCCTAAAAGGTGGAAATGAAGATGATGCACACTTTGCCCCCCATCAGGGCCAGTATTAACTACAACCCGAAAACCATCATCAAGGCCTTCCTGCTTGGCGAGTTCCTTGATAGCAAGTGTGATCTCCCCTATCAAAGCTTTATCTTCTGGCTCTAAATCTGCAAGGCTGGCAATGTGTTTTTTCGGAATCACAAGAACATGTGTTGGAGCAACCGGGTTTCGATCGCGAAAGGCCACCAAGTGCTCCGTTTCCATCAAAGAATCAGTAGGTAGCAAACCTTGTGCTATTTTACAGAACAGGCAATCCTTCGACACTTAGCGTCACTCCTTCTCATCCATTAAAACGGCCCAGGGCCCCATCAGCTGTAGCCTCCAGGATCTGAATTGGAACAATTTCGCCAACCAAGTCTGACCCGGAAGGAACTGTAAACGTAACCCTCACATAGTTATCTGTATGCCCTATAGCTTGGTTCTCTTGCAGCTGTTCTACTAAAACATCAACCTCTTCACCAATAAATGAACAATGGAAGCGTTCTGACAATGCTTCCCCTGCATGTATTAGACGTTTACTGCGTTCTTCCTTCTCCGCGGGAGGAATTTGGTCGGGAAATTTCGCAGCTCGTGTTCCTGCGCGCCTGGAATACTGGAAAACATGAATCTTGCTGAACGACGCCTGCCGAGCGAGCTCCATCGTCTGAAGAAAATCCTCCTCTGTTTCGCCAGGAAACCCCACCATGATATCGGTTGTAATGGCAACCTCGGGGATTTGGGTACGTAGTTTATCTACAATATCCCGAAATTGAGCTATTGTGTAATTCCGCTTCATCCGTCTTAAAACGGCATCACTTCCACTTTGCAGCGGAATGTGCAAATGGCGGCATACTACCGGGTGCGTTGCCACCAAATTGATGAGCTGATCTGTGATCTCATGGGGATCAACAGAACTAATCCGCAGGCGTAAAAGCCCTTTTGTGTTAGCCACATCTGCACTAATTTGCTCCAAGGTGAGGGAAGGATCAAGATCAGCCCCGTACAAGCCTAGATGAATGCCAGTTAGAACGATTTCTTTGTAACCGCGCTCTACAATCTGTTCCGCCTGTTCAAGTACGCTCAAGCGAGATCGACTGCGAGATGGCCCTCGTGCAAAAGGAACCCGACAATAGGTGCAAAATTGATCACAGCCATCTTGAATTTTTAGCGTAGCCCGGGTACGGCCCGAAAAGTCTAAGGATGGTAGATCTTCAAATGCAGATACTTCAAAAATATCTCCAACCAAGGATCGCTGATCTCCAAGCGTCAGCCCCTCAATCTTCTCTACAATTCCTGTGCGCCCATCTGTGCCCACGACCAAAGTAACACCCTCCAAAGTCTCTACGTCCTCTGGAGCAGTCTGGGCCAGGCAACCCATAACCACGACCTTGGCGTCGGGGTTTTTCTTATGGGCGCGACGAATCATCTGGCGTGATTTCCGATCACCCAGATTCGTCACTGTACAGGTATTAATCAAGTACACATCGGCCACTTCGTGAAAATCCACCACAGTGTAACCAGCATCTAAGAACTGGGTCACTACAGAATCTGTGTCATATTGGTTCACCTTACAACCAAGGGTAACCACAGCGAGCTTCTTTGTTTCCTTTGTCATCCCAGATCTCCCCATTTATATCCCATAATGCTTAGAAGAACGAGTCCGGCCGTTTCGGTTCGCAGAATTCGCGGGCCAAGAGTAACAGCCCGCGCCCCAGCGGACGTAAGTGTCTCCACCTCGTCTGAGGCAAAGCCCCCTTCAGGACCCACAATGGCTGAAACTATGGATGGCTGGCCCTTTAGATCCCCAAATCTCATCTGCTTTTCAGCCTCATAGGCAAGTATAACTAAGTCGCCTTGAGCGTGGCGTTTCTTTACACTTGCCACTAACTCCGCAAAGGAGTTCAGTTCATAGACGACAGGTATACGGGTTCGACCACTTTGTTTTGCCGCTTCAAGTGCGATCCGCTGCCACCTGCTCTGTCTGTTCTTGGCCTGTTTCTCCTCGAGTTTAACAATGGTATAGCGAGAAGAAAAGGGGACAATTTCGTCTACGCCTAACTCAACGGCCTTTTGGATCACGAAATCCATTTTGTCGCCCTTAGCCAGTCCTTGAAAAAGGGTCAAGGTAAGGGGCGATTCTTGCGATGTGGCAACAGTCTCTTGAATTGTTCCAAGTACTCTTGGTTCAAGTTCTGCAATGATCACGCGATGGACGAACCCAGAACAATCCACGCACTCGATCGCATCATTGACGCGCAGGCGTAACACCCTAGTGATATGGTGAGCGTCATTACCCGAAATGGTAACCTGGTCACCATGGATTTGTTCGGGTTGTAGAAAAAACCTAGCCAGACTCATCACCTCGCCCAAACAGATATCCTACCCATTCTCCCTCTTGCCTTCGGCGTAGAAGGCGTAAGCCAGCATCTTGGGCGAGGGATCGTATTTCTGGATCCCTCTCTTCAATCACTCCAGCTGCAATAAAGAACCCGCCAGGGGCCAAAACTCGCTGGATATCTCCAAGCATAGGACCAATAACATGGGCTACAATATTCGCCACCACCACATGGGGGGTGCCTTCAAGGTCTCCGAGGCTCCCCCGTTCAACAGAAAAGGTTAGATTGTTACGATCTCGGTTCTCCCTTGCCACCTTTACCGCGACAGGATCAATATCTACCGCTTGAACATGGGCTCCGAGTTTTGCTGCTACGATGGCAAGAATCCCGGAGCCTGTTCCCACATCCCACAGAAGCCTTTTGTCCATGTTGAGATCCTGCAAAAACTGGATACACATAGCGGTGGTAGGATGTGTTCCGCTCCCAAAGGCCATGCCAGGGTCTAAATGAACGGTCAGATCCACGCCCTTTGGCTCTTCCTGCGAACACTCCCACGAGGGTTGAATCCACACACGTCCAACCCGTAGCGGGCGGTAGTACGCCTTCCAAGCATGGGCCCAATCGGCCTCACTAATCTTTCCGTCGCTCACTACCACTGGGCCTGGGACAAAACCATATCTGTGCAGTTCCAAAAGATCGCCCTTGAGCTCTTCGAGTTTTTCCACACTGAATTTCGGCTCAGGAACATAAAAGGTAATCGTCACTTGTTCGGAATGTTCCACCTCAGGAAAATAATCACCCCAGCCCATCTCCTGGGCATGGTTTATAAGTGCTGAATCTTCCTCTGCAAAATTCGCGATTCCCCATTTGTCCAAAACCGCATAGGCACCTTCGAGGGCAGTGCGGTTGATTAAAATCTTTACCTCCTGCCAATTGGCCATAGCACTTTCCTCCTAGCGCAAAGCATCTTTCATGCGCTCAAAAAAACCCTTGCTTTCCTCAGGGACTTCCCCTCCACCCTCTTTGGCAAACTCTCGTAACAGATCTTTCTGCCGAGTAGTGAGTTTTTGGGGAGTGATCACTTTAACCTTCACCAGCTGATCTCCGCGCCCGGGGCCCCGCACATCTTTTATACCCTTATTGCGAAGGCGAAACGTCTTTCCTGATTGGGTTCCTTCGGGGATGCGCAGATTGACACCGCCCTCTAAAGTCGGAACCTGAATCTCATCGCCTAGGCTCGCCTGCACAAAGGAAAGGGGTACCTCACAAACCACGTTCCGTCCTTCCCTACGGAAATACTCATGGGGCTTAACACGCACCAAAATAAGGAGATCTCCCGGGGGTCCACCCCTCTGTCCGCTCTCCCCACGTCCGCCTAAACGTAGACTTTGCCCATCATCAATACCTGCCGGAATATTTACAGTGATATTATTCATCTTCCGCTGGGTACCGCTACCGTGGCAGACGCTACAAGGAGTCTCGAAAGTCTTCCCTTCACCGCGGCAGCGACTACAAGTTCTAGTACTAGCGAACTGACCAAGCGGAGTCTGCTGCACATACCGCACCTGTCCACTGCCATTACACTCTGGACAAGTCTTTATGGGGGTGCCTGGTTCTGCCTGATTACCATGGCAATGATTGCAGATTTCCGTGCGAGGAATAGAGATCTCCTTTTCAGTACCAAAGGCCGCTTCTTCAAACTCAATGGTCATGTCATAGCGCAAATCAGCACCTCTTTGGGGGCGATTGGCTTGGCGTGCGCCAAACCCTCCCCCAAAGAACTCACTGAATATGTCGCCTAAGTCATCAAAACCACCGAAACCACCAAAGTCTCCAAAGCCGCCCTGTCCTGCGTTATCAAAGGCCGAATGACCAAATTGATCATATTTTTGCCTACGTTCAGGATCGCCAAGCACCGAATAGGCTTCATTAATGGTCTTGAATTTCTCCTCAGCATCCGGTGCTTGGTTCACATCTGGATGAAGTTCTCTGGCTAACTTACGATAGGCCTTTTTCACATCATCGGCAGAGGCGCCTCGAGGGACGCCTAGAACATCATAATAATCTTCCTTGGCCAAGTGTTACACCGCCTTTTTTCCCACTGACTTAGGATTCCTCTGTGAAGTCAGCGTCCACTATATCTTCGTCATGTTCCTGGGTTTCGCTAGCTCCACCACTTGCTTGGGGATCCGCGGCCTGGGCTTCTTGGTAGAGCTTCTCCGAAATACGATGCAAGACTTCGTCGAGCCCTTTCATTTTCGTCTTAATCTCTTCGGCGTCATCTTTCTCCACTGCCGCTTTAAGCTCTTCCTTCGCAGCTTCCACTTCGGCCTTTTGCTCCGCAGTTACCTTATCACCTAACTCTTTTAGCGTACGATCTACAGCCCATAGAGCATTGTCAGCCTGGTTGCGCAATTCAATGGCTTCCCGTTTCGCTTTGTCTTCTTCTGCATGGTCTTCTGCTTCGCTAACGAGCTTATCAATGTCGGTTTTAGTCAAACCCGTCGATGAAGTAACCGTTATCTTCTGCTCCCGACCAGTTCCTCTGTCTTTGGCCGTAACATTTACAATTCCATTGCGGTCAATATCAAAGGTTACTTCAATTTGAGGAATACCTCTAGGTGCGGGAGGAATGCCTGTAAGTTGAAAACGCCCTAGGGTTACGTTATCAGCGGCCATAGGCCTTTCACCCTGCAACACATGGATATCCACAGCTGGCTGATTATCGGCAGCAGTTGTAAACACATTACTCTCTTTACACGGAATACTGGTGTTACGTTTAATCAGTGTCGTCATAACTCCGCCAAGAGTCTCAATACCAAGCGACAAGGGGGTTACGTCAACCAAGATCAGACCTTTACCTTGATCAAACTCTCCTGAGATGATCCCAGCCTGTACCGCAGCACCAAGAGCCACACATTCGTCAGGGTTAATGCCTTTATACGCTTCTTTACCCATCAGCTTTTCGATAGCTTCCTGCACAGCGGGAATACGCGTCGATCCACCTACTAAGAGCACACGATGGACATCGCCCGGTTTCAAACCGGCATCCTTCAAC
>DHNI01000097.1:94020-94278 GCA_002409455.1 Firmicutes bacterium UBA5420 | reverse complement strand
GGCATCCTTCAACGATTGACGAATAGGCTCTAATGTCTTCTCTACCAAGTCCGCGGTGAGCTCATTAAACTTGGCGCGGGTAAGGTTAATATCAAGATGGGCCGGACCACTAGAGGAAGCGCTTATAAACGGCAAGTTGATATTAGTCTGAACCAAACCAGACAACTCAATTTTGGCCTTTTCGGCAGCTTCTCTCAAACGCTGCATAGCCATTTTGTCCTTACTTAAATCGATGCTGGTTTCTTTCTTAAACTCGCT
>DHNI01000097.1:93580-93840 GCA_002409455.1 Firmicutes bacterium UBA5420 | reverse complement strand
ACGAGATAGTTCGTAATGCGTTCATCAAAGTCGTCGCCACCCAAACGATTGTTACCGCTCGTGGCCTTAACGCCGACGTATCCTTCATCGAGCTCCAAAATGGAGACGTCAAATGTGCCACCGCCCAAGTCAAAGACGAGCACCGTTTGTTCGTGTTCCTTATCTAGACCATAGGCCACAGCTGCCGCCGTTGGCTCGTTAATGATCCGCTCCACTTCTAAACCAGCAATGGTGCCTGCATCCTTGGTCGCCTGCCTTTG
>DHNI01000097.1:93056-93392 GCA_002409455.1 Firmicutes bacterium UBA5420 | reverse complement strand
TTCTCCCAAATAGGCCTCGGCCTCTTCTTTCAACTTACGCAAAACCATGGACGAAATTTCTTGAGGCGTCATATCCTTGCCATCAATTTTGACCTTGAAATCTGTACCCATATGTCGCTTGATGGACGAAATCGTACGCTCGGGGTTGGTCACAGCTTGCCGCTTTGCCCCTTGTCCCACAATACGATCACCATCTTTGGTGAATGCAACAACGGAAGGTGTAGTTCTAGACCCTTCAGCATTAGGAATGATGATGGGTTCTCCGCCTTCCATGACGGCCACAACTGAGTTGGTTGTTCCTAGATCAATACCAATTACTTTTGACATTCGTCTTCC
>DHNI01000097.1:89916-92916 GCA_002409455.1 Firmicutes bacterium UBA5420 | reverse complement strand
ATTACTTTTGACATTCGTCTTCCTCCTTGTTCTGTCCCACTAAGACCCTAGTGTGTCGAAGCACCTTTTCATGAAATAAGTAGCCTGTTCGAATTTGTTCAAGCACATACAATGCGTCCCCTTCAGAGCCTTCCATGGCAACCGCCTCATGTAGACAAGGGTCGAAGAACTCACCCTTCGCCACAATGGGCTGCAAACCGTGCTCTGCCAAAGCCGCCATTAAAGCTTTATAGACCATTTCGATGCCTTGAAAAAATGAACCCTCAGCCTCGGCATCATGGTCTGACTCTAAGGCACGCTCAAAGTTATCCAAGATCGGCAATAAATCCTGTAATAAGTGCTTGTTAGCATCCTTCGTGTTTTCTTCCATCTGGATTTGTGTTCGGCGGCGGTAGTTATCAAAATCCGCTTTGAGACGAAGCAACTGCTGGCTGAGCTGAGCTTTGTCGCGCTCTAATTGCTCTAACTGGTCAGCACAATCACAAGCGTGCTCCTCCTGCTCTGCCTCCACATCCTCTGTATGTTCTTCCATCCTGTCTTCCTGTTCGGTCACCAAGGTACCCCCTTCTTCTAGAAAAATGACCCTTGCCTCAAGGGTCCCTTTTGGCTTCACTTATTTGTCGTCCGTCAACAAGGTGCTTAGCGAGCGAGACACCACCTCAACGGCCGCCATCACCCTGGCATAATCCATGCGAGTTGGCCCAATAACACCTATAGTGCCCACGACGTCATTGCCGACATAGTAGGTGCAGGTGACAAGACTACAGCTTTGCATGGCGCTAGAGACATTTTCTTGGCCAATGGCAACCTGTACACCGCTAAACTTGGCAGCGGAACCAAGCAGACTCAAAAGGTGTTCCTTTTGTTCTAACGCTTCTAAGAGCGCTATAGCCCTATCCACATCGCGAAACTCCGGTTGATTGAGGATGTTTACCGTGCCGGATGCATAGATTTGTTCGCCTTTGTCTTCAGCCAAACCCTGCAGGATAAGCTCCACGAGTGCTCTGCCAATCTCTCCAAAGTCTCGGATCACCTCACTAAAAATGGTAAGCCCGAGTTGTTTATAGGTAACACCTTTTAGTTTATGGTTTAGTGCCGCCGATACGTCGGCAATCTGCTCCGACGAATACTCTCTTTTTGTGCGAATAAGTCTGTTCTTAACGACTCCAGGATGCAATACGAGCGTGACTAAAATGCCCGTATCTTCTAGGGCCACCAACTGCAAGTGCTTAAAGACCAGTTGGTCTGGGCTAGGTGCTACAATTAAAGAAATTGATTGCGTCAAAAGAGCCAATAAGCGAGCTGCTTCGTGAATGCTGCGCTCGGGACTTAGTTGCGTACTAGAGATTTCCTCTTGGAGCCTGCGTAGCTCTAGCCCTGGAAACACATAGGGCTCCATTAAGGTATCAACATAAAAGCGATATCCTTTATCAGAAGGAACTCGCCCAGCCGATACATGGGGTTGCTGTAAATAACCCGTTTCTTCCAAGTCAGCCATTTCGTTGCGGATTGTGGCCGGAGAAACGCCTAAATCATGTTTCCGAGCGATTGTCCTAGAGCCCACTGGTTCTGCTGTTTCAATATAACTGTCAATAATCGCCCTGAGCACCAAGCGTTTGCGGTCGTCCAACATGATTTCACCTTCCTCTTTTTAGCACTCAACGAGTGGGAGTGCTAACAGCATTTAACCATAAAATATCACTTCATCCTCTGTTTGTCAAGGGGTGGAAACGCTATCGTAGAAACGCCCCAGAAACCTGGTTTTCCAAGAAAAGACCCTGGCGCGTCACACGCAAGTGTCCTGCGGCATACTCTACCAAACCCCTGGCAAGTAGATTCTCTATTGCTTCTCTGTAGACCTCCCCAAAACCTACCTGGTAGCGGCTGCGAAAATCAGCTTCATTTATGCCCTGTAGCAAACGCATACCCACCATCATTGTTTCATCCATTTCCTGTTCTAGAGAAACCTTAGCAAAATCCTCATAAAAAGGAACTCCCTTATCCCAACTTTCCATGTACCTCTGGATATCTGAAGCATTTTTATAGCGAAATCCGCTGATATAACCTGTCGCACCACTGCCTAGACCTATGAACGACCTATTATTCCAGTACAAAAGGTTATGCTTACACTGCCAGCCCGGCCTGCAAAAGTTGGATATTTCATAATGCTCATAACCCGCTCCTAGCAAAATACGACAAGCCATTTGAAACATCTCAGCCTGATCGTCATCGCCTGGCAGATCCACCAAACCTTCAGACACCCACCTCTCCAAGGGTGTCCCGCCTTCGAGAATCAAACCATAACAAGATATATGCGTGGGCCTAAGGGCGATGGCCGATTGCAGCGTCGAAACCCAGTCTTGAGAACTTTGGCTTGGCAGACCGAACATAAGATCCAAGTTGATGTTTCCAATCCCAGCCTCTCTGAGCATTGCCACACTCCCTTCAACCTGTTCGGAGCGATGAATCCTTCCGATGGCTTCAAGGAGATAATCCTGAAAGGCTTGCACCCCAAGACTCGCACGATTTACCCCGACCATAGATAGCGCCTGGGCCCCTTTCCTTGTTAAGGAGTGGGGATTGATCTCAATGGAGATCTCAGGCTCGCTCACAAACGGCAGCTCTTCTCGGAGAAAACCAACAAAGGCAGCCAAGTCTCTGGGAGGAAGCAGACTTGGTGTGCCCCCACCGATAAAGATCGTGCGTAAAGGGCGTTCACCCCACAGGGGCCGATAATAGCGAGCTTCTTGACGCAACGAAACAAGATAGTTGCCCGCAACCTCGGAAAAATCTTCCTCGTCACTGACAACTACCGAATGAAAATCGCAATAATAACACTTCTGCGCACAAAAAGGAATATGCACATAGACTCCCATCATCAACCACCCTAGTCCACTTTTAAAATGGCCATAAAGGCTTCCTGGGGAACTTCTACATTGCCCAAGCTTTTCATGCGTTTCTTACCCTCTTTTTGTTTCTCCAATAGCTTGCGCTTGCGGC
>DHNI01000097.1:89103-89783 GCA_002409455.1 Firmicutes bacterium UBA5420 | reverse complement strand
CGCGAAATATCTCCGCCATAACACTTGGCCAAGACGTCCTTGCGTAGTGCCCGCACCGTCTCCCGGGCAATGATCTTATTACCAATGGCTGCTTGAATCGGAACCTCAAATTGCTGCCTAGGGATGACCTCTTTGAGCTTTTCGGCCAAACCACGACCTCGTGATGCAGCCTTATCTTGATGAACAATGCTTGAAAGCGCATCGACTGGATTGCCATTAAGTAGAATATCTAGTTTGACCACATCCGATTCGCGGTAGCCGATAAACTCGTAGTCTAACGATGCATATCCCTTTGTGCGCGACTTGAGGCGATCAAAAAAGTCCATGAGTATCTCCGCTAAAGGAAGCTCATATTCAAGCTGGGCACGTTCAGGCGTAATATACTCCATATGGTCGAAGATGCCCCTCCGATCTTGGCACACATCCATTACAGCTCCTACAAACTCATCGGGAACCATGATAGAAGCCCTAACATACGGTTCTTTGATGTGGTCAATAGTAGTAACTTGTGGTAAGGCAGAGGGATTATCTACCTCTTTCACGGTGCCGTCGGTGAGTACCACTTGGTAGACTACACTTGGAGCCGTTGTAATCAAGTTTAGGTCAAACTCCCGCTCTAAACGCTCCTGCACAATTTCCAGATGCAGAAGGCCTAAAAAGCCACATCGGTAGCCAAAGCC
>DHNI01000097.1:70494-88851 GCA_002409455.1 Firmicutes bacterium UBA5420 | reverse complement strand
GGCCTCTCTAAGATCGGTATACTCCTCGTTTACCACAGGATACAAGCCGCAATACACCATGGGCTTGGCCGGGCGATAGCCTCCTAAGGGTTCTTTAGCAGGTCTAGAAGCGATTGTGATGGTATCACCCACGCGGGTATCCCGCACATCCTTCATGCTCGCTATAACACACCCAACATCACCAGGCCCCAAAGATTCTACCCTTACCAAGTTCGGGCGCAGTACACCAAGATCAGTGACCTCAAACTTGCGGCCCGAGCTCATCATCTGAATGATCTCGCCCACCCGAATGATGCCATCAACCACTCTAGCATAAGCAACCGCACCACGGTATTGATCATAGTGCGAATCAAAAATCATGGCACGGGTTGGAGCATCTAGATCCCCCTTAGGGGCAGGAATACGCTCCACAATTGTCTCCAAGATATCCTCAATACCTACTCCTGTACGGGCACTGACCAAGACGGCTTCTTCGCCAGGGATACCGATATTATCCTCAAGCTCTTTAATAACTCGGTCGGGATCAGCATTGGGAAGATCGATCTTGTTGATCACTGGAATAATCTCCAAATCATGATCTAAGGCTAAGTAGAGATTTGCTAGAGTCTGGGCTTCAATACCCTGCGAAGCGTCAATCACGAGCAATGCTCCCTCACAAGCAGCGAGGCTGCGCGATACTTCATAGGAGAAATCTACATGCCCAGGCGTGTCGATTAGATTCAAGGTATAATCTTGACCATCTTTAGCCCGATATGTCAAACGAACGGCCTTTAGTTTTATCGTTATTCCCCGCTCGCGCTCAAGATCCATGGAGTCTAGAACCTGTTCAGACATTTCCCGTTTGCTAACAGCCCCTGTATGTTCCAAGATTCTGTCAGCCAATGTAGATTTTCCATGGTCGATATGGGCAATTATGCAAAAGTTGCGGATGTTCTTTTGAACCATACGTTTACCAATTCCTTTATAAGAATAGTCTGATCACATTATAACATAGGAAGGGTCGATCGCAAAACAATAGCGCATTAGCTCCTAGCCCTAAGTTTGTTCTTTACGAGCCCTAAGAGAAACTGGGTTTCCTCCATTCTCAAGATCACACTGAGAATGAGATAAACGACAACGCCTACACCAATGGCCGCGAAGGTTTGCAGTAGCTGCGCCAGTTTTGATGCCGTAGACAGATGCGCTGCAATAGCAGAGGCGGTAAAATAAGCGCTCACGCCCATGGCTAACGAAGCAATGGTAGATTTAATGAAGGTGCTCCAAAGCCGTTTATCTATGAGCCCAGCAAGGCGTTTGCCCAAGATTCCCAGAGCAAGAATCATGTTAAATATGGAGCTTAGTGAATAGGCGAAGGCTAAACCTCCCGCGCCAAGGTCTGTCCAATTTAAGAAGGCCAGACTTAACAAGAAATTAAGCACCACAGTAGCAAAGCCAATTTTTACAGGGGTCTTCGTATCCTGCAAGGAGTAAAAACCACGCGTTGTCACTTGCAGCGCGGCCTGTGCAATTAAACCAGGTACATAAAAAAGCAGGGCAAAGGCTGTGGCCAGGGTGTCAGCCGCGAAAAATTCACCGCTCTCAAAAAGTAAACGGACGATGGGCACCCTTAAGAAGGCCATACCAAGAGCAGAAGGGATGGTGATAAAAAAGACAATTCGGAGACCAAAAGAGAGGGTTCGGCTAAACTCCTCCTTCTGCCCTCGAGCCGTGAGACGAGCCAGAGTAGGAAAGACGGCAGTAGAAATACCCATAGCAAAGATGCCTAACGGAAAATTGATTAGACGATTAGCCAAACGAAGAGCCACAATGGATCCCGTCTCCAACGTGGAAGCCAGATTCTGGCTAATAATGACATTCACTTGAGAGATAGATAGCCCCAAAATTGCGGGGAGCATCAGCATGCCCATGCGGCGAATACCCGGATGCTTAAAATCCAGAATGGGCCGATAATATGCTTTTGCGCTACGGAAAACTGCAGGAAACTGGATGGATACGTTACCTAAAGCGCCAAAGACTGTTCCAACCGCCATACCCATAATGCCGATAATGGGTCCTAAGATATAGGCGCCCAAAATCTGGCCCAAGTTGTAAACGATAGGGCCAAGGGCCGGCAAAAGAAATTTCTGGTAGGAGTGGAGTACCCCCATGCAAAGTCCTGCCAAGGCCGTGAAGAACACGGCTGGGAAAGTCACTCGCATCAGTAGTACTAACAGCTCCCTTTGTTCACCAGAAAATCCTACACCTACTAAGGGTGCGAGATACGGAGTGAATATTACACCGAGAATCATGACAAGCAATAGGATCAAAACGGTAGTATTCAAAAAGACACTGGCTACGTGCCACGCTTCCTTCTCCTCATCCTGAGCCAGATACTGGGTAAAAACAGGAATAAAGGCGGAACTCAAGGCTCCCCCTATTAAGAGCTGATACATCAGATCTGGCAGTGCAAAGGCGGCAAAAAATACGTCTGTGGTCGCAGTCCTACCAAAAACTTCTGCCACAGCCCTTTCACGAATAAATCCAAGAATACGACTAATCAAAATAGCTAGCATTACAATGGAGGCAGCTTTCGCTACCTGTTCCCTGTTTTCGTTCTCCAATCCTTCTCGCTCCTCTTTGTGGCCAACAACTTGAAAGATTCGCCTTCGAAGAGCTAAATCCTGTTAGAGCACCTTAACCAAAACACTGGCCAACAATTCAGCTGCCAACAAAGCTTCCTCCAAAGTGTTTTCCACCGATCCCAGCTCTACAATTACGCTTGCAGGATGTAGGTGTTGATTATATCTCGCCTCTTTGTGTACCTGTACAGGACGCATAAGGCCAGGATACATAGCATCACACACACTTTTTATCTTATAGGCAAAATCTAGATTCTTCTGGAAATTGGGATGAGTCAAAGGTATATTCTGTGCTGTTCCTACCACAAGTACAACACGAGCAACCTCGCGACCGTTGATCACCACTGTAGGATTAGGTACCCCGGCATCCCTATGTAAGTCAATGACCATGTCAAAGTCTTTCTGCTTAGCAAGCAGTTCGCGCACCGTCTTTTCTGAGTTACTGTACGAACTATTTATCGTTGGTAAGGTGTGAATACGACTTTCATGAACAGTCTGCACTCCCAGACTTGCCAGTGCATTAGACAGGTGGCGGCCTACTGCCATCACGCCCGTGATCGTGGGATCGGCCATATTGCGAAACTGATAATGGGCTTGTGTTGACTGGCCTGAAGCGACGGCTCGTCCCAGATAGTTCTCTGATGTGTGGGTGTGGTAGATTAACACCCTAGACCCTGTAAGAGGCACTTCGATCGGCTCATCTCTTGGAATATCGGGAGCCGCTGGTGGTCGCACCGGATCTGGTGCAAACGATAACTCCTGAATAAAAACAAAAGGACGCTCTTCCCACATCCTCATGTCTACAACCCCATGGGGAGCAACCGGTAGTGTGGCCACAATAAGACTCAAAGGATCCTGCACATTAAAGCTGGTAAGCCAGTGTAGAAAGGACGCCAGATCGAATCGTTCGCTAGTAGTCTCAGCAACAACGCTACGGGCGGTAGTAGGCATTCCCTGATCAAGAAGGCGTTTGGCCAAAGAATGGTCAAAGCCACTCTCCTTAAAAAGCAAATAGTACCCGCTCAGAGAGAGGGACAACAGAAGGAGCGCTAAAACCATCAGGGGGATTACTTGAAAGCCTTGATTTAGAGTCTTGGTACGGCGGCGAATCCGAGAGTACACCCTCCTGAGCCGAAAACGCATGTCACCACCTCTTCTCTTGCCAAATATATTTGTTAGCAAGAGAAAATATGATAGACTAGAGGTGGCATTTTCCCTAGGGAAGGAAGGATCGCATGCGCGGACTTAAAGCATTTATCGTCACTTTGGTAATGATTGCCCTAATTTTCGGTGTGTACACCATTTTTTCGCTACATAAGCAAAGATCAACAGACAAAAATCACGTGATGATTTATCTAATCGAATCCACACCAACAGACTTTTACCTAATCCCCGTTCAAAGACAAATAGAGGGGCCGCCTAGCCCAGCCTCGGCAGTGCAGGCACTACTTAACGGTCCCCTGGCCCACGAGGAGCTTTTCGCATCGGTGCCACAGAGCACAAAACTCTTGGGCTTAACTATTCGAGATACACTCGCTACCGCGAACTTTAGTCCCGAAATCACAAATGATTTCGGTGGAGGCTCCTTAATGGAAGCCCACCTTGTAGAGGCAATTGTCAAGACCCTTACAGAGTTTCCAGACATTGAGAGGGTTCAAATCTTAGTAGACGGTGAGGTTATCGAAAGCATTGGCGGGCATATCTTAATCACCCAACCGCTACGACGTTCAAACTAGCTCAGATACTTAAAAACCTCATCGTAACTTACTCCCTCGTGAAAGGAAGTATTGAGAGCGCCCGCAACGACATCAGATACCTCTTCAATAAGCAGGTCAATCTCTTTTGGAGTGACAATCATGCTGCCAAAGTATGGCTCTAGAACCTGGGTGATAATTTGCCGTTTGTCAACATAGGGGGGGCTCGTGTGATTGGGATTGTCTCCTCTTTGTTGATTCCCCCGGATAGCCCCAGGATCGACACTGAATTGAACACGCTGGGGCAGCTTCTCTCCCTCAGGGTTTTGAACACTCCCCTTTTCGATTAGATCCATAGCATCAGAGACAATGGTCACGGCATGAACCACTGTAGGTACTCCAATGGCAATAACAGGAATACCAAGCGTCTCCTTGTTAATGGCCAGGCGGCGATTACCTACGCCTGCACCAGGATGAATGCCCGTGTCGGAGACTTGAATGGTGCTGCACAAGCGATCGACACTGCGACTTGCCAGGGCGTCAATACAGATCACCGCTTTGGCACCGATGCGATCGACGACACCCATGATGATCTCACCTGTCTCAATTCCAGTGAGACCTAAGACTCCAGGGGAAATGGCTGAAACCGGTCGCAAACCGTGGCGCAATTCAGGCGGTGACATCTCTAACAAATGCCTAGTGACCATGAGGTTTTCTACAGCCCTGGGACCTAGTGCATCGGGTGTAGCGTTCCAGTTACCTAGACCCACGACCAAGACAGCATCTTCTTCTCCCAATTCAGCCTCCTGAAAGAACCACTCAATCTCTTGGGCCAAGAGCTCCGCTATACGCTCTTGCAGATCTCGATTGTGCACCCTAAGCCCTGGGGCTTCTAAAGTAGAATAGTTACCAGGGGCTTTTCCCATCATCTGCGCACCGATGTCGTTTTCTACGGTGATCCTAGTAAGAGTGATTCCCTCCTCTTGCTCTGTGTGAACTTTAACGCCAGGCAACTCCGGGGGCCCTTCTTGTTCGATGACGGCTTGATGCGATTCTAAAGCTAGATCTGTGCGAATATTGTACTTTTCAAACAAACGATCCTGATGGTTCGCTTTCGACATGTTCTCTCCTCCAGTCTACTTTAGATTAACCGAAAGGAAAAAGGTTATTCCAACCAAGACAGGCTATTGAACTTCCCACAGTCTAATGTTATAATTACATGGTAATTTCGCCCGAGGAGGTGAATTGATTTGGCAACTACGAAATCAGCTGAGAAGAGAATCCGTGTTAACGAATCGAAACGTGCCCGCAACGCCGCCCATCGATCGGCTTTGAAAAGCACGATTAAAAAATACGAAGCCGCTTTAGCAAATGATCCCGCAAACGCCCCTACCCACCTTCAAAAGGCAGCTAGGGCTTTAGATCAAGCGGCCGCTAAGGGTCTCATTCACAAGAATGCTGCTGCTCGCAAGAAGTCCCGTATGACCAAAAATCTAGCTAAACAGGCATAATTGAGTAACATGCTATCCGACAACGCCCTTCCATATGGATGAGGCGTTTTGTTTTTCTCTAAACTAGGTAAGCTTAATAATAAGATCCGTCAAGACCTGATCACCAGGCACTCCAAGTTTCAATTCGCGATCAGCATGCAGGACGCCTCGAAATCCACTAAAGATCTCTTGGAGATCATACTTTTTGGCGTGCTTCTGTACCTTTTTTAAAGCATAGGCATTCGTTTCGCCCATCTGCTTTGCTACATCGTCCAAATTGGTGGCGGCGGTCTTCGCCGCCAGCACCAAGCGTAGTTGCCTCTCGATTAAGGGCAAAATACGTAGAGCCGGCTCCCCAGCTTCGAGGAGCATGCCAAGAACCTTTAGAGCTTCTTGGCGTTTCTTCTGAACAATGAAATCGGTCATTTCAAAGATAGTGTGATTAGCGATTTGCGCTGGCGAAAGTGACGAAACGCCTTGGACATCAGCGGAGGTGATTTCTTGCCGTTCCTCGCTCCAAGCAAATAGTTTCTCTAGCTCGTTTTGTATAAGGAGCAGATCCGCACCCACCCGGCTGAGAAAAAGCTCTGCTGTATCCCTCTTCATCTTCTTACCCTGCTCGGCGCACAAGTCTATAACATAACGAACTAGCGCATCACCTTGCAATGCCTCACACGCAACTTCCAGCGCAAATTGGCGCAAGATTTTCACATACTTCAAGCGCTGATCGACTTTGTTTACGAAGAGAGCGAGGCAGTTGGCCTTCGGGTTTTGCTCAAGCCAAGACGCCAAACTCTCCATAATCGCCGCGGGAACGAGTTCCCCATTTTTCAAAACCACAATCTTTGGCCCCTCACCCCACGGAACCATACCAAGCTCCACCAAGAGAGCCTCAAGGCTCAACTCTTTATGCCCATGAAAGACAGACCAATTAAACTCCGCCATGCTGTCTTTAGCATTTCGACGTTTCAGTGCAGCATAGATCCGATCATGCCATACTATCTCGGATCCATGGACGAAAAGTACACGGGGAAGGGGTTCAACTTCAATTCTCTGGAGGGTTTTTTGTACGTTCACAATCCATCACCTCTCCCTAATAATTCTAATCAAGGCGAGGTAAACCTTCCCCAAAGTCCCCACCAAACGTGAAAAGTTTGGGGTGCCTCTTGTGTTGTGCGCCATGTAATTTTGCTTTTATCTAAGAAATCTACAACTTCGTCATGGGGGTGGCCGAAACTGTTTGAGCCCACTGATATAACAGCCCAATTAGGGTCAACGGCCTCATAAAAATCTTCAAGAAAGCTCCCCCGGCTACCATGGTGCGGTACCTTCAGCCACTCCGCGCCAAGATCGTACCGCAGATCATGGGCAAGATCATAAAGTACAGCATTCTCTAAATCCCCGGTGAACAAAAGCCGCACTCCCCCATATTCTAAACGAAGCAATAATGAGTTGTTGTTATGGGCTGAAGGAAGGTTCGGTCGAAGCAACTCCGGGTAGAGAACATGTAGAGTAATGCCGTCGCCGAGTTTTAGGCGATCTCCGGCACGAGCCACATGGTACGAAATGTCCTTTTCGGCAACAAGCTCAATATACCGTTCATAGGTTGGGCTAGTGTGGTCATGGCCATTATCGATTACCATGCCAACGTCAAAGTGTTCTAAAACAGCTAATAGACCAAAGAGATGATCCTCGTGGTGATGAGAGACAATCACATAATCGATCCGCGACACTTGCCGGTGCTGCAAATAAGGCACAACACGCTCTTCGCCAACATTTCTGCCCCGTTCTTGCCAGTAAGGCGAATCACCGCCCCCGTCTATCAACAAGTGTAAGCCACTTGGAGTCCTCACAAAGTAACAATCACCCTGCCCCACATTCAAAGCAGTCACTTCCAGAGGCCTGCGTAATACAGGCGGTAGGCAAGTTAGGAAAAGCAGGACAACTGTAATTGTGATCAGCTTTGCTATAGTTCTTTTTGGCTTCGTTAACCGAGGCCTGCGCAAGCGCCACCCAGCATAGATGAACAAAAACCACCACAAATAGACTTCAGTTTGAGCCCAGGAGCCATGGCTCCATTGCACGGCGAGGTGGAGCAGCATGGTTTCCAGGGCACCCATCAGGTGCATTACTCCATTTAGTAACGCCCCAACTCCCAGTGATCCCAAACCTACGGCAACCACCATACCACCAATCATTAAGACAACCACAAATGGCAAAAAAGCCAAGGTTGCCAAAGGCCCCAAAATTGCTATCTCCCCAAAGTAACCTAGCAAAAGGGGCGCTAGACTTAGCTGCGCAATAATCGAGATAGCAAGCGATTGGGCCACATACCCTATAATTCGGTTTTTGCACCAGTAGTTCGCCTTCAAAACAGGGCTCCACAGCAAAATGCCACCTGAGGCTGCAAAAGATAACGTGAAGCCAGTATCAAAAACCAAAGTGGGTTTGATCAACAGCAATACCCATCCCACGGTGGCCCAAAGGTGCAGAGGGTCTTGGCGGTGCCCCTGCAACGTAGCATAACCCCCTAGCATACTGATGAGAAGAGCTCTCCAAGCTGATGATCCGCTACCAGCCACAATAATATAGGCTAAAAGAGTCCCCTGAATTACCACAAGCTTTGTTAGAGCACTGAGGGGAAGGCGTCTAACCACAAACCCCAAGCCCAGAGCGACAAAACCCACATGCATGCCAGAGATCGCTAACAGGTGTGAAATGCCTAGACGTCGCCAGGTTTCTTGACGCTCCTGGCCCAGCTGATCGCGCTGCCCTAACACCAGAGCTAGCACCAAACCTGGATCCTGCAAGTGAGTCAGTATGTTACTACGAAGCCAGGTTCGCAGCGAGGTGAGTATTCCAGCGCGGGCTGGCGCTTGCACTTGATAGATATCAGGATAGCAAACACCAAAAATGCCCAAAGTGCGGAGGTACTGGCGATAACAAAAGACCCCTGGATTTGGCGCCTCCCTAGGCTGGCTAATGGTTCCGGTAAAGGCGATAGCATCGCCTACCCTTGGGGTCGCCTCTAAGGGAAGATGCACCGCAACTTGCTGTCTCGTGGATGACAGACGAACTAAGACACGTTGATCAAAACTCAAGTCTTGCACTTGATAGATCCTACCGGTGAAGTCTCCTTCTTTAGGAGTCACCCACGCCTTTTCTGGAAGCCCAGACAAGTAACCCACCAGAAGCATTCCGATAATCACAACAGGTGCAAACAACAAACCACCTAAGGCCCTGCCCCGATAGGCCAAACAGAGCCACAAAATTACAAGGCTACTAAAGAGAGTTACTAGCACGATAAGGTTGAGCAAGCCCAGGGAACCTAGATAGATTCCCAGAGCTAAACAAGGAAATAGGAGCAAAGAATTACTCGGTCGCAGCATGCTCATCATAGTAAAGGCAGATCAAATCGATCAACTGGGCGAGACGTTTCTCGCCAATCCCCGCAACGCGGAGCAAGTCACGCTTCTCCTCAAAGGGTTTCTCTCTGCGCTCCACGATAATACGTTCAGCATAAACAGCCCCTATACCGGGCAGTGTCCGTAATTCAGCCATGCCTGCACTGTTTACATGAACTAAGGGACAATGTCTTTGTGCCTGCCCCTCAGGCAGAGTCTCTGCTGCTTGCACCACAGGCGGTATGTTTGCTGAATCTTGGTTGCTCATGGTCCAGCGCACGCCTTGCTGAAGGACACTTAATACTACAAGAACAAGAAGGACGACCTTTTGTTTAGTTGGCACTATGTTCTCCTCCCTCTTTCCCTGGGCAGATCCTTATTTCTACATATTATATACAATACCTCCCTATTCTGATAATAATAAACAAAAAAGCTCCAGAAGACTATCCACAATACTAGTTCTTCTGGAGCATTACCTCTATTCTTAGAACCGGAAACCAAGAAGGGCTAGACCGAGCAAACCCGCGGTGATCAAGACGATCGGTGTCCCTTGAAGTGCTTTAGGAACAGGCGCCAAGGCAAGGCGTTCGCGAATGGACGCCATAACTACTAAGACAACAAAATATCCAAAACTCACTCCTAGTGCAACCCATACATTTTGTGCACCAGCCACACCACGCACAGCCATGAGCAATAACAACCCAATGAGGGCGGTATCCACCACATGATACTCTGGAGACGTGTTCTGACCCGTCAAACGCGGAGCTATCAGGGCCGACACAAAGCCTACCAGCACATAAAAGCCAATCTGGGATGTTGGTGAGGTTGGAACGATGTCACCTAGGAGCCACAAAATACTTGCCCCTACCAGCATACCTGCCACTGTGTTTAACCCTGCTTTGACTGCACCACGCACGGTCTTCGTGTAGCGTGTTAGAGCATAGAGCCCAAGACCTTGAATGAGCACCAAATTTCCAGTAATAACTGTCTCAACGAAAATATCCAATCCATCCGTCATGGAGTTTCCCCTCCTTGCTTGGTTACTACGTTTGTCAATGCCAAGAGTAGTCCAACGATAATCATACCTCCGGGTACGCCCTTTGCTAAGGACATAGGCCGCAAGACCCCAGAGACCATCTCTTTACCGAAGATGGAACCAAACCCTAGAAACTCACGAATGACCCCGATTAAGACAAGAGCCCAAATGAAGCCCAACCCTTGTCCTAGAGCCTCTAGGACAATTCGCCCAAAGGGGCGCGTATCTTCGGAACTTTGAAGCCTAAAAGCATCGGCTACCATAAAGGGAAAGAAAATCCCTAGCCCAGCCACGAGTCCTGGACGTGTATGCAAGATAAAGCCATACAGCGCCACCACCAAGATAATCAAAATCAGTGCCCGCAAAGCCAGTCGTGAACTGGACGGCATCAAGGGGATCACGACAAAGTTAATCACGCAGGAGGCAAGGAGCACAAAGGTAATACTGATGCCAAGAACTAAGCCATCTAAACCAGTAGTGGTAATGGCTACAGCCGGCACCAAACCCATAGCTAAGACCAACACGGGATTCTTCTTAAATACACCTTCCCAGAAAATACTCATAACGTTACTGGCCCTCCTTCATATTCAAAGCATCACGCAAGGCACCGTGGATTGCCCCACTCGTTACTGAAGCGCCACTCACTGTTTCAACAGGACCTTGCGCCTCGATGATGGCAGGGAGGAGCTTCTTGAAGGCAGCGTCTGCAATAAAGGGTGTTTCACTGCTCTCTACAACCACGATATCGGTAATCCTTGCCCCCGTGACGGTTACATCAAGAACCAACTCACCCCCGAAACCTTGAGCCCTCCCGCGATGCGTACCGTCGCCCACAGTAATCTCAAACGGGGCGTTAGCCACAGACGTACCGTCTGACGTATCACGAACCTCGGGATCAAGTTCCAGTTCATCTCCTTGCCCAACGCTTGTTGATTCTAATGCGGCTTGAACAGCGGACATAATGGCTTCGCTCGTTAGTGTAGCGCCAGAAACAGCGTCAACTTGGGCTGAATTGGCAGCCACAATTCTTTCGGGAACGCCACTGATGGCGGGATCCGAAAACCCAGGTGTGTCAGAATGCCTAAGAACGGTGACCGAAGAAATCCTGCCACCTTCAACAACAACTTCAACTTCTAGAGGCCCACCAAAGGATGCAGTCTCACCCACAAAGGTTCCGTCATTTAGGATACCGGGCCCATCCACCCCGAAAAAGGCCTGGTCAAAGTGTTGTAAGGCTCTCTCCACACCACTGATCACAGCGCGCGATGAGACGGTAGCTCCGGAGATCAGTTGAATGTCTTCTCCCACCGAAAATGGACTATCCTTATCCATACCTACAAATTGGCTTAAGAAAGAGGATCTCGTTATCAACTCACCAAAACCGGGGTTTTCACCCTGTTTTAATACTGAAACGCGTTCAATTTGATGCTCCGCATCCAACAGCAACAAGAAGCTAATAGGGCCATTAAAGCCATTTCTCTCTGCTATGAAAGCTGCTTGCAGCGGATCGCCCTCTTCATCACGAACCACATAATAACGAGTTTCATCGACTTCCACCACGTCATAATCTGGATCTCTTAAAAGCTCATGCATAGGTAAATAATGACCATTGCTAATGAGAGGACGGATAGCCGGCTCATTACGTTCGATGCCGACTAAGGCACCCAACAAAACGATGACAACGCCCGCGGTCACTGCAAAACCTCTTATGCGAGTCTTATAACTTGCACCTACACCAAAGACCGGCGGAATCGTTAAGGAATCAATGGCTGGAGTCATCGCATTCATAATCAGAATGGCGAAGGTAACGCCTTCCGGAAATGGCGTGTATTGCCTGATCATAAATGTTAACATACCGCAGCCAGCACCAAAGACGATCTCACCTACGGGAGTCACAGGCGATGTCACCATATCGGTAGCCATAAAGAAGGCGGCAAACATCAACCCCCCCGCCGTAATCGTATGCCAGGGATCTAAACCCCACACCAAAGCCAATATAAAAGCTGACCCAAGACAGCTGACAGGAATACGCCAATTAATGTGCCTTTTATAAAACAGGTAGGCGGCACCAAGTAAGATGGCAATAACCGAAGTTTCACCAATAATGCCGTGCACATTCCCCCAGAATAGAGACCAAGAAAAACGAGCCGTGCCCCATAAGGGTGTTGCGCCCGTAACGGCATCTGTAAGGTAAATCATTTCGGACGTAAAAGCCAAAAGCAGCATGGCCCGAGCCGCTAAGGCCGGGTTAAAAATGTTATAGCCTAAACCTCCAAAAGCCAACTTCACTAAGGCGATAGCAAAGAAAGAGCCAAAAATGGGAACCCAGTAGGGCGTCGTATGGGGCAGAATCAGACCGAGTAAAAGGCCCGTAACCGCCGCACTTCCATCTCCAAAGATCCCTTTTGGCGTTAAGGGGGCCCTCGTTAGAATGGCTTCGGTGAGAACTGCACTTAAAGTACTTAAAACTACGACCATTAGCGTATGTCGTCCATAAAGCAGCACGCCAGCCACTACAGTCGGGATGAGGGCAATAAGCACATCCCCCATAACCTGTTCAATTGTTACTGCATCTCTGAGAAATGGACCTGTTCTTACTTGCATGCACTCACCCCTAGCTCTCTTTCCTTAGCGCGCAAAGCTGCTAAGTCTGCTTTGCCTTTCTTTATCCAAGTTACCAAAGCACGCTTAGACGGACAGACATACGAACAAAGTCCACATTCGATACAGTCTTGCGCCCTCAGTCTAATAACCTGATCAATCATACCCCTATTAGAATAGTCTCCAAGCAAATTGGGAGTCAAGCCAGCGGGGCAAGCCTTCACACAGCGAGCGCAACGAATACAAGGTCTATTGACGTCAAAACCTGCTTCCTCGTGATTTAACGCAGAAATGCCTGATAGAGTCTTGACCACAGGCCCGTATACATCCAAAATGGGGGGACCTGTCATGGGCCCACCGCAGATCAATGCTGCAGGTTCGCCGAGCAGACCGCCACAAAAATCTAAGAGGGTTTGAATAGGTGTGCCTATGCGCACCGAGACATTCCGAGGATCAACAACAGAACCACCACTGACAGTAACCACACGTTCATAGCAGGGTTTTCCGTGAATCACAGCCTCGTGAATGGCTATAGCGGTATGCACATTACTGACTACACAGCCTACATCCGCAGGAAGACATCCACTAGGAACTTCCTTATCAAGGATGGCCTTTATAAGCTGTTTTTCAGCCCCTTGTGGATACTTGACCTTTAGCACTGCTACAGACAGATGGTCTTGGTCTTGCGTCGCATCTTGCATCTGCATGATAGCATCTGGTTTATTCTCTTCAATGCCAATGATGCCCCGCGAAGCGCCAGTGGCCTTCATGATCGCCAGCAGTCCTCCCACAACTTGCGGTGCCCGTTCGACCATAAGTCTGTGGTCACACGTGAGATAGGGTTCACACTCCGCCCCATTAATCAAGATCGTATCCACTGGTTTGGGTGGATTAAGCTTGATGTGAGCAGGGAATCCCGCTCCTCCCATACCGACAATGCCCGCTGCCTTCACTTTCTGGCGAATAACATCTGGAGACATTTTGTCTAGGTCGCCCGTTTCAAACTTGACCATGTCATCGTTTCCGTCATTGCGAATCACAACAGCTAAAGCCCTGCGACCTGTGGCTAAAGGCCGATCCTCCACGGCGATTACTTCGCCAGAAACACTAGAATGGATAGGGGCACATACAAATGCCTGGTTTTTTCCTAAAGGCTGCCCCATTTTTACCTTATCACCTACGCCCACCACAGGTTCACAGGGAGCGCCTATATGCTGAAGCATTGGGATTACCACAATAGACGGTGCCGAAAGGCTCCTAATGGGTTTCCCTTCTGTCGCCTCCTTATGATCGGGTACTTCTCTGTTTCCCCCGCGGGGGAATGTTCTTTGAATCAACCTGTTCACCCTTTCAGTTATGCCTCTTTACGGTAAAGAAACCTATCACGAATCTTTTGTGGATATTCCACCAATGGAGTACGTATTCCTCCTGGCCTCATAATTAAGAACATAGCAAGTCTGGAAAAAAGCAAATGATCTTCCAAAACCTATCATGGGTAAAAACGAGTAGGATGGGATACTCTAGGGACAGAAAGTGAGGAGATTCCATGGCCCAAGGTTCTAGTGGCAGCAACATCAAAGTCGTACCCCACGCTTATCAAGCCCTTAACCAGTTCAAATATGAAGTAGCCAATGAACTGGGAATAAACCCTGAATACAAGACTGGCTATTGGGGCAATATCTCATCTAGAGAATGCGGTTCCGTAGGAGGACATATGGTTCGCCGCATGATCGCCCTGGCAGAACAGGAACTTCTACGAGGACAATCGTTCCCGGCTCCCACAGAGCATTCTAACACAAACACATATCGTTCATTCTAAAAAAGAAGCACCCCCGAGGTGCTTCTTACCTTTTCTCCACTACGAACTGCCAACGGTGACTTTCAGTACTACAAGGCTCGAAGGTCAGGAAGTCATAGCAAGCTTGAAGCAAAAAACCGTTTGCGGCACAAAGTTCACGAATCGCTTGAGGAGTCCAGAGTTTCTGGCGGTGCCTCTCCACCCGCCTTTCATAGAGCCCTGCTCCCTTCTGGACAAAAAAGGTCAAATTCATGGTGCAAATATCACAACTATCATCATAGCTGTTATCCCAAAAATAAGCAAAGGTATCTTGCAGATCCGCATAGGATTCGTTTCCGTAGATGTGCCTCAGCTTACACGCAGAATTCAAATCAAAAAACCATAATCCTCCAGAATGTAGCAACTTATCTACAACACGAAATGCAGAAGCAAGATCAGCTTCAGAGGTCAAATAGTTTAAGACATCACAACCACTAATCACAGTATCAAAGAACTCACCAGGCAGAGAAAAGCTACGCATATCGCCTACAAGAAAGGCAATCTCCTCTTCTAGGGCAAGGGCCTTTTCTTTCGCTACCTCAATCATCTCTCTGGAAAGATCGACGCCCATAATCGGATATCCCCGTTTAGCTAGGGGAATAGTCAAGTTACCTGTACCACAGCCCAAATCAAGAATTTTGCCAGGTACATGATGATGGCGCAAACCGAGGGCCAAAAGATACTGCACCCATCCCTTGTAATCCACATCCATAGAGAGGTCATAAAGGGTAGCTAAGGTTGAATAGGGCTTATTCATACCAAGTGACGTGTTCCGCGTCGGCCCAGAGCTTTTCAAGGTCATAGTAACCGCGATCCTCTTCTAAAAAGACATGGACAACGATGTCTCCATAGTCCAACAGCACCCAACTGTTATCCCCGCGTCCTTCGTAGCGCAAGAGCTCTGCACCCTCATCTTCTAAAGCCGCTGTAATGGAATTCACAATGGCCCGAACCTGCACATGGGTGGAAGCGCTGCCAATTACGAAATACTCTGTTTCCGCCACCACTTCAGGCATTTTTAGCACCCGTATTTCGTCCGCCTTCTTCTCGTCTGCAGCCCGAGCAGCTACCTTGGCCATGTATTCGGCGCTGTTCTTGATCAAATTCCCACGCTCCTATCGTTTGTTGATGTATAGTCTTTCCCAATAATCACAGTAACCTGTGCGTTCTCCTGATCAGCCTCCTGAATCGAGGCCCCTAGATACTCCGCTAAAGGTTTGACGCGCTCCGCATCTCGAGCCGATACAACAACCTGCGTAGTAACAAAGTTAAAATGTTCAGCATTGCCATGGGAGATCACATCGTAGCCATAGTACCGCAAAAGGTCTGACACCTCCTGGGCTATACCGCTGCGACCGTTACCATTAAGAACCACCAAGCGAAGTGGTTCTGGCTTACCAAGAACTACAGAATCTATGATAGCCTTAGCCTTTTGTTCGTTGACAACCCAGTACCAGGCGTCATTCAACACTTGACTATTGCCTGGCAATACAGCCGTTTGGATTTTGTCCGCAGAAAACTTTGATCCAGACAGGGCTAGACTAAATACTCGTTCCCAGGGTAGATTGGTGTTCACAATTCTAAAGGTCTGGGTCACAAGTTGCGGCAACTTAATGAGAGAAGAGGGGCTCAAAGCCTGGGATATAATAGCCTCGAAAAACTGCCTCTGCCGTTCTACCCGTCCATCGTATTCCTCGTTGAAGGGATCAACAAGGGACACATCACCTAGACGATCGCGATAGCGTACGTATTGCAGTGCCTTTTCGCCACTTAGGATCTGCAGACCTGGTTGGAGATTGATCTCGAGTCCTTGGGCATGATCAACATAGTGCATCTTTCTTGCTACGTTGATTTCAACCCCACCTAATACATCGACCAGTTGCTCAAAACCGTCAAAATCCGTATGCACATAGTAATCTACAGGTACGCCTAACAGATGCGATACCGCCTCCATGGCCATGCTCGCTCCACCATGGGCGTAAGCCGCGTTAATGCGCTCCCAGCGTTGCCTAGAAGGAACCCATACCCTAGTATCCCTAGGTATAGATAACACTCCGGCCTCCCCTGTTGTGGTATCTAGTGAAAAGAGCATAATCGAATCAGCCCGTGTGCTTGCTTCGAGCTTCTCGTCAGTTCCAAGAAACAAAACCAAGAGCCGCTGACTGTTGCCTGTCATCACAGGTGTTCCTTCAACGCTCCGTTGATAGGTGTATCTCGCGGTAAAGACCATTAGAATAATGCCCACAAAAAAACACAAAGAATAAATAACAATCTGACGACGTCGATAGGCTCGTTTCAGATTTCGGCGCTCTTCAAGCTCGGCCTTTCGTCTCACAACTTCTTCTTCTGATAACATAATATTCCCTCCCTCCTGCCTAAAGTACTTCGCAGAGCCTGCAACAAACTCGGGTACCGCCTAAAGATAAAGATTATGACGTTTAATGTAGTGTTCGACCGCTTCAGGAACAAGGTAGCGAATGGAAATTCCCTTTTTTACCCGGTCTCTGATCTCGGTGGACGAAATGGCCATAGCTGGAACCTTTAGAACATGAAAACGCTCGCCATGCTGCCCCACCCAATCTTGCGTAGCTTGAGGCAATTCTTCCAAGCAGAACCCAGGCCGGGCTGCTGCTATAAAATGGGCAATCGTCAAATACTCATCCGAGTCTTTCCAATCTGTAATCTCGAAAATTGCATCGGCGCCGGTGATAAAGAAGAGCTCCGCATCGGGCCCGTAGAATCTTTGGAGTGCTCGTAAAGCGTCAATCGTATAGCTGATTCCTTCACGATCAATGTCCAAACGCGAGACTTCAAAGTAGGGATTTGTTAAAATCGCCAGTACAGTCATCATATAGCGGTGTTCTGCATCACTTACATTGCGCATTGATTTGTGCGGAGGTTTCCCCGATGGTAGAAACAAGACATGATCAAGTTCATATTCGCAACGAGCTCCCTCGGCAGTTACCAAGTGTCCATAATGCACCGGATCAAACGTGCCGCCCATAATCCCTATTCTTGGGCCTTTCTTATTCATGTACCTTACTCCTTTAGGGCAGTTGAATTTTGGGTTCCTCTATAGGCTTGCGATACAAAAGAAAACTTTTGCCGATCTTCTGAACCACATGACAATCAAGGGCGTTGGCAACCTCGTCGGCCAGTTCCCCTGCATCGTCAAGACAGCTCTTCAGCACTTTAACCTTAATGAGCTCCCTGGCTTCTAAAACAGCATCAAGTTGATCTATGATCTCCTCTGACAGACCACCTTTGCCAATCTGAAAAACAGGATCAAGCTCGTTACCTAAAGCACGTAGATATGCTCGTTGCTTACTTGTTAACATAAAAAAACCTCACTCCATATACTCAAATTCTAATTCTCCAAGCCTCACGGTAGCTCCTTCTGGAATATCCATCTCCGCCAAGCTTTTATACAAGCCAATTTTTTCAAATAAATTCTGTAAATAGACGATGGTGTCGGGATTGTTGAGATCTAAACGACGCAAAAGCCGATCTAAGCCTGCCCCTTCTATAACATAATCCTCATTATCGCGCACAATAGTGTATTCATCAACAGGTGGGGTCTCCTCTTTGGGAAGAATTAACTGTTGCACCTGCTCCGCCGCGGGAGCTGCCTTTTTCATCTCTCGTATCAGCAGATCGCAGCGGCGCATCAAGGCCGC
>DHNI01000097.1:66084-70259 GCA_002409455.1 Firmicutes bacterium UBA5420 | reverse complement strand
AAATTCTCCGAGGCTTCAGGCAAGTCCGCTTTGTTCGCAACCAAAATCTGGGGACAATCGGCAAGTTCTTCGCTATACAAACGCAATTCCTGGTTGATCTTGGCATAGTCGTCCACTGGATCCCTGCCATCCACACCGGCTGCGTCGACCAAGTGCAAAATGAGGCGAGTGCGCTCTATATGGCGCAAGAATTCCATTCCCAAGCCCACGCCAGTATGAGCTCCTTCGATGAGTCCAGGAATATCTGCAATTACAAATGCATGGCCCGGCTCCAAGGATACAACGCCTAAATTAGGTGTTAACGTGGTGAAGGGATAGTTTGCCACCTTGGGACGAGCTGCTGATACGACCGACAGGAGCGTAGATTTCCCTACATTTGGATAACCCACAAGACCCACATCAGCTAAGAGCTTCAGCTCTAACTGCACCCATAGTTCCTGCCCCGGCTCTCCCCGTTCCGCAAAGGATGGGGCTTGACGGGTAGCGGTGGTGAAGTGGGGGTTACCGCGACCTCCTCGCCCCCCAGGTAGTGCCAAAACACGGCTATTGGGGATCGTGAGATCGAGGAGAACTTTGCCTGTTTTTGCATCTTTAACTAGCGTACCGGGAGGTACTTTGATTTCCAAGTCGTCTCCGTCTTTACCCGCCATCTTCTTGGATTGTCCCGCCTGACCAGAAGAGGCTATGAACTTCCGACGATAGCGAAAATCCATCAACGTAGAAAGCCCCTCATCGACCAGAAAGTAGATGCTGCCTCCCCGTCCGCCATCGCCGCCCGCGGGGCCGCCTGCGGGCACGTATTTTTCACGTCTAAAACGAACGACGCCATCACCACCATCGCCTGACTTCACATAGATGCTGGCCCGATCAATAAACATAATCTGTCCTCCCTTGAAAAAATCCCCTTTGCACCGTAGCACAAAGGGGATTATCACTAAGCAAGTGCGGCCTCAGTAATTACGCTAACCGCTTTACCTGTTTTTCCTTGGCGTTCGAAGGAAACATAGCCATCTGCCAGAGCAAACAGGGTATCATCTTTGCCAAGACCAACGTTGACACCTGGTTTTACCCTGGTTCCGCGCTGTCTAATAATGATACTGCCGGCCGTAACAAATTGCCCATCATGACTTTTTACACCTAGACGTTGAGCAGCAGAGTCTCTACCGTTCTTCGTGCTTCCGCCACCCTTTTTTGAGGCGAATAATTGCAGATTCATTCTCACGGTATGGCACCTCCTTCACACTGACATGTTTTCCATATTCCTCTTCTGTGGCTACTAGGCCTACATAAAGGACATCTAATACAAGTTGAGCCTGTTTCCAATCTTCTTGCGGAAGAGAATCAGGCAGTAGACAAAGCAAAGACCCTTTACGCTCATCAACCTGAACCAAGCAGTCAATTGCTACGACTTCTTGTAAGCCCAGGACGGCAGTCTGCGTCAATGCTGACACTGCCGCACATACAATATCTTCTCCATGTCCGGCAAAACCTGTATGGCCAAAAGCACGAAAACCTTGCCATCCATGACCGTCCTTCGCTTTATAAAACTCGAGCCTCGTCATGATCTACGCAGTGATGGATTCGATCACCAATTTGGTGTATGGTTGCCGATGACCCTTTTTCTTGCGATAGTTCTTCTTGGCCTTGTACTTGAAGACAATGATCTTCTTCTGTTTGCCTTGCTTCGCAGCTTTAGCTACGACCTTGGCCCCATCAACATAGGGTGTACCAACCTGGGTCTTGCCATCTTGGCTCACTAAAAGAACGCGATCCAAGACGACTTCATCGCCTTCATTGACATCGATCTTTTCAACATAAATGGCATCGCCTGTGGACACACGATATTGCTTACCACCAGTTTCAATTACGGCGTACAATACGTCCACCTCCTTCTCTAGACTCGCCATCCAGGTACACGCTGGAGATGACCTCCACGTGTTTCATAAAATGTCCCTTGGGAAACCTGTTCTGAGCGGCTTCGAAAGCCCAGTTTGATAGAACCGAGCAATCTACATCAACCATTCTAACACCAAGACTGGCCCCTGTCAATCAATAGCCAAAACCTTGTAATCTTGACGCACAAGAGATTCATCGCCGTGAACAAACGTTTTCTTGCCCGTATGCTTCTCCAATGCTTGCAAATTGCTGCCCTTGGGCCCAATCACAAAGCCAGCCACCGCGGGGTGACAATAGACCTCGAGGGCCTTCACATTCTCTAGGGCCAAGGAACGTACTTCCTTGGCGATTTGAAAAGCCACAGTCTCATCAGAGAGCACCCGGCCCCGGCCCCTACAGTAGGGGCAGTCTACCTCAAGAACATGGGAGAGGAGCCTTTCCGTTTTTTTGCGGGTGAGTTCCACTAAACCTAAACGGGTAAAGCCTAGAAGATTGGTGCGCGTTTTATCTGCTCTGAGACTTGTGGCTAATTGTTCCAAAACAGCCTTTCGGTCTTTGGGATCAACCATATCTATGAAATCAATAATCACAATGCCCCCGGTGTTACGTAGACGAAGTTGGAAAGCGATTTCTTCAGCCGCCTGCAAGTTCGTCTTGAGCACGGTGTCTTGAAGACTTTTACTTCCCACGTACTTGCCTGTATTAACATCAATGCTCATGAGGGCTTCTGTCTGGTTAAAAATCAAATAGCCTCCACAGTCGAGCCAAACACGATTGTTACCTGCCCGTTCCAGCTCTTTCATGAGCCCAAGATGGACCAGAAGATCTACTTTGCCTTGATAAAGCTCCACCGGTGCCTTTTCCTTCACGCCAAGATTTGCCAGTTCGTCTTCTACTCTGCGCTGCAGTTCTGCGCTATCAACCACGATCTTCGTATTCTCGACTGCATACAAGTCACGTAAGATGCGATACACCAAATCATAGTCTTGATATAAAAGAGGTGATGGCAACGTCCCCTTGTACTTTTTCTCAATACGTGACCATTCATCCAAAAGCTCGGCTAAATCTTGTTGAAGATCTTCCTTTGTGCAACTTTCCGCAACAGTGCGCACAATTAGCCCTATACCTTCAGGACGGATATCTTCAGCAATCTCTTTTAGTCTCAGCCGTTCATCTTCACTGGTAATCTGCCGAGAGACGCCAATGTGATCTTGGCAAGGCATTAAGACTAAATAGCGCCCTGGCAAGGAGATCTTCGTTGTCACTCGCGGCCCCTTCGTACCAACAGCTTCCTTTGAAACCTGCACCATGATAGACTCGCCAATCTTCAGGCCATTGGCTGCATCGGCCAAGAACAAGAAAGCATTTTTCGCCGTACCTATATCGACAAAAGCGGCCCCCATTCCAGGGAGAACATTTTCCACTTGACCTTTATAGATATTGCTTTCCAGACGTTCTTTGCAGTCGCGCTCCAAATAATATTCTACCAAGCGCCCGTTTTCTACAACAGCAACTTGTACTTGGTTAAGCAAAGAAGATATGATAATGTCTCTTTTCATTTCCACCCTCGATTCCCTAAAGGAGGGATGTAACGATTCCCAACTTTTTTGAATTGCCCGGTTCTGGTAATGGTCGCCTCCAGGTGGTCAAAACCGAGCAGTTCACCCAACTCTTCCATACGCAAATTGGCCTCATTACCCAGACCACAGAGGCATTCAAAAACAATGTCCGTAGAAGTCGATGCAATCTCTGAGACTGCAAACAAAAATGGACGGACATCAAGCTCGCGGCTCCCCTTTTTAGTCTTTCGTTTCACCACAAAGCTATCCACACCTTGCAGCCACTGCCAGCGCGCCCTAACCTGCTCTACACTACCACTCACCTTTGGTAAAGACACACCCCAGGAAGCCGCGTTAATCTCGCCCATCAGCGTGGGTGTCTTCTCGGGACGCCGTTCGGCCCGGAGCACTGCAAGGCCCTTAGGCAAGTGCTCATTATAGCGCGTAACAAACTCCCCAGGATCTAGATCTGCCGCGAATGTAAAGTCACCATACTCAGCGCCGCTCAAAATGCCTACAGGCAAAGCGTAACCATAACTCATGATGGGCCTGGGGGTAAATCCTTCCGAGTAAGCAATAGGTAAACCAGCCCTGCGGATAGCCCTTTCCATCGTGCGCACCAAATCAAGATGGGACAAAAACTGCACCTCAGCACCCTTACAAAACTGAAAACGAATGACATTACTCAACGTGCTTCTCCTTCACTAGGGCGTTAGCTAC
>DHNI01000097.1:62147-65855 GCA_002409455.1 Firmicutes bacterium UBA5420 | reverse complement strand
TTTCCACTCCCTACGCAAAAACTCAACATCAACTCCCGCACTCAAGTGGGACCAAGGAAGGGGCTCCAATACATCCCTTGTGCGCCCAGCATAGAGATGGGGGTCAATGCCAGAATCACGAAACGCCTGGCTCCACAGGTCAAAGCGGAAACACTCCGTCCAACTATCAAACTGGCATCCCAAATCCACTGCCCTTTCTAAAACGGAAGCTAGACGGCGATCACCTCGAGCGAAGACTGCCTCTAAAAAGCTCTCCTCTACCTTTGGATAGCTCAGATGTATTGCTGGGTGGCGAAGACGTTCCCTCAAAAAGGCCTGTTTGGAACGTAAAACGTCCATAGTATCTTGAGCCACCCACTGAAACGGCGTGTGAGGTTTGGGCACAAAGGATGCAACGCTGATTGTCACTTCAGCACGTCGTCTTGCACTACGAGACTCCTTACCCCAGGCGAGAACCTTGTGAGCCAAATCCACAATGCCTTCGAGATCCTCTTGGGTTTCGGTGGGAAGACCGATCATAAAATATAGTTTTATGCGAGACCAACCCGCGGCAAAGGCATCTTGCACCACATCTTTCAAATCTTGATCCGATACATTCTTATTGATCACATTTCGCAATCGTTGGGTTCCTGCCTCAGGAGCAAAGGTGAGACCAGTCTTGCGGGCCCTTTGAATCTCCTGGGCCAGTTCCATGCCAAAGGAGTCTAACCTCATAGACGGTAGCGAGACTGATACACCACAACCTTCATAGGTGGCAACCAGATCTCGCACCAAGGAACCAATGTCGCCATAATCCCCACTGGATAAAGAGGAAAGCGAAATCTCCTCATATCCTGTACTTTCCACGAGGCGAGCAATTTGTTCTGTGAGAATATGGGGATCGCGCTCACGGACGGGGCGATAGATCATACCGGCCTGGCAGAACCGACAACCCCTAGTACAGCCACGCATGATTTCAGCGATGACCCGATCGTGGATCACCTCTACGTAAGGAACGACAAACTCCTCGGGATAGGGAAGATGATTAAAGTCTTTGATCACCCGTTTCTCGATTTGCCTGGGCACACCTGGGTTGCGGGGCTCCAAGGCTACGAACCTACCATCATCATCGTAGAGCGGGTTATAAAGACTGGGAATATAGATTCCATCTATACACGCTAGCCTCTCAAGGAGGGCGTCCTTGGTCATACCTTGGATCTTTCCGTTTTTCACAACATCAAGAATTTCATGAATAACCTCTTCCCCTTCACCCAAGACCACAAAGTCAAAAAAGTCTGCTAGGGGCTCCACATTAAAAGCCGAGGGGCCCCCTGCCATAATCAAAGGCAGGGCAGCACTGCGCTCCGAGCTTCTACGAGGGATTCCTGCCAAATCCAGCATCTTCAAAATGTTGGAGTAACTCAGCTCGTATTGTAAGGTGAATCCTACCAGATCAAAGGCGGTCAAGGCAAAGCCCGATTCGAGGGCAGTTAGAGAAATCTCATGTTCCTCCATGCGGGCCTGCATGTCAATCCACGGCGCATAGACCCGCTCAGCCAGGGCATCCTTCCTTCCATTAATGAGTGCATAGAGTATCTTGAAACCTAGATGTCCCATACCGACATCGTAAATGTCTGGAAAGGCTAAGGCGATTTTGAGAGCCACCTCAGACCAGTTTTTGTGCTTGGCGTTGACCTCGTGATTGGTGTAGCGCCCTGGTTTCGTTACCCGCGGCAAGAGCGGTAAAAGACGCTTGTCCATGGGCCCACTCCCTTCTTCAGCAATGTTAGATTCTATGTGCCTGTATTGCCCCTACTTTGTGCGATAATCCGTGCTCGAAGAGGGCTGCAATTAACTCCATTTCACTAATAAAACCGACCACTTGGCCTTCCAGGTCCAAGATCCAAACAAGGTGATAACATGGTGGTTGAAAGTGTTGCAGCACCTCGCCTAATGATGTCTCCACTGTGGCCACAATATCCTTGGCCACAAGAACTCGTTTCAGACGCAGTTCTTGTTTCTTATGGGTTAAATAGCGCATAAAGATATAGCTGGCATTCTTTTGCTCCTGCCGCGCTGCGAAAAAGAGCATGACACCGGCAAACACGTACATTAGACCCTGCATCTGCCCTCGAAACGTTAGGTAACCACCCCAAGCAACAAAGCCAATGCTGAGCACTTGTCCGCATATGGCGGCAATACGGGTTGCATCTTTGAAGCCACGACCTTTAGCCAAGAGGCTACGCAAAACGCGTCCGCCATCCAAGGGCAAAGCAGGTATGAGGTTAAAGACAGCCATGCCGACGTTAGCCTGAATGAAGAAGTCAAACCACATTGGATCCACATCTAGATAGGGCATAAATCCATAAGCAAAAAAAACGAGTAGACCGTTGCTGATAGGGCCCACAATGGCCACGAGCCACTCTATCTCAGGATTTAACTGTAAAAGTGCATCAAGTCGCGTCACGCCGCCAAAGGGCAAAAGCTCTATATCTGTCACATGAAGCCGATAAGCCTTTGCCATGAGAATATGAAAACTCTCGTGCCACAGAACAATGGCAAAAAGCAAAAGTGCTTCCCAAAGCCTCCCGTAGACAAAGGCTACCGCCAAGAGCAGAATGAAAAAGGGATTCACTTTAAGGGGAATCCCAAAATAATTGCCTATCCGCATCGTCTCACCATCCGGAGGTAGTTTCAGACCACCCTTGGAAGAGAGACCCTAAATCCCAGGTGCCCCACTCCTCGGCGAATCCTACTTTTTGGAGAATTGGCTGCACAGAGAAATTCGTTGTAACAACAAAGGAAACATATTCTGTTACTGGTTCGGCAAATTCCACATTCGTATACACCAAGATCAAGACGACCACAAAGATACCTAAAGCTAATACGGAGTTCCTAACAAAACTCTTTGCCACGATTACGCACCTCCTTCGCCTACTACAGTATATTACCGAAAGAGCGTAATCATGATTCCTCCCCTAAGGGGGTCTAGATCTTGCGCTTCACATTTTTCACAGGAATATTCGCAATCAGTGCTACAGAATCATCGCCTTCATCAAAACTGACCTCGAGGCCTTCCTCATCAATTTCTAGGTATTTCGAAATCACTTGAATCAGCTCTTCTTCTAACGCCTCTACAAGGCCAGGAGAGAGGCTGGCTCGGTCGTGTACTAGGACAAGACGAAGTCTTTCTTTAGCCTTATTCTTACTACCTTCTGAACCTCCAAAGAGTTTCGTGATAAACTCGAACATGCCTATCCCTCCTTTATTGGGCTTCACCACTGAGGATTTTCTTGAACCAATGCATAACTTTCCGTTCCTGAAGATTCATAAATGCTACCTCTTCACCTAAAATGCGTCGCACCACATTACGATAGGCTTGTCCAGGTCGAGATTTCTTGTCTGTAACCACAGTCTCTCCTCGGTTCGTAGAGACAATGATATCTTGATCGTCAGGAATCACACCTAGGATCGAAATGGCCAAAATATCGTCGATATCGTCGATGTCCATCATGTCGCCTTTGCGCACCATGTCGGGGCGCACCCGGTTGATAATGAGCTGTGGATCGTAAAGTTCTGCAGCTTCCAAAAGGCCAATGATGCGATCGGCATCGCGTACAGCCGAAATCTCAGGTGTAGTTACCACGATAGCTGAATCGGCGCCTGCTATGGCATTTTTGAACCCATGTTCAATGCCGGCAGGGCTATCTAGGATCACAAAGTCGTATT
>DHNI01000097.1:53812-61973 GCA_002409455.1 Firmicutes bacterium UBA5420 | reverse complement strand
TTCTCCCGAGTCTGGGCCGCAGGAAGAAGTACCAAGCTGTCACCAAATTGCTTGTCCTTAATCAAAGCCTGGCGTAGCCTGCAATTGCCCTCCACAACATCTAAGAGATCGTAGACAATGCGGTTTTCCAAACCCATAACAACATCAAGATTCCTCAAACCAATATCGGTATCTACCAAACAAACTCTCTGTCCCACGGCTGCCAAACCAGTCCCTAGATTGGCAGTGGTCGTGGTCTTACCCACTCCGCCTTTTCCACTTGTGATTACAATGACTTTTCCCAAAACTAGCTCCTCCCTCAACCCTTAGTGGTTGTAAACTGAAAGCTGGATACTGTTCTCCACAACCCTGGCTATTTCTGGACCTGAAGGTTGGGGCAGTTTTTCATCGGGGGCCCGCGAGATAACGTGAGCTATGCGCAATTGTGTCGGCTCTAGACGGAAGGCAAAAACAGTCGCATCAACCTTTCCGTCTACCCCCGCATGGGCTACACCCCTTAGGCTACCTAGAACCAGGATATCCCCTGTGCACACGATCTCGGCCCCGGGATTCACATCACCCATAACAACAACATTACCATCATAATGCAATCGCTGGCCCGATCGAATTGTACGTCGAACCAAAAGGGTATTATCTTCCGTAACCTCACGAACCTCCTCGGCAACTTGATCGACCTGGGGACGCTGCATCTGATATGTAAGTGGTTCGCGATTAAGGCGCATGCCATATTCGGCAATCAGTCGCTCAATATCGTCCATTTGCCTGTCAGCAAGGGTGCCCTCCTGCAAAAAGAGCTTGGCTGAACTCCCCCTAAAAAAACTCTGGGATGCCAAAAGCTGCCTCTCCAGAGATCGAAGCACTTCAGAGAACTGATCAGCATTGGTTATAGTGATCACAAGTCCTTCACGCGTACCCTTTATCGCACATAATTCCGTATTCATACAAGCCAACTCCTTACCTAGACCATCTTCTATTTCTGCAAATTGCCGGAGACTCCTGCCACATCTTTACTCTGTAGGCGCATCGAGACCAAAATAAGCGTCAAGTATCTTTCTAGCAATCGGAGCGGCGGTCGAAGATCCTCCGCCGCCCTGTTCGACCACGACGGCCACCAGGACTTCTGGATCTTCAGCTGGGGCGTAACCAATATAAAGGCCGTTGGAGACTCTCCCTGGCACCTCCCAGGTTCCGGTCTTTCCAGCCATAGAATACGGAAAACCCGCCATCACGCCACGGGCCGTGCCGCGGGGATGCACGATGGGGGCCTTCATTACTTCGCTCAGGGCATCCCAGGTTGCTTGGGAAGCCTCCACCTCATGCGCTACCTCTGGCTGGGCACGAAATATCACGGTACCATCAGGGGCCTTAATCTCCTTGACAATTTGGGGAACGAATATGGTTCCCTGGTTGGCAATGGCGGCATAAGCCTGCGCCAGTTGAATCAACGTCATCTGATGAAATCCCTGGCCAATGGAGATTTGCTCCGTATCAGAGGGATACCAGTTTTGTTCCGAAGAGGCTCGATCACTAAAGGCTTCCCTCTTCCATTCTCTACTAGGCACGAGTCCATTAACCTCACCAGGAAATAACTGCAGACCAGCTGGGGCTCCAAAACCAAGGGCTGTCATCCATTTAGAAAGCCGGTCGATACCCACTTTAGCTCCGTTATCAGCAAAGTAATGGTTGCTAGACATACCTAAAGCATCATGCATGTTGATCATTCCAAAGGGTGCTAAACCACTATTAATGACCCAATCCTTTACACCATATTGGCTCGTGCCGGTGGCGTTAAAGCGATCGTTTGCAGCTAACACCCCTTCTTCCAAAATAGCTAGGGCTGTAATGGGTTTAAAGGTAGAACCTGGGCCAAAGAGCGCTTGCGTCACCCGATTAAAAAACGGACGTCTTTGATCCTGGCTGAGCGTGGCATAATACGAGTTTCGCCGTGATTGATCAATGAGATTCTCCGGCGCAAAGCCTGGCAAACTCGCCAAGACCAGAATCTCACCTGTTTGCGGGTTGATCACCAAAATGGCACCTGTTTGGGTACCAGGATTGTTCTCTAGCGTAAGGATATGTTCGTAAAAAGCATCCTCCGCCACCTTCTGCAGATGGGCATCAAGGGTTAGGGTGATGTTGTGTCCTGGAATAGGCTCTACTACATTCACCGTTCGAATGGGTCGGTTTAGTGCATTCACTTCCACCGTCAGAGCACCGATTTCACCCCGAAGCAATTCCTCATATGTTTGCTCGATGCCACTTTTTCCTACAACATCGCTACCGCGATACGTTACCCCATACCGCTGCAATTCGGTGGCACTAATGATTCCCATGTAACCTATGACATGAGACGCCAACTCGCCTGTCAGATATTCCCGCACAGGTTCTTCCTCAATGAAGATTCCCGGGAGATTCATGCGGTTTTCTTCAATGGCTATGACGGTTTCAGGTGGAACATCCTGGATAATCCGAACCGGCTCATAGGGAAACCCCTTACCCTTTTCCAATGCCTCCTCTAGTTCTTCTACGCTAAGATCCAATACGTCACAGAGGATATGAAGACTAGAATCTCCTGCCTGCCCTAACCCTCCAGGCACGACCGATATCGTAAAGGCTGATTTGCTACGAACTAAAACCTCGCCGTTGCGATCGATGATCTCTCCCCTAGGGGGTAACAGGCGCAATTGGCGCATGCGATTGCCATCGGCCAAACGTGCATAGTACTCGCCTTTGGCAAGTTGCAGATACCAGAGCCGACCAACTAGAACAAAGGTGCAGACCAAAACAATGACAAAAAGAACGAAAAGACGTTTCCCTTTTCCCTTCCCTTCCATTGACGTCACCCCGTTCTTTTCAACAATTCATCTAAGTAAATCAGGCGTTTATTCATAGCAACTAATGGTCGATACACAAGCAGCCCGACCAATCCATTGAACAGGCTAGTTCCCAAAATGGAAGACCAAGTAATCCAAGACCAGGGGCTCGAAAAACCAAAGGACGCAGCACCAAGCAAGTAGAGTACTTGCCCTAGGACTGTTCCTGCAACAATTGCGAAAAAACGCACCAGAAAATTCTCCCTGTACAATCGTTTCGTTACAAAGCCCACTAAAATAGCCATTAACAAATACGTTCCTGCATAGAGCCCAATGAATTTGCCCACAAGTAAGTCTTTCATTAAACCGCTTGCGAAACCAAAACCTGCGGCACCCCAAGGTTCTTCAAGCATAGCGAAAATCAGCGTCAAAAGCAACAATAGCTCCGGGCGAAAACCAACAATGACAAGGCCTGGCCAGCTCGTCTGTAGTGCCAGCCCCAAGATTACCACTAATCCGTAGCCCACATGCTTCATGTTAACTCTCCCCTTGTGGCATCACAATAAGAACATACTCCAAGCGGGTAAAATCAACGAAGGGGTGTACGACGGCTGCAAACGACAGATCATATTGGCGAGACTCCACCGCGACCACTTCACCAATAGGCAGGTTCTTGGGATAAATTCTGCTCAACCCCGATGTGACAATCACATCACCCACCTCTACGGCCGTATCCCGACTGAGTGGCCTTGCCAACAAGGTTCCTTGATCAATCTGTCCGCCCTCAACAAGAACCAGGTCTCCACTTGATTGCACCAAACCACCAGTAGCGCTTTGGGCATCTACAATCAAAAGCACTGTACTGGTATAATTCGAACTATTGATCACGGTGCCGACGATTCCTGCATTGGTGACAACTGCCATCCCGCTTACCACTCCATGGGCTTGTCCGCGATTAACAATGACAGTACTTTCCCAGTTGCTCGGCGAGCGTCCGATGACTTCTGCGACTAAGAGATCGTGATTTCCTTCATCCCGAAAATCGAGGGCTTCCCGCAACCATTCGTTTTCACGACGATAGTTGCGGAGCTCAAATACTTCAGCCTCAAGCTGAACAACCAACTGTTCTAATTCATCATTACGCTCCTTTAACCCTCGCCACTGGTTAATCTCCGCCACCTGACTTTGGAAAAAACCTCCAATCTTGCTAGCAACCCACTGAAACGGCGATAGCACGTCGCGCCACAACCCTTCCAGTCTGCTAATCTCGCGTCGAGGTACCGATGTGTAATGAATTGTGCCTACTAGAATCAAAACCAAAACAATGATTAAAGGGATTTTCCACCGCAGTAGGCGATCCAACACTTTTTTCACCACCCTGTCCTCGGCTGGCCTAACACACTAGTATCGTCTTGGCCCTAACATGATTCGTTTTAGCAGCTCAAAATGGCGCAAGGCCTGTCCAGTTCCTTCTACTACTGCAGTTAACGGACGCTCCGCTATATGAACGGGCATTCCCGTTTCTCGCATCAAGAGCTCATCGAGGCCATTAAGCAGGGAGCCGCCACCGGCCATCATAATTCCTCTATCCATGATATCGGCCGCCAATTCTGGCGGGGTGCGCTCTAAGGTGACCTTGACAGCGTCCAAAATGGATTGAATTGGTTCCACCAAGGCCTTGTAAATCTCTCCGGAAGATACAGTCACTGTTTTCGGCAAACCACTTACCAGATCCCGACCTCGAACTTCCATGGACAATTCGTCTTTGCCTTCGATGAAAGCATAGCCGATCTCTGATTTGATCTTTTCAGCCGTTCTTTCGCCGATCAATAGGTTATAACCTCTACGAATGTACTGGATAATAGAATCATCCATCTCATCACCAGCCACCCGAATGGATCGTTGCGATACAATGCCACCAAGAGAAATCACCGCTACCTCAGTGGTTCCTCCGCCAATATCGACAATCATGGTGCCAGTTGGTTCTTCGACGGGTAACCCAGCCCCAATTGCGGCAGCCATCGGTTCTTCAATCACCCGGGCATCTTTGGCTCCCGCCGATAAAGTAGCATCGATAACTGCCCGTTTCTCAACCTCGGTGACTCCAGAGGGAACAGAAATAATCACCCTGGGCCGTCTGAGTCTGGAGCGCCGGGTTGCCTTATTCAAAAAGTCTCTGAGCAGGCGTTCGGTGATTTCAAAATCAGCAATCACTCCGTCTTTCAAAGGGCGAATGGCGATGATATTTCCAGGGGTTCTTCCCACCATCTCCTTGGCCTTATTTCCTACTGCAAAAATCTCATTGGTATCTCGATCAATAGCTACAACGGAGGGTTCATTAATGACGATCCCACGGCCCTCCACCAAGACGAGTGTGTTCGCAGTTCCAAGATCAATGCCAATATTCTTACCAAACCGCCTGAACATACAGTTACCCCTTCTTTCTTCTATAGCAATCCTTGTTCACGAAAGCTTAAATAACGGTTATCGCCAATGATAATATGATCCAAAACATCAATCCCTAGCATATCTCCTACGTCGCGAAGCCTCTCTGTGGTGGTAATATCATCTTTGCTCGGTGTTAGATCACCGCTCGGGTGATTATGCACCAAGATGACTGCAGCACTACTGCGTCTGATGGCTTCTTTAAACATCTCCCGGGGATGAACCAATGAGGCCTGTAAATGCCCGATGGAGATGACCTTTTTTGCAATCACACGATGTTTGGTGTTCAGCATGATAATCATGAAGTGCTCTTTGTCTGCAAGGCTTAGTTCCCTCAGAACCAAATGTGCAGCATCTTGTGGACTATTTACGATGCCTTGAAATTCCATGCGGGACTCTGCGAGGCGCTTAGCTAGCTCGAAAGCGGCGAGAATATCTGTGGCTTTAGCTGGCCCAATGCCATGTACTGTGAGCAACTCCTCATAACTTGTCGTCGCCAGCTCTGGCAACGATCCAAAACGAGCGAGCAGCCTCTCAGCCAGCATGAGGACAGATTCTCTCTGGTTGCCAGTGCGCAACAAAATGGCCAAAAGCTCCTTGTTGGCCAAGCGCTCCGCCCCATGACGGATCAAACGCTCCCGGGGACGCTCTTCTCTAGGTACATCTTTCATTTTCACTGCTGTTGACAAATCGTACTCCTTCCCCATCCCTGGGCGGGTGAGGGAAGCCTATCTAAAGGAAAACACCTCGATACCAAATGACCTTAAGTGCTCGGCCAAACTTGGCATGGGCAACCCTACTACATTATAATAACAACCTTTTATACATTTAACAAGTAGTCCGCCAAACCCTTGAATGCCATAGGCTCCAGCCTTGTCAAACGGTTCACCAGTAGCTATATAACCGTTAATCTCTTCATCGTCAAGGTGACGAAACTGTACGTTAGTTGTTTCGCTGAAATTGCGAACTACCTGACCGTTAAGGCACAAGACCACACAGGTTGTAACCTCATGTTCACGTCCACTTAAAAAGCGTAGCATATTTTGGGCGTCTTGGGCATCGAAAGGTTTTCCCAAGATCCGCCCATCTAACGTTACAATGGTATCAGCACCAAGTACGAGACATTCTCGGTTTTTCGCCGATACTGGCACAGCCTTGTGAGTGGCATTGCCAAGTGCCACACTAAGCGGTTCACCAGATTCCTCCTCACAGGTAGGCAACACCTGCACAGAAAAGGTAAAGCCAAATTGTTCAAGCAATGCTTTGCGACGGGGCGATTGCGATGCCAAGATTAGATTCATAGGGTCTAACTCCACCTTAATTTAGCTACGTAAGATATTCACCCTTACTTGTCAATTCCCTTCTCAAAAAAAGAGAGTCCGTTCTGGACTCCCAATGCCTAGCGCCGCCAATGGGGCACTGTGGTAGAACCAAGCTCTTTTCCCACTTCCAGTAGAAATCTATCTTGACGAATCCGGTTCTTATTAATCTCCCAACCATCCAGATGGCGATAATGTAAGTATGCAAAGTCCCAGGGCTGCAACAACTGGCCTTGCAGGTCAAATTTGCGTCGCTCTAGATCATAGTCCACCCAATCCCTCCATTTCCCAGTTAGTAAGCCTCTTTCAGCTCTACCCCCTGGTAATAGTATTGGAGAATTTCGGCATAACCATACCCCGCTGTCGCCATTCCTTGCGCGCCATATTGACTCATACCCACACCATGACCATAACCCCATACGGAAAATACCATCTCATTTCCCAAAATCTCTGCCGTAAACCATGTAGACCGCAGAGACAGACGCTGCCGAATTTCGCGCCCACTAAACCATTTCTCGCCCACCTCAACTGTCTTCACCCGCCCAGAAGGGTAGCGTTCTACTACTTTGAAGTTTTTTACATTATCGACTTCCAGCACATGAGCCAGGTTGCTAAGCTGAATGGTGGCGGTCGAATAGTGACTGGGAGAACTCACACCATAGGGATCGTCTACCGAACGTAGATAGGGTAAGGCTTCGCTCCAATAATGTTCAGAGTTCTCTGTCCGGCCGCCACTGGTGGAATGATACACAGCCAGAATCGGCTCGTCATCATAAATGGCAACAATTCCCTCCGTCTGCTTCACAGCATTTTTGATTTTCCTCTGCAAGCGTCCCCCTAGCGAACCCCCATTGCGTTCTAGGAAAGTGTCCCACGAAATCCAAGCCTGGCCAGATTGATAATCAGAGGAAAGATGTGCCTCAGGATGTTCAGGGATGCGTTCATCGCGCAAAATGCGTCTCAAGGCATAGGTTCTCGCTGCCACAGCCTGGACTTTCAGGGCTTCAACATCAAAACTCGCGGGCATTTCCGCAGCCACAACGCCTTGTACGTATTCTTCTAATGTCATAAACCTAAGCTCCTTTTGTTCCACATCCCAGAGCCCCACCAAGGGAATTTCCCGAGGAGAAAAAAAAGGAACCGAGCAACTGCGGACGAGAAGCGCCGGTAACCCAACCACTATAATGAATAAAATCATCAGGGGAAGACAAGAGCGACCCCTAGAACGTTTGCGTCTTCTTCGTTTTGTCCTCAAAAAAACTCCCTCCCACCCAATTCATTATTATGAACGGGGGGAGGGTGTTATGCCTACTTAAGCTTCACTTATCGCTCCTTCTGGACAAACATCGGCACAAGCGCCGCAATCAATGCACACATCAGCATCAATAGTATAATGATCAGTTCCTTCACTAATTGCCTCTACCGCGCACTCCGACATGCATACACCACAACTGATACAAGCTGCACCAATCTTAAATGCCACAAACTTCGCCCCCTTTTTCACAAAGTCTTCGGAATTAGTCCGAGGGACCTCTTCGAAGTCCAAGGGACTTAGCATAAGTCCGAGGGACTTCTTCGAAGTCC
>DHNI01000097.1:24592-53647 GCA_002409455.1 Firmicutes bacterium UBA5420 | reverse complement strand
AAGTCCCAGTTTACCATAGCAAACCATCCAGACCCTGTCAACCAAGGAAATCATTTCCGCATGCGGGGGAACTAACGAACGATGATCGCCTCAAAACCCTTCTGTTTCAGCTCTTCCATCAACCTTGCGGCATTTTCTTGGGAGCTAAACGCTCCCGTCTGTACCCTATAGGGTGGCCCCGAGATGATGATGCCTTCATATCCCTCTTCTTTCAATAAAGCAATCATGCGATCGGCATTAGCGCGTTCTGAAAAGACTCCAACCTGTACCCGATATAACGCCCCGCTGGCCTGTGAGGACTCGGGAGCTGGGGGCGTCCCTTGCACAGTTGATGCTGATGGTGCAGGCGGGGCGGGAGTCACAGAGCCCACAGGTAAACTAGGTGGCGCCGTGACAACGGGGGCACTACTTCCCTCTTGTGCCAACTGCATGGATGTTTGATGCTGCTCCTGCAAAGCGCCGACAACTTGAATACCAATTAAGTAGCCGAAAAATACGAAGATGGCACCGACTGTAACGAGCGTGATCACAAAATTCGCCCGTTGTCCTGAGCCCTTGCTCTTCTTCTTTTTTTTCTTCCCGCTCATAGCCAATCCCCCTCATCGTATACTTACAGACTAGGCGGTAAAAAACCTCTTTACTGAGCCGATCAAATACAAAGACCCGCAAATACAAAGGGGTGGTGTCTTCTTCGCGTCACAGATAGCTTGATCCAGATTGTGATAGCCCAAGGCAGAATGGCCGCGGCGTTGTACATAATCTACCATAATTTCCGGTTCCATGGCAGCTAAACGTCCACTATCAGCTGTGGCAAATACAAAACGCTGAGCCAAGGGCAACAGGGGATCGAGCAAACTCAAGTCCTTATTGTGCAGCATACCAAAAAGAAATGTAAATTTCTCTCCTAGCTCCTCGTGGAGCTGCTGGAGGCTTTGGGCCAGGGCGTCGATGCCCTCCTCATTATGAGCCCCATCTAATATAATGAACGGTTTTTTTGATACCACCTCGAGGCGGCCAGGCCAAGAAACCCCTTGGCAGCCCTCCTTTATTGCTTCTAGTGGTATGACATAGCCCAGGGCTTTTAGCTCCTCTAGGGCCAAAAGGGCGGTGGCCGCATTTTCTAACTGATGCGCTCCTAAAAGGCTCGTACGAATCGGGCCGATTCCAGGGAAAGTCAAGCTGCCCCCTTCTAGCGTCCAGCCATGCCCTACCCAGGGCACCTCTTTGATACTTCGCCATGGTGCATGCCTTTGCGCAGCAATCTGTTTTAACGTTGCTTCTGCTCGGGGCGACTTCACTCCACTGATTATGGGTACCTCAGGCTTGATGATGCCCCCCTTTTCAAATGCGATCTCCTCGAGGGTTGACCCCAAACGATCTTGGTGATCGAGGGAAATCGTTGTAATCACTGTTAATATAGGAGTCACCACATTGGTGGCATCGAGTCGGCCTCCCAATCCAGTTTCCAACACCACTAGGTCCACCTGACTTTGTTGAAAATACAAGAAACCTGCGGCAGCAGCAAGCTCAAACTCTGTCACTGCCCCCAGATGGGGATACGTAGCCTCAACTTCGGTGCATGCTGCATCCGCACTCGCTATAACACTATCGAGAGTCTCAGGGTCGATAGGACTTCCATTGATCCGAAAGCGCTCACTATAGTGTTCAAGGTGGGGTGAAGTAAAAGAACCTACCCTAAAACCACTTCGTTTGAGCACTTCCGTTAACGTAGCCGCAACCGAACCCTTACCGCTGGTTCCCGCAATGTGAATACATGTCAGATCCTGCTCGGGGTTTCCTAAGGCAGCACAGACCATTTGAATTCGCTCGAGGCCTAAGTGACTGCCAAAACGTTGTCTTTGACCAATTATCTGCATACTATCCCTGCATTTCTCGAAGTAAACTCTGTAATCGCTCAACGGTGGCCAGGTACGACTCTACCTTTTCCCGCTCCTTTTCTACTACCTGCGGCGGAGCCTTTGTAATAAAGCCTTCGTTTGCTAATTTGCTTTGTGCCCGCCCTAACTCACGTTCAGTCTCTTGGAGATCCTTTTCTATTCTTTGGATTTCTGCATCCATATCTACAAGATCAGCCAGGGGTAGGAAGATGTTAATCCCTTCCACAACGGAACTGAGGGCCTTAACAGGTTTTTGACCAATGTCCTCTAGAATTAACGTTTCTAGACCCGCCAAATTTAAGATATCCAGCTTCGCTTCAGCCAAGATTTCCTGTATATCAGAATTGGCCTGGCAAATGGCTGTAATCTTACGTCCAGGCGGCACATTCTTCTCACTGCGCATCGTCCGAATCTCAGTAATAATAGCCATAATCGTATCCATTGTTTTTTCATCAGCCGGTGCCGCCAAACCTGTAGGCGCAGGCCAAGGAGCGAGCATAATAGTATCACCATCATGGGGTAGATTCTGCCAAATCTCCTCTGTAATAAAGGGCATATAGGGATGGAGAAGCTCCAGCGTCCCTTTGAGCACGTACCACAAAACATATTGGGCCACATAGCGAGAGTCTTCGCCCTGCTTGCCATAAAGTCTAGGCTTGACAAGCTCAATATACCAGTCACAAAGCTCATTCCAAAGAAACTCATAAAGCACACGAGCCCCTTCGCCCACGTCATAGCGTTCGAGGAAACGTGTGACTTCCTTGGCCGTAAACTCATAGCGGCTCAAAATCCAATGATCTGTTGTAGTCAACTCTAAGGAACCCATGTTTTGCTGCCGATAGTTAAAATCCGTTAGGTTCATCAGGGCGAATCTCGAAGCATTCCAGATCTTGTTGGCGAAATTGCGATAGGCCTCCACTTTCTCTGGAATATAGCGCAAATCGTTGCCAGGAGCTACGCCGATAACCAGATTAAAGCGCAGGGCATCTGCCCCATATTCAGCAATAGCATCTAAGGGATCTACGCCATTGTTTAGAGACTTACTCATTTTTCTCCCTTGGGCATCCCGAACGAGTCCATGAATTAAGACGTCATTAAAGGGCCGATCACCCATAAACTCATAGCCCATGACAATCATGCGGGCTACCCAGAAAAAGATGATGTCAAATCCCGTGATCAAAACCGCAGTTGGATAGAAATGCTGCAACTCCTCTGTTTGATCAGGCCACCCTAAGGTGGAAAAAGGCCAAAGGGCTGATGAGAACCAGGTGTCTAGGACGTCTGGATCCTGTTCAATTTGTGCTGAACTACACTTGGGGCATTGGCTGGGCTCATCAACACTTGCAAAGATCTCTCCACAGTCGGCACAATACCACACCGGTATGCGGTGGCCCCACCACAGTTGCCGCGAAATGCACCAATCCCTCAAGTTCTCCATCCAACGAAGATAGTGCTTATTGAAGCGCTCAGGGATGAAACGGATTTCTCCGCTTTCCACAGCGGCAACGGCTGGCTTGGCCAGAGGTTCCATCTTCACAAACCACTGTTTGGATACAACTGGCTCTACAACCGTATTACAGCGGTAACACTGGCCCACCGCGTGATCGTGATCCTCAATTTTCACCAAAAGGCCCAGTTCATCTAGATCGTGAACGACCCTTTCGCGCGCTTCATAGCGATCAAGACCGGCATAGACTCCCGCCTCTTCTGTCATGATTGCATCTAGACCAATGACCTGAACTTGGGGTAAGTTATGCCTTATACCTATTTCAAAGTCATTCGGATCATGTGCTGGAGTTATTTTCACCATCCCGGTTCCAAATTCGAGATCGACATACTCATCAGCAACAATGGGCACCTCCCGATTGGCTAGAGGCACCGTCACCGTTTTACCGAGCAAATGCGTATAGCGTGTATCTTCTGGATTTACGGCTATGGCGGTATCGCCAAGCATTGTCTCGGGGCGGGTTGTGGCTATTTGCACAAAGCCGCTACCATCGCTAAAGGGATATTTGACATGATACAGTTTCCCGGTTTCATCTTCATGCTCTACTTCAATGTCAGAGAGGGTGGTTGCGCAGTTAGGACACCAATTTACGCTATAGTTCCCCTGATAAATCAAACCTTTTTCAAAGAGGCGAACAAAAACCTCCCGCACCGCCCGGGAGCAACCCTCATCCATCGTAAAGCGCTCCCTTTCCCAATCCAAGGAAGCTCCCAGCTTCTTGAGCTGGTTGAGTATTTGATTGCCATAGTCTTCTTTCCAAGCCCAGGTGCGCTTAAGAAATTCCTCGCGCCCCAAATCATCTCGAGTTTTGCCTTCTGTAGAGCGAATATGCCCCTCGACTCGGGCCTGTGTGGCAATGCCGGCGTGGTCGGTACCAGGAATCCACACTGTATTGAAACCCTGCATACGCTTCCAGCGCACGAAAATATCTTGGTAGGTGTTGTCAAGGGCATGGCCCATGTGCAGTTGCCCGGTAACATTTGGCGGCGGAATCACGACACAAAAAGGCTCCTTGGTTGTATCCACCTCTTGATGGAAATAACCATTCTCCTCCCAATAATCATACCATTTCTGTTCCACCTGCTTTGGATCATAGGTCTTATTCACAAGCATCACTCCCTGTTAGGATAAAAAAAGACCTCTCGTCTTGTAAGGACGAAAAGCCAACTTCGCGGTACCACCTTAATTCTCCCTGACTAAGCAGGAAGCCCTCAGAGGTTATAACGGAACCACCGTCTTAAGCTACAGCGATGCTAAGCATCGCACGATTAAGAAGCTCCGGGGCGACTTCAATGGCCACATTCTTAGAAAGCTCACAGCTCTAGGCTTTCCTCTCTGCAAGGGTATGCCACATACTACTCCCCATCAACGCCTTTATGCTAATTAAAACCATAATACACCGCGGTTTAAGCCTTGTCAAGCGTCACTGTCCTCTCGACATTTGGCACATAGACCGAAAAACCTAAGACAATGATCGGTCACTTCAAAACCGGTTTCGTCAGCAATCCGTCTTTCTATGCTCTCCAAAAGATCGCTGTGGAACTCCCCAATCGCACCACATTTTCGACAGATCAGATGATGGTGATAATGCTCTTCTTCTCCCATATTAATCTCGTAGCGATTCTGACCATCGCCATAGTCAAAGCGATGAATAATCCCAAGCTTTTCTAGAAGCTCAAGATTGCGATAAACGGTAGCGAGGCCGATTTCGCCATGCAGCTTTTTGGTGTGCATGTAGACCTCCTCGGCCGACAGGTGATCATCCGCATTGGCAATTAGTACATCCACCACCGCTTCCCTTTGTGGTGTGAGCCGATGAGAGTCCTCTTCGAGCCGGGTGCGTACCCAATCCTTCAACATGCCGCCACCCCCTGTTAACTAAAACGCCAATAAAAGAACCGAACCATGATGAGCCCAACTCCCAAAACGGAAGCAAGGTATACCAACCACGAACGCCAGTCGTTTAGATTCAATCGGCGCCGCGAATCGGTGAAAGGAGTTCGAACGTGCAGATAAAGCCAAGCGGATGCAAACAAAACGAACGCAATTGTATATAACCAAGGATTTGTAGATTCCCCAAAAACCTCACGAAAGGACATTAATAGGCGTTGTGCCAGCGCACTCAAGGCCAAATATCCCAAAAACAGCTGGCCATCATAGCGCAAGTTGCGCCTCATCCGCCACAAAAAAGAAAAAATGATATAGTACGCTAAGGCCGAGTACAAGGGTAACGGATGCAACATGAATTCACCTAAATCGACGCCCCATGCGACCGTAGTTTCGCGTCCAAGAATGCTTGAACCAAGATAGCCAAGTGATTGCATCACCGCAACAAGCGGAACTAGCGTATCTAAAAAAGCGGCAGGATTCTGGGAATGGCGAACAAGGTAATATAGGGTGTAGAGCCCGGCGCCCAGTAGGCCCACGTATTCATCCAATTGCATGCCAGAAAACAAAGTCCACGGATAAATGAAAGTGCGCCAGCCATACACCTGGTACACGCAGGCAATACGTCCCACCAGTACAAAAACCAAGACTGCCTTGATAATAAAAGTGAAGACCAAATCGTGACTGATGCCCTTGCGCTTTCCTTCCCGCTGCGCTAGTGCGGATCCAATCAAAAGTCCCAGACCTAACATGAAGCCATAGGAATAGACGGGGAGGTTAGCAAAGAAAAACATGACATTTTCCATCTCGTGACTCCTGCCCTTCTATGCCCTAATTCCCTAAACCTCTGGTAAAATCCTGCTAACATGGGATTATTTCCCTAGCTCATCTCGGAGAAGCCGGTTGACTACTCCAGGATCCGCTTTGCCTTGAGTAACACGCATAACTTGGCCTACAAAAAAACCCAGCAGTTTTGTATCTCCATTTTGAAAACGATGGACAAGCTCCGAATTTGCGCCCAATACCTGACGAAGAATCGGCCGCAAACTTTCTGGATCGCCCATCACTTCAAGACCTTTTTCTTGCACAATTTCCCGAGCCGATAGATGCGATGAAAATAGGTCTTCTAAAACGTCTTTGGCCTGCGTTTGCGTAATCTGACCCTCGTCAACGATCGTGAGCAACTCGGCCAAACGCTGTGGATCTAGATGGCCTTTTTCCCTTGCCAAACGGGCGTAATCACCCATAAGCAAGTTTACAATAGCTTTGTAGGCACGGCACTGGCAGGCCAAAGCAAAGAACAGCTCGCCAAAGTCAGGGTAATTGACCAAAAATGTCGCTTCGTAACGAGACAGACCATACTCAGCTTCGAAGCGCTTAAGACGCTCAAGGGGAAGCTCAGGAATGGTGGCCCTAATCAGCTCGACCCAGACTGGATCCAAGTGCAAAGGAGGTAGATCGGGCTCTGGAAAGATGCGGTAATCAGGTGCATCACCTTTCGATCGCATAGGCATAGTCTTCCCCGTACGATCATCCCAAGTGCAACTCTCCTGACGGATGATTCCACCTTGGTTTAAAACCTGGCTCTGCCTCCTTTCTTCATATTCTAGTGCCCTCTCTAGAGCTCGAAAAGAATTGAGATTCTTGATCTCCACCTTCGTACCCAATACATTACTACCACTTGGTTTCAAAGAGATGTTAGCATCGCATCTGAGGGATCCTTCTTCCATTTTTGTATCGGAAACCCCGATGTAACTCAGGAGTAATCGTAGTTGCTCCAAAAAGAGGCGAGCCTGTTGAGGGTGGTGAATATCTGGGGCGGTGACGATCTCAATTAAGGGAATACCAGCCCGATTGTAATCGACCAACGAATATTCTGAATCGACAATGCTCGCTCCGCTGTGAATGAGCTTCCCCGCTTCTTCTTCCATATGGATGCGGGTGATCTCTGTCTTGACGAGCCGATCGTCAACATAATACTCTAGAAATCCTTTAGTGCACAGCGGAAACGTATCTTGTGTGATCTGATACGCTTTGGGCAAATCGGGATAGAAATAATTCTTGCGATCAAATCGGCTGAAATGGTTAATTTGGCAATTAAGGGCTATGCCCGCCTTTGTCGCATATTCAACAGCCTTCTCGTTAATCAAGGGCAATGCACCTGGTAGGCCCAAACAGATAGGACAACATTGACTATTTGGCGGCGCCCCGAAGGACGCTTTACAGCTGCATAAGAACTTACTTTGGGTAAGCAAGGCTACATGTATTTCCAAGCCAATAACCGTATCATAGCTTATCACCTACAACACCCCCGTATGCCAACTGTCTTCTCTACAAAATGGCCCACTCTAAACAGTAAAGCTTCACTAAAATGTTTCCCCATGATTTGCATGCCCAGTGGCAAGCCCTTGGAGTCCTTTCCGCAAGGGACGCTCAGGGCTGGAATCCCACTAAGGTTAGCCATAGCGGTAAATAAGTCTGAAAGATACATCTCGAGCGGGCTCTGCTTAGCTCCAATCCGAAAGGCCGCTGTGGGAGTTGTGGGGGTGATGATCACATCGACGTGTCTAAAGGCCTCCAACACGTCCTGCCTAATCAAAGTGCGCACCCTTTGAGCCTGTTCATAATAGGCCTCGTAATGGCTTGCACTCAGTACATAGGTTCCAAGGATAATGCGGCGCTTTACTTCTGGCCCAAAGCCTGCGGCCCTGCTCTTAGCAAACATTGTGTTTGAATCCTGGGCCCCAACACGTTCCCCATAGCGCACCCCGTCATAGCGGGCTAAACTTGAGCTAGCTTCAGCGGTGACTAAAGTTAAATATGTATCAATAGCGTATTCATTTGTAGATAGCGAGATGGGCACCAAGACGGCCCCTTGCTCTTCAAGGGCTCTCAGACCTCTCCTCACCGCCTGCTCCACTTCGGGGTGAAGTCCCTTGCCAAAGAACTCTTCAGGCACCCCAATTTTTAGGCCCTTGATGCACCTTTCATCCCATGCGGGCACCTCAAAGGTTTGGGCAGCTGCAGAACTAGCATCCTTCGGATCAGCACCTGCCAAAAGCGAGAACAAAATGGCCGTATCTTCCACCGAAGTGGCCAGAGGCCCAATCTGATCGAGGGATGGTGCCAACGCCACCAATCCATAGCGTGAGACCCAGCCATAAGTTGGCTTGAGCCCGACCACACCACAGAACGAAGCAGGCTGCCTAATCGAGCCTCCTGTGTCCGACCCTAGTGACCAGGGGATTTCGCCTGCTGCCACTGCGGCAGCAGAACCTCCGCTTGAACCTCCTGACACTCGAGATCGATCGTGGGGGTTACACGTAACTCCATAGGCCGAATATTCCGTCGAAGATCCCATGGCGAATTCATCAAGATTGGTCTTACCAAGGATGGGTAGACCAGCATCCTTTAAATAACGCACAACAGTGGCGTCAAAAAGGGGGCGATAGTTGGCGAGAAAACGAGAGGCACAAGTGGTATTCAAACCCCGGGTAGAAATATTATCTTTAATTGCAATAGGTATACCGTCCCAGGGAGATAAAGGCCGGTTTTCAGCTCGGCGTTGATCCGCTGCTTGGGCCTGGGTTAATGCTCCCTCTTGATCAACAGTGATAAAGGCATTGAGCATCGGCTCTTGCCGGGTGATTTCACCGAGATAATGCTCTACGATCTCTTGACTTGAGACCTGCTTGGTTTCCAACAAGTTAGCTAGCTTTTTCATTCTTGCGCCTCCACGATACGAGGAACTTGAAAGAAGCCATCTTGAACCTTTGGACCCGCAAGAAGAACTGCGTCTTGAGGTAGACTCGGCCCCACTTCGTCTTTACGCAATTCATGTGTTACGGGAACGGCATGGCTGGTTCCTTCCACACGAGAAACGTCCACCTTTTGCAGTTTTTCACCCGAGATTAGAAAGCTCGTTAAGTCCATCTGATATTGCGCGATTTCCGCTTCACTGAGCTCTAGGCGAGCAAGCCTCGCCATGCGAATGACTTCGCCGCGATCAATCAAGTCGAACACCTCTTTTTCCCAAGAATTCCTGAAATTCCGCTTCCGAGAGAACGGGAACTCCTAGTTCGTTAGCCCTGGTAAGTTTGGATCCACCACCTGGTCCCGCCACTAGAAAGCTAGTCTGCTTGCTTACACTCGAAGTAACATTAGCACCGAGTGTACGTAGGAATTCTTCGATAGCGGAGCGGGTAAACCCTTCTAGGCGACCGGTAACCACAAAGGTTAAACCTTCGAGCACCTGCTCCTGTTTATTGGTTTCCTCACTACTTCCGTTAACGAGCAATCCCTGAGCTAAAAGGCCTTCGACCAATTCTTGATTCTCAGGATCCGCAAAGTAGTCTAGTATAGATTGGGCAATCTTATCTCCCACAGCAGGAATTTCCAGGAGATCGTCCCTACCTAGTCTAATCAGCTCGTGGAAGCTGCCGGTCCAAGAAGCCACCTCCCTGGCCACTTCAGCCCCGACCAAGCGAATACCCAGGCCAAACAAAACTCGAGCAAAAGGCTGCTCTTTGCTCTGCGCGATAGCTGCCAAAAGATTGTCTGCTGACTTTTCTGCGAAACGTTCTAAGCTTAATAGATCCTCTTTTTTCAGCTTATAAAAGTCCACCGGACTCTCTACCAGACCAGCTTCTACCAACTGCACAACACTAGCAGGGCCCAATCCCTCAATGTCCAGGGCTCCCTTAGAAGCGAAATGGATTAGCTTTTCAATTCGCTGCGCCGGACACCGTCCATTCACACAGCGGGTGACCGCCTCCCCAGGCACCCTTACTACATGACTGCCGCACGCGGGGCAATCGGCTGGCATTTGAAACGGCAACTCACTGCCATCGCGCCGCTCGGGCAAGGAGCGCACAATTTCTGGAATCACATCCCCTGCCTTTTGCAAGACTACATAGTCCCCGATGCGGATATCCCGTTCCCTCACGATATCTTCGTTATGCAACGTGGCTCGGCTCACTGTAGATCCTGCAACCAAAATGGGTTCAAGCTCCGCAAGGGGGGTTAATGCTCCAGTGCGCCCCACTTGTACCCCAATCTTCAAAACCCTCGTGATCACCTGTTCAGCGGGAAATTTGTAGGCAATCGCCCATCTAGGGCTCCGGGCTGTCATTCCTAGATTTCTCTGGGCATTCAATTCATTGACCTTAACCACAACCCCATCAATATCATAAGGGAGACTACCCCGCTTGCCCTTTTCCTGCCAGCTGCGCACAAAATCCAAGACATCCGAGAAATCCTGGCACACCCGAGAGTGGGGATTGATCCGCAAGCCTAGATGGCGCAAGTACTTTAGGGCCTCACCCTGGGTCTGCATGTCAAAACCTGGATTTCTTCCCACACCAAAGAGAAAGATGTCGAGGGGCCTGAGTGCCGTGGCCTTCGGATCGAGTTGGCGTAAAGAACCCGCGGCAGCATTGCGCGGATTGGCAAAAAGACTCTCTCCCATGCGCCTTCGTTCTTCATTGAACGCCTCAAAATCTCGGCGATTAATAAAAACCTCGCCTCGAACATTGATAGTAACCGGCTCGTTCAGCCGCAATGGAAGAGAACGAATCGTGCGTAGGTTCAAGGTAATGTCCTCACCAACCATGCCATCGCCCCTAGTGGCGCCGCGTACAAATACGCCTTCTTCATAGTCCAACGAAACGGAGAGCCCGTCGATCTTAAGCTCACAGACATAGCTCACCCCGCCAGCAATTTGTCTTCGCACCCTTTCTTGAAAGGCGAGCAAATCCCCTTCTGAAAATGCATTACTGAGCCCCATCAGAGGCTGACTATGACGAACTGTAGAAAACTTCTCACTGGGTGTATGTCCTACTCTTTGAGTAGGCGAATCCGAGGTAATAAGCTCGGGGTACTTCATTTCCAAATCTTCTAATTCGCGCATAAGGCGATCATATTCTTCGTCGGAAATACTCGGATCATCTAGGATGTAATACCGATAATTGTGCAGTCTCAGTGCTGCGCGCAGTTCTTCAATCCTCTGCCGAACGTCATCCATATGAATTTGTCCTCCCCGCTAAATCTTAGTTATGGGTGCTAAGTGCGCAATCACTGTCTTAATACCTTGATCCGGAAAGGCGATGCTGAGCTGCAGATCTCCACCTGACTCGGTCACCGAAACCACCATGCCGTCACCCCACATCTTGTGGCGGATCTTGTCTCCTGCCTTGTATGCTGAGTTCGAAGATTTCATCGTCTTAGGCCTACTAGCTGGGATAATGCCCCTTAGACTAAGGCCAGATGCGGAATGCCCCACCTGCTCCAGAAACTCGTCGCCGATTTCGTCTACAAAGGTGGATACAGCATTTAACTTGGTTGTCCCATAGAGCGTACGTTGCCGGCTACAGGTCAAGAACAGGCGATCCTGAGCTCTTGTCATCCCCACATAAGCTAGACGTCTTTCTTCTTCAAGTTGCTCCGATTCAAAAGATGAACGGGCATGGGGAAAGATATCTTCTTCGAGCCCGACGATGAAAACAACCGGAAACTCCAATCCCTTGGAACCATGTATTGTCATCATATTTACCGCGTCGGCCGCGGCATCATATGAATCGACCTCGTTAATCAACGCCACGTGCTCCAATAAGGCACCTAAATCTGTGGGGGAAACATCGGCTTCAAACTGACTTGTTACGGATAGAAACTCTTGTAGGTTCTCAATTCGCGCCAAGGCCTCGCTATCGCCTTCGGATTCAAGCTCTCTTAAATAGCCGCTTTGCTCTAAGACGGACTTAGTCAACTCTGTCAAGGTGAAATCCCCAAGTTGCATGCGAAGGCCCTCAATAAGTACCTTAAAGGATTCTAGCGAGTTTTTAAACCGGGCAGTCAAACCATCCACACCATCAAGGAAAGAGAGGGTTGCAAAGAGGCTGATCTCAAACTCCTCGGCATAGGCTGCGAGCCTAGCTAGAGTAGCATCACCTAATCCTCTTTTCGGCACATTGACAATCCTTAGAAAAGCTAGATCGTTATCGGGATTTTGAATCAGGCGTAGATAGGCTAAGAGATCTTTAATCTCCTTACGCTCATAGAAGCGAAGACCTGCCACAATGCGGTAAGGAACTCCCCTCCGCATAAACTCTTCCTCAAACACCCGAGATAGAGCATGAGTACGATATAGTATGGTAAAGTCTTTAAAAGCGCTCCCCTTTTCGCCGCGTAGACGGTTTATCGCCTCCGCGACAAATCGTGCCTCGTCCCTTTCAGTTTCACCTTGGTGAAAGACAACCAGTTCGCCCTGATCTCGGTTCGTCCATAGCGTCTTCTCTTTTCGTTCCGTGTTGTTTTGAATCACTGAATTGGCCGCGCCCAGGATGGTCTTGGTAGATCGATAATTTTCCTCTAACTTGACTACTGCGGCGCCGGGAAAGTCCTTTTCAAATTCTAGGATGTTACGAATATCCGCACCCCTAAAGGCGTAGATACTCTGATCCTCATCGCCTACAACGCAGATGTTACCTCTTTCCTGGGCCAAAAGCCGAACAAGCATATACTGGGCCATATTCGTATCTTGATACTCATCCACTAAGATATACCTAAAACGCTCTTGATACTTGCCTAGTATATCAGGATGCTTCTGAAACATCTGCACTGTGGCCATGATCAGATCATCAAAATCTAGAGCATTGCTTCTTTGTAGTTTCTCTTGGTATTTTTCGTATACCCTAGAGACCGTCTGCCCCCAAAAATCTCCACCAGATACGGGGTAATCTGCAGGGGTAAGTAGCTCATCTTTGGCCTTACCAATACTGGCTAGAATCTGCTTGGGTGCCACCCGTTTTGGATCAAGATCCAGCTCCTTAAGGCACTCCCTAATCACCGCGAGCTGATCGCTCTGATCAAAAATCTGAAACCCTGGCTTATATCCGCTCTGTGCCACCTCAATGCGGAGGATGCGTACACACAATGAGTGAAATGTTCCCATAAAGACTTCGGCACTCCGAGATCCAACCAGATCCTCAACACGCTCCCGCATCTCTTGGGCAGCCTTGTTTGTAAAGGTGACCGCAGCAATTCTATGAGGTGGTACCTGATGCCCTTCAATGAGATGGGCTATGCGCATAGTCAAGACCCTGGTCTTACCACTACCTGCCCCCGCAATGACCAAGAGTGGTCCTTCAACTGTGGTTACCGCTAGTTTCTGATTGGGATTTAAGCTCTGTAAATAGTCCATACTTCTCTCCTTTACGCATAACGACCCTTGCCAACTCGCATCTGGGCCTTCCATCCTTTCCCTGCAGGTTAGTGGAAGCCCAGGAAGAAATATGAGATACAGAAAACAGCTCGATGCTGGAAAGAAGGGCGATTCGTTATGCGGAATTATTCACTATTACCAAGTATACTAATCCTGGTTCTATTGCTAAGTGGTTGTTTGAACACCATACCATCTTCTTCGAGCCCAGGCACAACGCCTCCTGGTAACCAACAGAAAAATTCATTAACAGGACTTGTCCAGGATGGCAACTCAGGCTTAGCTCTTTGGAATGGGCAAGTCACGCTAACAAACGCCCAGAAAGGATACAATACCTCCATACGAAACGGTACATTTGAGTTTGTGAACGTCGATCCCGGTACCTACACCTTGACCATTGAGAAGGTATTCTACAGGCCCCTGAAAAAACAAGTGGCCATCACAGGCTCGAATATGAGCATTGCCGAGAAGATGACGCCCATTTTTACTGCCGGTGAACTCGACCTCTTCGCTCGCCTGATCCATGCAGAAGCAAAGGGAGAAACCTATCAAGGTCAAGTGGCTGTGGCGGCCTCGGTACTAAATCGAGTGCTCCATCCCGATTATCCCAGCACTCTAAGTGGCGTCATTAACCAGGTTGTGACGACTGGTGGGCGTAGATATTACCAATATGAGCCTGTTCTTAACGGTGCCATTAAGGCTCCTGCCAGTCAAACAGCGAAAGATGCCGTTAACGATGCCTTAGTAGGTTGGGATCCATCATTAAAGGCCACTGGATTCTTTGCCCCAGCCAAGGTTGGATCTAGTTCCTGGGTATGGAACCGAACTCCAACCGTGACCATCGGAAACCATCGCTTCTTCCGCTAAAGTGCTTCGCCACGACAAAACACCTTTCTGCTTCAGGAAACCTTTGGCAGAAAGGTGTCTTCTAGTTAGCGTGGTCAGTTCCCCGATAGGCTGGAGCGACCCAGTAATTCTTCCCAGATAGTCTCTAGACTAATTCTGCGATACACTAGAAGGACCAAAAGGTGATAAAGTAGATCACTAGCTTCATACACGAGTTCCTCGTCGCCATCATTTTTTCCTGCGATAATTACTTCTGCAGCTTCTTCTCCTAGTGCCTTGAGAATCTTGTCTAGACCGTTTTCCATCAGATAGTTGGTATAGGATCCTATCTTAGGTTGACGCCTCCGATCCTCAATAGAGGCATAGAGCCAGGATAGAGCCTCCCTGTGCGGCTGAAGATCCCTTTGATCAGGCCCATCAGACATAATCAGATTATGGAAGCAGCTGAAACTATCACTCTCATAGTCGTGATCGCAGGCACCGTGACCATGTTGGTCAACGGTAATCAGGAGCGTATCTCGATCGCAATCGGCAATAATGCGCCTAACTTTCTGCACGTTCCCCGATTCGGCTCCCTTTTTCCAAACTTCTCCACGCTTCCGACTATAAAACCAAGTCTCACCCGTCTGTAAAGTCCTATTGAGCGCCTCCTCATTCATATAGGCCATCATTAGAACACTACCCTGTGTGTCTTGGATCACCGCTGGCACGAGACCATTTTCGTCATACTTGATCATGGCAATAACCCCCCCAATCTATTCCCACTCAATGGTAGCTGGCGGCTTGGAACTTATATCATAGACAACCCTATTAACTCCCTTGACCTCCGCCATCAAGCGTCGGCTAATCGTGTCTAGAAGATCGTAGGGAACTCGAACCCAATCAGCACTCATAGCATCTGTGCTTGTAACAAAGCGCAGGGCTACAACGTAATCATAGGTTCGCTCGCCCGCAGATACTCCAACTGTGCGCGTGTCGGTTAGCACGACGAGTGCCTGCCAAATCTTGTCGTACCATCCCGCCTTGCGGATTTCTTCCATCGTAATAGCATCAGCATTTCGCAAAATCTCCAGTTTTTCCCTTGTAACTGCCCCCATCAGGCGAATGGCAAGCCCTGGGCCTGGGAAGGGGTGCCTCCACAAAATCGCATTGGGAATCTGCAATTTCTCGCCTAGAAGGCGCACTTCGTTCTTAAACAGTGTGGCGAAGGGTTCCACCAATTCCAGGGCAAAGTCATCAGGTAAGCCTCCCACATTGTGGTGAGACTTTACGACTTTACCTGCAGAATCACCGCTCTCTATAACATCGGAGTACAATGTTCCCTGTACCAGAAAAGCTGCATCTCCTATTTTATCCGCCTCTTCTTCAAACACACGGATAAACTCTGTCCCAATTATTTTCCTTTTTTGTTCTGGATCCTCTATTCCTCGTAGTTTATCTATGAAACGGTCTCGAGCATCAACGTGAATGAGAGGAATCCCAAACTGATCTTGAAACGTTCGCACAATTTGCTCGGTCTCTCCCGCTCGCATAAATCCGTGGTCTACGTACACGCAGGTGAGCTGATCCCCGATAGCCTTATGAACCAAAACCGCTGCCACCGAAGAATCAACGCCTCCACTGAGGCCACAAATGACTTTTCCCGTGCCTACTTGGGCGCGGATCTGTTCTACAGCTTGCACCAGGAAACGATCCATGTTCCAATCTTTAGTATCGCCGCAAACATCATCGACGAAAGTCTTTAAATCCCCTGAACGATAAACAGGAACGACCCCTGCTTCGAGTTTTTGAAGAACCTCTTTGGCAACCGAACCTACAGGAATGATTCCGCAAGGCTCACTCTCCAGCGCTCGCCCTAAGAAAGAGGCGGAGACGATCTCACTATAGACTCCCAGTTCACGAATCTCGCGGGCTACATCCTGCACCTTGTTCGAGCCACAATCCACGACCAAAATCCGTTTCAAGCTTAAGCCTCCCGTCTTAGTCATTGACCACACCTATATAAGGCAACTCCCTATACTTATGATTGAAGTCTAAGCCGTAACCAATCACAAATTGATCTGGAATAGAAAAGCCGATGTAATTAGGTACAAACTCTGTTTGCCTTCGTTCTGGCTTATCCAGTAAGACAGCAGTTTTAATGCTAGCTGGCTTACGCGAAAGCAGCAATTGTGATAAATATGACAAAGTGAGTCCCGAGTCGATGATGTCTTCTACAATCAACACATCACGGCCTTCTATGGCCGTATCTAAGTCTTTGAGTAGCTGGACAACACCGGAGGTCTTCGTTGATTGCCCATAGCTTGACGTCGCCATAAAATCAACTTCCAGCGGAAGCTTGATCTGGCGAATTAGATCACTCATAAAGATTACAGCCCCTTTTAGGATGCCCACTACAATCAGATCCTTATCACCAAAATCGCCACTGATCTCTTCGCCAAGTTCTTTCACACGTCTGGCTATATCGTCTTCGCTGAGCAAGACTTGTATCTGCAAACCTATACCACCTCCGATTTTCGTAATTACTCTTTCGCCACAGCCTTAGTATTCCCCTTGTAAATGGCGTGTTAACTTAAAAAGGGACTGCTGCAAAATGAACCAAATAGGGTTCATCCTTGCAACAGCCCCTAACCTCATACTTCGTTGAGGTCTTTGCTTTACATCATTCCGCCCATACCGCCCATGCCGCCACCAGGAGGCATTACAGGTTCATCACTTGGCTCATCTACAATCAAGACCTCTGTGGTCAGAATCATAGCACCAATGGAAGCCGCATTCTGAAGGGCACTTCTGGTAACCATGGCAGGGTCGATGATGCCCTGAGCAACCATGTCTACATACTCTTCGGTCAGAACATCAAAACCTACACCCTTTGGTTCGCTCTTAACCTTCTCTACAACAATGGCCCCTTCAACACCAGCATTGCTAGCAATCATCTTCAAGGGCTCTTCTAGTGCACGACGAATGATGGCTACACCGGTAGCTTCGTCGCCAGATAGATTCAAATTATCTAAAGCCCCAAGGGAGTCAATAAGCATTGTTCCGCCGCCAGCAACGATTCCTTCTTCTACAGCCGCGCGGGTTGCAGAAAGGGCGTCTTCAATGCGATGTTTTCTCTCTTTGAGCTCAGTTTCGGTGGGTGCACCAACTTGAATAACAGCCACGCCGCCAGAGAGCTTCGCCAAGCGCTCTTGAAGTTTCTCGATGTCATAATCACTCGTAGAGTCTTCAATCTCTGTGCGAATCTGATGGATACGACCGGCGATCGCTTCAGAGCTGCCGCGACCATCTACGATGGTGGTATCTTCTTTGGTTACAATCACTTGGCGAGCTTGCCCAAGCATGTCAATTGTGGTGTTTTCAAGTTTTAGACCAACCTCTTCGCTCACCAATTGTCCACCAGTTACAACTGCAATATCATCAAGCATAGCTTTACGCCTGTCACCAAAACCAGGAGCCTTCACGGCCACTACGTTCAGGGTTCCTCTGAGCTTGTTTAATACCAACGTGGCTAAAGCTTCTGCTTCAACATCTTCAGCAATAATCAAAAGCGGTTTGCCAACTTGCATCGTCTTCTCTAGGATGGGCAGAATGTCAGCAATAGCGCTAATTTTGCGATCAGTAATGAGGATATAAGGATCCTCCAGACTTGCTTCCATGCGATCGGTATCGGTCACCATGTAGTGCGAAACATAACCGCGATCGAACTGCATACCTTCTACTACATCGAGGGTAGTGCCGATGGTGTTTGATTCTTCTACGGTGATAACGCCGTCTTTGCCTACTTTTTCCATAGCATCGGCAATAAGATCACCAATTTTGGTATCACTAGCAGAAATTGATGCTACCTGCGAGATAGCGTCGCGGGTTTCAACAGGTTTGGCCGTGGCTCTGATTTCGGCTACCACAGCTTCTACAGCCTCTTCAATACCCCGTTTAACAAAAATGGGGTTAGCTCCAGCAGCTACGTTCTTTAAGCCTTCGCGAACGATAGCTTGAGCCAAAACGGTACCCGTCGTTGTGCCGTCGCCTGCGATATCATTGGTTTTGGTTGCCACTTCTTTTACAAGTTGAGCACCGAGATTCTCAAATCGGTCATCCAATTCAATTTCCCGAGCAATCGTTACACCATCGTTGGTGATGGTAGGGGAACCATAGGACTTCTCAATAACGACATTACGTCCCTTGGGCCCTAGGGTAATCTTCACAGCGTCAGCTAGCGTGTTTACACCCTTCTCCAACTTTTTCCGGGCATCTTCCCGAAAAAGTAATTCCTTTGCCATAGTCAGTCACCTTCCTCGTTTAATTATCCTACAATTGCTAGTAAGTCAGACTCTTTGAGAATAAGTAATTCTTCGCCCCCGTACTTTACTTCCGTTCCGGCATACTTCGCGAATAAAACGGTGTCTCCGTCTTTTACGCTCATGGGCATTAACTTGCCATCCTCGCCGTATCTGCCAGGCCCCACAGCCAATACTTTGCCCTGTTGTGGCTTCTCTTTGGCGGTGTCCGGTAAGACGATACCACTTGCAGTCTTCTCTTCGGCTTCCAGAACTTTCAAAACTACGCGATCTCCTAAAGGTTTAATGTTCAACTACGTGTACCTCCTTCAATTACTCTGTTGTTAGCACTCATTCTTGGTGAGTGCTAAATCTATACCATATATTAATCAACCACACCATTTTTTGCAAGTGCTCTCACAGTGCAAAAAGTGGCATAAATGGTTGATTTAGACCATATGCTAATCTTACTTCGATAATACTCGCGTTATCTTTCTAAAGCGCCCCAACCCGATTCCTGATCCCAGACAATAACACCTGAGCTGGTGTTTAGATCTAGGCAGAACTCCAAATCATCATGAAGGGCTAGACTTTGCAGGCGCTGCCCATGGGCACTAGCTCTGAGCTCGTTTCTGGGGATCCCTTCAAAGATGAGCTGCGCCGTTTTCGCCCCATCACCAAGCTCCCTTGGCTGTAAATAGCTGAGAAGCAAGCCGGCACACCATGTATCTTCTAACGAGAATGTTCCTCGTAGGCCCGCGGGTAAAAAAACTACATCGCGCCCCTGTTCCCTTACGTACCTTGCCACTGCCTTGGCCGAGCGAAGACAAGCCAAAACAATCTCCTGCGATCCCCTCGCCCCATGTATCGCCCTGGTACCATTGGTAGTCGAACAAACCAATGCGCCCCCAGAATGACACTTCCCATAATGCTCTAGTGGCGAGTTCCCAAAATCAAAACCCTCAATCTTCAAAGATTGCCTCTCCCCAGCTAAAAGATAGTTGGGATGGCTCTTTTTCAAGGCCCAGGCATCCTCAATTTCTGCTACTGGATAAAACCTTTCCACACCTGCTTCTAGAGCAGTTAACACGGTCGTAGTAAAGCGAAAAACATCAATGACGACGGCAGTCTTGCCTGTCAGGTCGTGGCATCCAAACTCAGCTGGGCTTACGATTACTTCAGCTCGCATATAGTCCTCCTAATTATCACCCAAGCGTAAATTGGCAACGGCATTTAATGAATAGTCACTCCGTCTTCCCGCAAGATAACTGAAATAACCGGCGCTGCCAATCATGGCGGCATTATCTGTACAGAGATGCACAGGCGGGTAAAGAAGCTCCATACCATTTTCACTCGCCGCGCCTGCAACATGGTTTCGAAATGTAGCATTGGCAGCTACACCGCCCGATAACACCACCTGATGAACCCCGTGTTGGCGGGCTGCGATCATGAGCTTTTGCGTCAATACATCAATAATGGCCCATTGAAAGCTGGCCGCAAAGTCCTTAAGCGATACCTCTTGACCCTTCTGCTTTGCCCCATTGAGATAGTTTAGAGCAGCAGTCTTTAACCCACTAAAGGAAAAATCGAGATTATCCTTTTCCAATAATCCTCTTGGAAACGAAATGGCCTCCTGATTGCCCCCTTGGGCGAGCTTCTCAATCTCGGGCCCCCCTGGGTAGGGCAGGCCAAGCACACGGGCCACCTTATCAAAGGCCTCACCCGCGGCATCGTCTCTGGTGCGACCCAAAATCTCATATTCCCCTAGACGAGGGATTAGGAGTAAATCTGTATGGCCTCCTGAGACCGTTAAACAAACAAGGGGCGGTTTTATCTCTTGGCCAGTTAAGAAGTTGGCGTAGATATGTCCCTCAATGTGATTGACGCCTACCAAGGGGGTTGCAGTGGCAAAGGCTAGCGCTTTCGCGGCCGCTACTCCCACGAGCAAACTACCCACTAAGCCTGGTCCATAGGCAACTGCGATCACTTCAATTTCATCTAGGGTGACTTGGGCATCTGCGAGAGCTTCGTTAATGACCGGAAACATGGCCTCAATGTGATGGCGGGAGGCAATCTCCGGAACCACTCCCCCGTATTTTTGATGAATGTCAATCTGAGACAAAACCACGCTCGACAAGATTTCTGTACCGTTTTTGATCACGGCCGCCGCTGTCTCATCACAACTTGTTTCAATTCCCAGCGCTAGTCCACTCTGCACCTAATTCCCTCCACATAATCAAAGCATCTTCTCTATCGTCCTGATAATATTCTTTGCGAATTCCGTTGGGGACAAAACCAAGCTTAGCATACAGGGCCTGAGCACTAGAGTTGCTCACCCTAACTTCTAAAGTCATGGCGATAACACCCCGTTTCACTGCTGCTGTGGTGAGCACATCCATTAAGCCATGGCCAATTCCCTGCCTTTGAAAAGCGGGATCAACAGCAATATTGGTTATGTGTCCTTCATCTAAGATAATCCAAATTCCAGCATAGCCCACAATACGTTCACCCACTTCGGCTACCAGATAAATCGCATTATCATTGCGTGTAACCTCACTAACGAAAATATTCCTGGACCAAGGGGTGGTAAAACACTTTCGCTCAACGAGCTGAACCATAGGAATATCGTCTACAGTCATGACGCGGTAGACTACATTTGTTCCTGCCATTTCCGTTCGGCCTCCGTTTGACGCATATATGTGGGGTTCAAGGTAAACGCGTCACTTTGTTCACCTGCGATAAACCGCGTGTATCCCAAGTGGGCTACGGCACTCGGCCTCAACAGGCCCTGAGCAGCAGAAACCACGGCCGAAGCCCCAATCTGTTCGCTATAGTTCACAGCACCATCACCCACAAAAAGCACAGGCTTCTCTAGCTCTTCGGAGGGGCGACACCAACTCAGAACATCCTGAAGCGGTCCATAGGAGGGATCGCTCACAGCAACACCATGTCTAAATGCCTGCCAAAAAACATGCTCGCGACGGGCATCGACCAATGCAAGAACAGTACCCGGAAAAAAACTAAACTGCCAGCCATAGCCCTCTAAAGTTGTCACGCCCACACTAGGTATCCCTAGAGCATAGCTTAAACCCTTGGCTGTAGCCACACCAATACGTAGCCCAGTAAAGGATCCAGGGCCTGTCACTACACTAAGTAAATTTATTGCTTTGACACCAATACCTCCATCGGCCAAGAGCCTCTCTAGTGCTGGTAAGAGCCTTTCAGAGTGGGTTGTGCGAATGTTGAGTACAGATTCGCCCACAAGCTCGTCATCCCTTAGCAGCGCCACGCCTCCGGTCATGGTTGAAGTATCTATACCTAAAACGTACAAGAAAAAAGCCCCCTCAACTGTTCTTCAAGTTGCTTACCCCGTGCGCCGTGACCTACAACAGAAAGTGTGCGATCCTCTGATCCCAGGCTTTCTAGATATATATCCAAGCGCGGCTCTGGCAGATAGTGCTGAAAAAGATCTCCCCACTCCACAACAGTAATCCCAGAGCCGTAGACATAGTCTTCAAAACCCACTTGCTCTAAATCCAGATCGCTGTCTAAACGATATAGATCGAAATGATAGAGAGGGAACTCTGTTCCCTCGTACTCATTGATAATGGAAAATGTAGGACTGGTGATTAACCCAGGATCGATTCCTAAGCCCTGGCCCACTCCCTTAACAAACAGCGTCTTACCGGCACCAAGAGAGCCACCCAGGTTCACCAGATCGCCCGGCAAGAGGGTTTTACCCAGATTTTTGCCGATCTCCATGGTTTCTTCTGGACTCGTGGATGTTAGAATCAGCACTACTTTTCCTCCTAAGCGACAGCTAACGGCGGTAGACCACTTCGCCATGGATCAAGACCTGCTCGACCTCGGACTGGATCTCTAGGGGATCCCCGCTCCATAATACCACATCAGCCATTTTCCCAACCTCAAGGGAACCATAGCGATCATCAATACCCAAGACCTTAGCGGGGTTGAGGGTGATAGCTTTGAGAGCCTCTTCATACGGAAGCCCTGCCTTCACAGCATACCCTGCCGCCGTAGGCAAGTATCCAACGGGAACTACGGGATGATCCATCGTAATGGTCACTGGAATCCCAGCTTCCCACAACACCTCTAGGGTGTTAAAGGAGAGTTCCTGCAACTCCACCTTAGAACGGTTGCTGATAGTTGGCCCAACTAGGGCCCACACACCGGCTTCTTTCAACTCTTTGGTGATCTTATGACCTTCTGTGCAATGTTCAATACTAATGTCTAGGTTAAATTCTTTAGCGATGCGCAGCGCTGTCATAATGTCATCTGCCCGATGGGCATGGGCTCTAACTGGAAGTTCGCGTTTTAATGCCCGAGCCAAAACTTCCATCTTCAGGTCGCGCTCAGGCGCTTTGTCGGGGTCTGCCTTAGCTTGTTCTAATTTTGCCATATAATTCTGTGCCTTGATCAAGTTGTCGCGTAAAATAGCGGCTGTGGCCATTCTAGTGGATGGTGTCTTCTTCTGACCAGAGTAAACCCGCTTAGGGTTTTCGCCAAAAGCCATCTTCAGCCCGCCGTCTTCCTTGATGATCATGTCTTCTACCGTGTTGCCATGAAGGTGTACAACTACGCCTTGACCGCCCACCACATTAGCGCTTCCAGGCAAAATGCACATGGTGGTAACGCCAGCTTTTAAAGCATCAGAAATACCCTCTTCGTGAGGGTTTATGGCATCCAGGGCCCTCATATGTGGGGTGATGGGATCGGTCATCTCATTGCCATCAGAACCTTCAAAACCTAGGCCTTCTTCATAGACCCCTGCATGACCATGGGCATCGATCATGCCGGGCATGACCACTTTTCCTGTACCATCAATGACGGTGGCATGGGCTGGAATTTCTACGTCACCTAAGCCGGTAATTCTACCCTGCTCATCAATGAGTAAAGAACCCTCTTTGATGCCATCTGCAATCGTATAAAGTGTTGCGTTTTTAATTACTAACAAAACTTTCGCCTCCTCGAGTGGATGTATCACGTGGCTAGACTCCTGTGGTGAACGTTTACGTTCCCCACACCCCTTCCATGTTCACCGTGGAGGCGCATAAATCCTGCTGAAGAAATCAGCTCCCGAGGGCGGCTTGGATAAAATGTTCAAAGATGCGTCGAGCCACTGGATAGTAATCTGTCATTAGTTCGGGATGCCACTGAACACCAAGGACGAACCGATGCTCCGTGCTTTCGATCGCTTCAATGACTCCGTCGGGCGCTGAAGCTACGATGCAAAGGCCTCGACCAACTTTGGCAATGGCTTGATGGTGGTAGGAGTTCACCTTTTTGGAATCATTTTGCCAAATTCCCCCCAAAAGACTTGCTGACTGCACCGTAATGTCATGCGTGGCATACCATCTGGGAGCCTTTTGGGCATGTTTGATGGGGTCTTTGATCTGCGAGGGGATATCTTGAATTAGCGATCCGCCTAAGGCCACATTCAACACTTGACAACCGCGACAGATGGCTAAGATAGGCAAGTTGCGTTCTAAGGCAAATCCAGCAGCCCATAGATCAAGTTCATCCCAGAGGGGATCGATATCACCACACTCCAGGATGGGATTTTCGCCATAACGGCCCGGATCTACGTCATCTCCCCCAGGTATCATAAGACCGTCCAAACCTTCAAGGATGCGCAAAATTTGTTCCTTGGGCTGGTACGGTATGAGTATGGGGATACCCCCGGCCTGAACAATGGCCTGAATATTCGCATTCGTAACGTAATATTGATCCCGTCTTTCTGTTTCATGGGCGCAAAGTAGGCCAATGATGGGTTGGTTCTGTTTCACGCAAACCCCTCCTTAGGTTACAAAAACACCCATAGAATGAGTGCTTGGTTCTAACGCCTATATTTTCGAGAGACCGAGGCTAATCTGCAATGCTTCATCTATTTTGCGCATCGTGTCCTCATCGAGGTGGGCAATCTTCTCTTTTAGTCGCCTTTTATCAATGGTTCGTACTTGTTCTAAAAGAATGACCGAATCCTTCTCTAGGGCAAAATGGTCACAGTCCAACTCAATATGGGTTGGCAGCTTAGCTTTTTTAATGCGCGAAGTTATAGCCGCTACGATCGTCGTGGGGCTATACTTATTTCCGATATCGTTCTGCAGAATTAAAACGGGCCTGACGCCCCCTTGTTCTGAACCGATGACCGGGTTTAAATTGGCATAAAAAATATCGCCGCGCAAAACATTTTCCACTCTATTCAGCCTCCGCCAATTGGCGCTCATAGTCTTCTAGTAGCATATCATCGTTATCTTCTTCAGCAAGCTTCAAGTTTAACTCAGCCATAATTTGATAACCCACCCGCAGTTTCTCCTGCAGACAACAGGGGTCTCTCTCCATTATATACACCTGGATGCAATTTTGTATAAACTGACTGCGATTAATCTGATTTTCCTGTGCAATGGTGTCCACCTGATCCAGTAATTGCGCAGGGATGCGAATCTGTATCCGTTTGTTATCCACTACAGAAGTCACCTCGTTTAGGACGAACTCAATGTCATTATAACGGTTAGCGGTGGGAGCTGTCAATAATGGGAGGCGTTGCCTCTTTCCATGTTTTATGGTAAACTTTGCTTCAGTGGACATATTTAACCATGTTTTGGGGGGTTGAAAAATGGAGTTACTAGGAGCGAGGCTTCGATGGCGGCGTAGGCAGCTAAAACTGCGTCAAGGAGATATCGTAGGTACACACTCCGGAAGTTTCCTAAGCAAGGTAGAAAACGGGGTGGCCCAACCTTCTCTGAGCAGCCTTCGAGACTGGTCAGAAAAACTTGAAACCACGGCAGGTGAGCTGTTAGGCGATCATCTGGTTTTAGAAGCTGCCAAACAGTGCATCCTGTTAACGGAAAAGTGCCATTCGTATCTCGATCATCTGGATTCCTCTCCTACTACCCGTTTCCTAAAGGAATTGAGTTCTAGCGCCACAGCTCTCAGCGTACCTGTTCCAGATCCTCCTTGCGATCCTGAACTCCAGTGTCTCGCCGCTAGAGTACTTTTGCACCGAGGAATGATTCAAGAGGCCAAGAACATGGTTGAACGAGCCTTACCGTTCACCTTCACACCACTTCTGCGTATTCGCCATCTCCTTTTATTATGCCAGATCTGTGGCGAACTAGCCGAAACGTCCACAAAAGAGGAAGCAAAAAACGCACTCCATTCAACCCTCTCAGAACTAGATCACTATGAATTACTCCAAAAGCTGCCGGATGCAGAGGCTCTCAGTGCAAGTGACATGGAGCTACTAACATTAAGTGCCCTGGTTCAAGACAGTAGACTACTCTAAACGCAAGCAACAAAAAAACCACCCGAGAAACCCCGGGTGGTTTGTGCTTTGTAGAGATTTTAGAAAGGAACTTCGACGGAGAGTTTGAGCAGACTGATTGGCTCTGCTTTGAATACTCTCTGGCCTACAAACTTCAGAGTGGCATCACTAGCACCAATTTTGTAGTCAGCAGCAAGTTGTACATCAGTAGATGACTCTTCATCTTCATAAGTGTAGTCAACTTGAGGTTTAACAGTCAACTTGTCGGTAGCAAGGATGTAGCCCAAAGCACCGGCTTTGAAGTCTTTGTCACCTAGGTAGCTGCCATAAGCATGAACCCAGATCATGTCTTCAAGAACAGGACTGGTCACGTCAACTCTTACGTTGTCAAAACCAAGGTCGACAAAATCCACGCTTGCGCCAAAAGCAGGAGCAGTGTTCTTTGCCCATGCGTTACCTGTGCGATTGAACAAATTCGCATAGGTTACAGCATCACTCATACGATACCGAACACCCAGAGAAATTTCGTTCGTGTTGTCATCATCTTTTACGATGGTATAGCCAACATCTGCGGTAACTCTGAACATATCCTCGGTGTACGTTGCACCAATTTCAAGAACGGTGTTGTCAGCCACCAATGCATCGCCAACCCAATTCTCGTTAGCATGAGTTACGCTACCTGCCAGATTAAGTTCATCGGTTACGTCGGCATCTACGCTTGCGCCCAGACCAAACCCAAGATCGTCACCTAAGGCAACGCCACCGGCTACTTCAACTCTAATTCCTTCAGCCACATCGGTACCTGCTTGCGCAACGATGGTATTGGAGACTTTGTCTTCGTCAGTCCAATTTTTACGGGCATAAGCCAAACCGACATCAAAGCCCTCAACTTCGGCATTGACAAATGCACGGACATTGTCAGGAGCAGCAAGATCAACTGTCACTGTAGCAAGATCCATTACGGGAACTTCTAGACGTGCACGAATGCCAGTTGCCTTCTTGGCGGCTGAAATCATGCTAAAATAGGTCTCCTTGGTGGTAAGCTCATAATCATTACCCCAAACATATGCGTTAAAGTAATTGTCATACAAACCGAGCTTATATTTTCCAAGTGTAATTGTGTTATCGTCTTTCAAAGTAAGACCACCAGAGAAATCCCAAGCAGCTTCATCTTCTTCGGCAGCTGGGCTCAAAGTGAACTCGAGACTACTCATGAGCTCATATTCATCCTTGAAAACCTTTAAACTCTCCATTTCTGCAGTAGCGGTAAATTTTCCACTCAAATTCACTGCAGCCATTGCACTGCTGGCAAAAGCCATAACGAGTACAAGGGTGATTACTAATACTTTTTTCATTCTTTTTTCCCCCTCAGTTTTTGAAAAATCTTTCTTTAGGTATATCTCATTGCCATTGGATTCTTGGGGAAAAGTCTCCATGTTTCCTTTTGACCCCTTTTCTCCTTCAGCAATGTCTCTATCTTCTGCTTGGCTACTGGCTACTGAGTGGGCACCTCCTTTCTGCACCAGCACCTTCGAGAAGCATAAAGCCTGATTCTATAGCATTATTTGACAAGGACTGGGTAAATCCTGCCGTTGTCAAAAGTTTTTTTCCAACTACCCCCACATAATCCAGATTAAACTACTTATTCTATATGTATGCGCCAATGCCTGCCATTTGCCATGGGAACGCGAAAAAATGGCTCCTTAGAAGCAAGGAGCCATTTGTGTTACCTAATCAAATATGCTTAGAACTCGACTTTCATGCCAGCGTTGAAGGTGGTGCCATCAAAACGAGCATGTTCGATACCGAGGTTTACGCCGTTAGGAGCAGCAAATTCAGCACCCACTTTGTAACCTACTGAGTCAAGATTCAGCTCAGAAGCAGATACTTCGGCGTTGAGTTCAAGTCCGTCGATGGCTGGTACAAGACCTAGAGTTGTGCTAGCACCAATGGTGTGCACTAGGGTTCTTGTTTCGCCACCAGTCCACTTGCCTTCATACTTAGCGTCGATGGCCAAGCCATCCATCACGTCAAACTCGCGACCTACGCCAAAGGTTGTGGTCTTTGTTGCGATGGAACTTACAGCAGGAACATCAAGAACGGTTTCTACGCCGAATTTGAATCCTTCGTATTCGGTGCCAGCACCAATACTTGCTTCGGCAAACATTTGATCATAAGCAGCGTTCAGGTTCACACCTTGCTGCTCAGTCTCGAAACCTACGAACAAGCCAGAGTCTTTGGCGCGTGCCAAGTGTACCCAGTCATGTTCAGCATCTTCGTCTTTGGTCTTAGGAGCGATATAGCGTGGTTCAAACCCTTCGGTGATGTGTTTGTAACCAGCAACAACGTTTGTGCCTTCTGCCAACTCGTAGTCAGCTTTCACTGTCCAGAGATTGTCCATTTTCAGATCAAAACCTTCAATATGGTCAAAGGCTACGTTACCTGCAACAATCAAGCCTTCGATTGGGGCAGCAGCTGCATCAACTTGAACACGAAGGATCTCGTCATCGTTGATTACAGAAGCTCCAAGATTCACATCATCCAGTAGATAAAGGTCAGAACGGAGACCTAGGACATGTCCGTTAGCGCCAGGCAGACCATAGAAAGCGCCTAGTCCAGCAACGTCCAAATCTACACCACTGATGCTAATACCACTGCGGTCTTTCAAGCTGGCATATGGGCTATACCCAATGTCAAGAGTACCAAAACGAGTTGTTGCTTCAGGACCACCATACCAGAAAGGTCCATCAGCCTCGATGAAGGCTTGTTTCAAGGCAATATCACCTAAAGTGATATCAGTAGGCATGAGCTCATCGTCTTCTCTTTCCAAACCAAACTCTGCGCGGGCTCGAACTTTGTCTTCAGCAGCGCTGATGCCAAGATCGAAAGACAGTTCCGAAGCAGGACTTACTTCCAGATCTTCGCCGTTTTTGTTCACTACAATTTCAGTCTCAATGGCACCGCTAAAGTCTAGACCTGCGGCTGATACTGGGGCCACAGCAACTAAGGCGATGATTAAGGACAAAACAATCATTCTTTTCATATTCGTATCCCCTTTTTGTGTGTTGTTTCTTCTAGCGCAATCATCCCTTGCTGTGAAAAGAGAGTTTGTTAGGGGAGTCTCCATGTTTCCTCAC
>DHNI01000097.1:21510-24456 GCA_002409455.1 Firmicutes bacterium UBA5420 | reverse complement strand
GAGTCTCCATGTTTCCTCACCTTTCTCTCTGTACATGTGTGGAGTGATTGCACTTTATTTGGTCTCCGTAGCTCAAGGGGTACACCTCCTCTATTGAGAGATTTACCGAGACCAAACTCGGTACCGTCACAATATAACTAACATAAGTTAGCGAAGTCGCTGAGAATCTCCATCTCTATCGTGATGGTACGCCTAGATATTTCGCCTTAGATATTGCTATTCCTCCTGCTAGAGGCCATGTAGTTCTTTCCAAACACTCCAGCAATCCCCACAAACAAAAAGAGAGCCCCGCACTGCGGAGCCCCCGAACTCTTTTTGTTTACCGGATGACTTCTTCGGTATCCGTGTCAAAGAAATGAATCTTGCCCATATTGAAGCCAACTTTAAGCGAATGACCGTCCTGGGCCGATGTAGTAGCATCCAGGCGGGCAATAAATGTATTCTCGCCACTGGAAAAGTAGGCATAGACTTCAGCGCCCATAGGCTCGGTTACGTCAACATCTGCTTCCATCACAGAAAATCTGGGATCATCATCAACGATGGAGGCATCTTCAATATCTTCCGGACGAATACCCAAAATCACTTGTTTGCCTACGTAGTTGCCGATATTCTTAATGGAAGCGGCCTTTTCAGCTGGGATGTCCATTTGGAAGGTCTTGGCATCAACGGAATAGACATCGCCGTCCTTCTTAAGTACGACATCCAAGAAGTTCATAGCAGGGCTGCCGATGAAACCAGCAACAAACACGTTATTGGGGTGATTATAGATCTCAAGTGGTGCACCAACTTGGTAGATATGACCATCTTTCATAACAACAATGCGATCGCCCATAGTCATGGCCTCGGTTTGGTCGTGTGTTACGTAAATAATCGTTGTTTGGAGACGGTTATGCAGTTTACTCAGTTCCGCCCTCATCTGTACCCTTAACTTGGCGTCCAAGTTCGACAGAGGTTCATCCATGAGGAATACCTTCGGTTCACGAACAATAGCTCGACCTACAGCTACACGTTGGCGTTGTCCGCCTGAGAGAGCTTTGGGCTTGCGATCCAAAAGATTTTCGATACCCAGAAGTTTTGCCGCGTCCTTCACTCTTTTGTCAATCTGATCCTTTGGGAACTTGCGAAGCTTTAGCCCAAAAGCCATGTTGTTGTAAACGTCCATGTGAGGATACAATGCGTAGTTTTGGAAAACCATGGCAATATCTCTGTCCTTGGGAGGAACATCATTCACAACGCGATCTCCAATGGAAATCTGCCCTGCTGTAATCTCCTCAAGACCTGCCACCATTCTAAGTGTGGTGGATTTTCCGCAACCAGAGGGTCCAACCAATACGATGAATTCCTTGTCTTGAATGTCCAAACTAATATTGTCTACCGCTGTCACATTACCAAAACGCTTGGTAATGTCTTTTAAAAGAACTTGTGCCACAAAAAAACTCCTCTCCTCTATAAATAGGATATTTCAAATATGCTTGAGCGCCCGCAAATGAGTGGTTCGCCCAAAACATATTAAATTACAATCACATAATATCACAGATCATTATTTTTGGCAAAATAAACTTGCATAATTCTACGGAAAATGTCGGAAAAAATCCATGCTGTTTGGCGTAAAACACGTTGCACCAAGCCTACAGAGTGAATCTCGTGATCGCTTGGGCTACTCCATGTTCGTAGTGGGTGGCGACAATACGATCCGCCACATCCCTCACCTCTTGCGGGGCATTGGCCACCGCCACCCCAATTCCGGCCGCTTTGATCATCGTCAGATCATTGTTGCTATCCCCTATAGCCATCACTTCTCCAACATCCATACCCAAATAGTTCGCCAACCATAACAACGCCTTGCCCTTATGGGCATTTGCATTTGTTATTTCAATGAACTTCGGCCTCGAGCGGACTAATTGTACGTTTTCGCCCACTAAAGGGCGCAGTTCCGCGATCCTCCCTAAAGTCTGATCAGGCTTGCTAATCACCATCAGTTTGGAGAGTTGCTTGTTACCGTCTTGAATAAACTTCACCAAATCGCCCACCGCGGTCACACCCACCCGAACCCGGGCCCCATAATCTTCCACATCTTGGTTTAATGCTGAAACATAGAGTTCATCATCGAAATAGGCATTGATAGTCCAACCTCGCCTTTGCCCATAGTCCACGATGAGACTCGAGACCTCAGTTGATAAAGGTTGCTCGTATAAAGTTTCGCCAGACAAACGCCGAATCAACGCTCCATTATAACAAATGATGGGTTGCTCCACATCCAAGCCAAGCTCCCTTCCGAAGGGGGCTGCCGATTGAAACATGCGTCCGGTTGCAATCGTAAAGATCACTCCCCGCTTTAGCGCCGCGGCAATAGCTCCCTTATTCTCCGCACTCAATTGAGCGTCTTTGTCTAGTAACGTGTCGTCTAAATCAGATGCAATCAACTTAATCATGACAAACCTCATTTCTATATAAAAAAAGAGATGGTATACCATCTCTAATTCTTTAGAGATGATCGCCATCTCCAGTATCTCTTTTCGGCACGTTCTGAGCCATTCCTTCTAGTGGCTCTAGAAAGAACAATCCGAAACGAACCCTAATTATCCCTGGTAGATACAACAATCGAGCCCGACGTGGAAGAGGCCTCCAGATCCAGCTTATCTGCTTTACCAGAGTAGTCTACAGAATGGGCCGTAAGTGCCGAACCACCGCCTTGCCTCTCCAGCCGGGAGATCTCTAAGGCTTTGACTTCGGTAGTGATGCGGCCTACCGAGGTCTGCAGGTCTAGTGCCAAACCTAAGTCGTCCTCTTGAGGCAAACTCACTTTGATGGCTCCATTCGTGGTACGCAACCTGTAGCTTGTGACTTCCTGAACATACGAAACACGTACATTGACTGAGCCGTTCGTGGTGAGTAAATCCACATCTCCGGCAGATACGGACACCCGATAAGAGCCATTGCCTAGAC
>DHNI01000097.1:10316-21379 GCA_002409455.1 Firmicutes bacterium UBA5420 | reverse complement strand
AGAGCCATTGCCTAGACTGTGGCGAATGGCCTTGGCTTCCACATCCTTCATCTCACAAGAGCCGTTGCCTCCCTCACCGCGGATGCTATGGGCTTTGACGGAGTGTAGATGGGTTGATCCGTTTACGGTATCTAGCTTCAAGTTCGTACCGTTGAGCTGCTCCACCCGCAACGATCCATTTTGTGACAGCAGTTCCACTTCATACATCCGATCTTTTGGAACCATCAGATGGAGTGCTATACTCACATCGCCAAGACTCGGCACAGTGAGTCTGAAGTCTGTCCGCTCTGCACCGTCTTCCCACCCAAGATCAAAAAGCCGCGTGCGCAAAAGCTCTCGATCGCTCCCTCGTAGCCTTTGCACCATGGTTAACTGGTAGTCCTCTTCTGACCATCCTTCCACCCGAATCGGCCCGTTGGCATTACTAATGCCAATGGCAATCACCTCGCCAGAACCCACTTGGCCTTTGACTACATCGGTGAACTCTTGGCTCTCTTCATACCCGAGGAAAGGAAATTTCGCCAATATCTTGGGTAGTTTGCTCAATCTATCACCAACATTTTGCTCTAAAGAGCGAGAAAATCGTTCGGTCGCCACTTCCACTTTGGAGGCAAAATCTTCGCCCATTTTTTCTAGACGAACCCAAGGATCTTCTGGGGATTCTGACCCGGCCTCCGCCGACTTCGACCCATCACCAAGGGCTTTGAGCAAAGTCTCCGCCTCCTCGGCAGAAATCTTACCTTCCTCAAGCATCCGTAGTATCATTCGTTGTTCCTCACGCATAAGAATGACCTCCTCTCTACCTCTTTTCTATTGCTTCAAAACATCAAAAATGCCATGTGCTTCCATAGCCTTTCCACAGACAGCCCATTTATGCAAGGGAGAGCCCTGAGTGGAACCCAGAGCTCTCCCATACGACACTATATTAAAAGTGGAAGGTTACGCCACCGCCGAGTAAAATGTCACTCGTCTGCGGGGCTACCGACGCCCGATAGTGCTTGACGGTACCTTGCACAGCCAAACCATCCATCACCTCATACGATGCAGTAGCCCGAGCGCTAATTAGATGGCCCGATGCGTTATCTGTGCCCTTTTCTTTATATTTGGGGGCATAACTCACATCAGCTACGATGGACAGCTGTGGCATGGGTAGAAATTTGAAACCAAATTTCCCGTAAATTCCCTGACCACTAACATCATCCAAGCCCGTCTCGTGAACTGTAAGCCGGAGAAAGCCTGCTCCAACGAAGACTTCTAGATCCGAGTCATTTACTGGACGATACAACCCGCCAACACTAATTAGGCTATTCCGCAAAGTGCTCCCCTCAGACGCATCTCCCTCTGCGGATTTCGCGGCGTTCGTACTTAGAAACGAACCATCTACAAAGATCTGATCCATAACTTCGGTCCGAGCATGGGCTACAAACCCTCGGCCCTTCGCATCACCGACTCCATACATGTAGCTCGCATCACCCTCAAATGATATAGCGCTAGCAACGAAGGTTGTTGCGATAATGAGTAGTCCCAGCACAACGAAAAAGTAACTTGGCTTTCTCACGATTCTGCCTCCTAAAAAATGGTTTGCTAACTAATTCTTGAAAAGGGGGGCAAAACCTTCCTAAGTCAGCAGGTTTTGGGTCTTCAATCTCGAATTTAGAAACGTGTCTTAAAGCCATCGAGGAGGAGAATTGATATGCATAGACGATTTTTGGTACATGCTTTACCCCTGCTCATCCTGTGCTGCTTTTTGCTACTACCTCAGAGCGCATCTGCCCAGTTGCAAGCCGGAGTGCACCTAGGCTACGGGCGAACTAATCATGGCCAAGTCCTTGGAGAAAAAAACCTCACGAATACCGAGTGGTCCAGCGGGGTTTGGGCCGACTACCGCCATGAGGAGCTTCTTTTCGCAGGATTTTACCAAGGCAGCCTTGGTCTCAAAGATTTCAACTCGAGTCGGCACCTTGCGCATATAGGTGTGAGTTACCGCTTTTTAGAAGAGGACATGCTCCAGGTCTATGGGGGTCTTGGATACCAGCTCGTCTCCACCCGTTTTTCTACCCCCGAAGTGAATAGCGGAAACCGTAACACCTTAACTGGTCATGGCTTTGCCGGTCAAGTAGTAGTCGACATCGCCGTAACCGATGAATTTCGGACGAGTGCAACTGTGATCGCGAACCCTTGGGCCAAGTGGTCTCATGCTATAGTTGGAAGAACCGACACGAATATCGACTCGGGCCATGCTTTCGTCTACAAACTTGAGCTTTACTATGACGTTACAGCGGATTTTGGAGCCCACCTGAGTATCGTAGGAAATACCTATCAAGTCCCGAAATTTGTCCGTGACAACGAGGAAGTGGGGGAAACTAAAAGTTCTGCGGTGAGTATCAACCTAGGTGTTACTCGCCACTTCTAATGATCACTTAATTGTATGTACGTAGACCCCCAAAATGCCTTGGGGGTCTTTTTGCGTTTCTATACCTCCAAAAACACGCTTCCTACATCCACCGTGAGCCCAGGAAAAACTATCGATTCAGCCTTTCCGGGTATCGAATGCACCACATACTCTTGGATATCCTGATCCTCAAAGGTATACACGGAAATCTGTTTGTTTTTCGGATCCACTATCCAATACTCTTTGACGCCACCGTGCATATATAAATTGAGCTTCTTCAAAAGATCGTTTCTTCTCGTACTTTCCGAAAGGATCTCCACCAGCAAAGTGGGTACACCATGGTAACAACCGTCCTCACCAAGATTTTCCTTAAAGTCACAAATCACCATAAGATCGGGCTGCACCACATTAATATTATCTTCGGAACGCCGAATGGTGATATCGAAGGGAGCAGCAAATGGGCTACAAAGCCCATCTGCAAAAAACTGGCCAAACATGCCGAAAAGCTTCGCCAGTGCCCACTGATGGTCACCTTTCGGTGAAGCTTGTAGAAAGATTTCCCCATCAATATACTCATAGCGTTCCTCGCTATCTCTGGTGAGCTCACGAAACTCTTCATAGGTCGCCTTCTGGAGGCCATATCCTTCAGCTAACACTTCTTCCGAAAGATAACTTGCCCCGCCTTTACGCCTATGTAAGCCCGCGAGGCGGCCCACATCTTGCCCATTACGAGTGATAATTACGTCTTGTTCCTGGGACAGCATCAAGTACTTGCCAAAATTGTTTTGAACTTCGGTAGAACTTACTTTCAACATGAGCTACACCTCACCCCACACCAGACATTAGCTATATTAGCTATATTAATATTAACTATAGTAAAAGAAACAAAGCCTGTCAATCATTTTCTGAATTTTCCCCCTGATGGCCTCAAGAGCCTCAAACGTCATCTAGCGGCAACGTCATTTGCCGGGGACCTTTTTCTATGAATTCATGGAGGTAGTCAAAACAACTGTTAACACCACTTATGATGTTATGTCTTGCACAGAGATCTTGAAAGATAGCCATGAGCTTGTCATTTTTAGGACTCACAACCTGGTAGAGGTTCCCGTATCTCGCTATGTAACGCTCCTTCATTCCCGGGAAATGCTCGTCCAATTTCTCGTAAAAGTACTCTCTGTTTCCATCCCTGAGCGTTAATCCCATGCCAAAACAGATGATTCCTGTGACCTGGGCCTCAACACAATAATCCATGATACCTCGCAAGTTTTCTTCGGTATCATTAATCCAAGGCAAAATCGGGTCGAGCCACACAATAGTGGGAATTCCCTGATCGCGCAAGACCTGTAGCACCTCGAAACGCTCCTTTGTTGTGCTCACATTCGGTTCCAAGACTTTGCACAGTTCTTCATCAAAGGTTGTAAGAGTCATTTGTACCACGCATTTGGCCTGCTCATTGATTGCCAAAAGCAGGTCTAGATCCCTGAGAATGCGGGCAGATTTTGTCTGGATGGCTAAGCCAAATCCATAATCCGAAATGAGCCCCAAACAGGTTCTCGTAAGCTGGAGCTCCTCTTCTAAGTGGATATAGGGATCACTCATGGCACCGGTACCAATGATGCATTTTTTGCGTTTTCTTCTAAGGGCCTGCTCCAGAAGCTCGGGAGCATTGATCTTGACTTCCACGTCTTCAAAAGCGTGTTGCATCTGATAGCACGTACTGCGCGAATCACAATAAATACAGCCATGGGTACAACCACGATAAATATTCATGCCATTCTGTGCTGATACGATACCTTTAGCTTGCACTTTATGCATGCCTACTCCCTCCTTCGAAAAAACAGAGCTAGTTGCCTAGCTCTGTAGCATATACTGATAGATTTCTGCCGCTAGTTTGGCGCTGATCCCAGTTACCTCCGCTAGCTCTTCAGGGGTGGCCGAGCGAATCCTCTTTATGCTACCAAAATGCTTAATCAGATCCTTTTTGCGCTTTGGCCCAATACCCGGGATGTCATCTAGAATCGAACCTCGCGTGGCTTTACCACGTAGATTACGATGATAGGTAAGTGCAAAACGATGGGCCTCATCGCGAATTTTGCGCAATAACAAAAGGCCAGGTGAATCGTTGGGTAAAATCACAGGTTTGGATTGTCCTTCTACATAGATCTCTTCCCGCCTTTCAGCCAGGGATAAAAATGGCATGATCAGTCCAAGCTCATCACGCACCTTTAGAGCTACACCTAGTTGCCCCTTCCCTCCATCGATCAACACTACATCTGGGAAGACGGAGAATTTCCGTTCCATAGACTCCTCCGCCTGTTCCTCCAGGCCCCGCCTAAACCTGCGGGAGACAGCCTCCTCCATAGCTACGTAGTCGTTGGGCGATCCCTCCACACCCCGAATTCGAAAGCGGCGATAATCAGTGGTCTTAAAGTCTCCGTTCTCCCAGACCACCAAAGACGCTACAACATTCGTCCCCTGTAGATTTGAGATATCGAAGGCCTCAATCCGTTCAGGTGGCTCCGACAATCCTGTTAATTCCTGTAAGTCTTGTAGTGCCCTTTCCATTGCCCGTTGCTTAAAGGTATTGCGAGTGCGGGTTTCATCTAAGACAATTTGTGCATTCTTTATGGCCAAATCGAGCAACTGCTTCTTGGCTCCGCGCTGGGGGGTTCGCAAGTAAACCCTTCTTCCCCCCCTCAGCCTCCCTAACCAGTTTTCCATGACCTCAGGCTCAGCGAGTAATACAGGCGTGAATACCTCCCGCGGAATAGAAGAAGCTTCTTCGTAATATTGTTGAAGAAATGCCCGCAAGATCTCGGCTCCCTCTTCATCAGCCGTGCATTCCAATAGATAGTGATCTCGCCCAATGAGTTTTCCGGCACGCACAAAGAACACCTGCACACAAGCTAGTTCACCATGACGAGCATATCCTACATAATCTTGATCCTCAGCATGCTGTGCTACGATCTTTTGTTTTTCTGCCAAGGTCTGCAGGCCTTGAATCTGATTGCGATAGCGGGCTGCCTTTTCATACTCCAACTGAGACGATGCTTCTTGCATCTTCTTTGTTAGATCAGGAATCAGGCGATCAATGCGCCCCTCCAAAAACAACAATACTTCTGCGATCATCTCAGCATACTTTTCCTTACTGATCAGACCCGCACAAGGTGCCAAGCAGCGCCCAATATGGAAATTCAAGCAGGGCCGATCTCGACCCCCTTCTGCAATGATTTTATTGCAGCTACGGATGGGAAAAAGCGTTCGCAAAAAAGACAGGGTCTTTTTCACTGCTGTAACATCAGTATAAGGTCCAAAGTAACGGGCACCATCATGGAGGCGCTTACGCACCATCATAACCCGAGGAAACGTCTCCTGAATTGTCACCTTTATATACGGATAGGTCTTGTCATCCTTCAAGCGCACATTGTAATGGGGAGCATGTTTCTTGATCAGGTTATTCTCTAGAATTAGGGCTTCCATTTCTGAATCGGTGACAATGTACTCGAAATCGGCAATATGCTCCACGAGGACCTGAACCTTCAGGGGCTGGCTCTGCGATTTTTGAAAATAAGAACGCACCCGGTTGCGCAAATTGATGGCCTTGCCTACATAAATAACCTCCCCAGCCTCATTCAGCATGAGATAGACCCCAGGCGCAGTTGGCAAGTTGGCTAGTTTATGCTGAAGATCCATCGAGTCATCATCCTCTCCTACTTCACCAAACGTTTGTCACTGAGAACCTTCTGAAGAAACTGCCCCGTGTAGGACTCAGGCACCTCAGCCACTTCTTCAGGAGTACCTTGGGCTATGATGGTGCCGCCACCCTTGCCCCCTTCAGGTCCTAGATCAATGACGTAATCGGCAGTCTTCACTACATCAAGATTGTGTTCAATAACGACCACAGTGTCACCGGCATCCACGAGGCGTTCCAGAACCGACAGTAACTTCCGAATATCTTCAAAGTGAAGCCCGGTTGTAGGTTCATCCAAAAGATATAACGTCTTGCCATTACTCCGGCGACTCAACTCCGTCGCCAACTTCACCCGCTGCGCTTCGCCCCCTGAGAGCTCTGTGGCCGGTTGTCCAAGTTTGATGTAGCCTAAACCTACATCATATAGAGTTTGCATACGCCTGTGGATTTTCGGTACGTTCTGGAAGAACTCCACTGCTTCTTCCACCTGCATATCCAAGACATCGGCAATTGATTTTCCTTTGTACATCACATCCAAGGTCTCTCGCCCATAACGCTTACCCTTGCAAACCTCACAGGGCACATAGACATCGGGCAAAAAGTGCATTTCAATTTTGAGTATGCCATCACCCTTACAGGCTTCACAGCGTCCACCCTTGATGTTAAAGCTAAAGCGACCCTTCTTATAACCGCGCACCTTCGCTTCATTGGTCATAGCAAAAAGCTCGCGAATTCCATCAAAAGCCCCTGTATAGGTAGCAGGATTGGATCTGGGCGTTCTGCCAATAGGCGATTGATCAATTTCGATCACCTTATCAATAAACTCAAGACCCTCAATGGCGTCATGCTCACCTGGTTTAAGACGGGCTTTGTACATCACTTGACTTAGCTTTCTGTAAAGAATGTCATTGATCAATGTACTTTTTCCAGAACCCGAAACGCCAGTAACTGCCACAAACATACCCAGAGGGATTTGCACATCAAGATTCTTCAAATTGTGTTCCCTGGCCCCTCGAATCGTGAGCCAATTGCCATTGGGCTGGCGACGCTTTCGCGGCACCCGAATTACCCTCTCGCCCTTCAGATACTGACCTGTAATAGAGTTAGGTGTTGCACAAATATCGCTCCAGCGACCTTCAGCCACCACTTCCCCACCATGGCTACCTGCACCAGGACCCATGTCAATGATCCAATCCGCGGCAGCCATCGTCTCTTCATCATGTTCTACCACAATCAATGTATTCCCCAGATCCCGCAGTTCTTTGAGGGACTCGAGAAGCTTTCCATTATCCCGCTGGTGAAGGCCAATACTGGGCTCATCGAGTATATATAAAACGCCCATGAGTCGAGAGCCGACCTGGGTTGCCAAACGAATACGTTGGGCCTCTCCCCCCGAAAGTGTTGCCGAAGCGCGACTCAGTGCCAAATAATCCAAGCCCACATTGACTAAAAAGGACAGGCGCTCGCGGATCTCTTTGACAATTTGCCTAGCAATAAGTTCTTCCCGCGCTGTCAGGTGCAATGCCGCAAAGAAATCCAGGCACTCCTGAATGGAAAACTCTGTGACTTCCATAATATTTCTGTCGCCCACTGTCACGCCAAGAATCTCAGGGCGAAGGCGTTTTCCGCTGCATTCATTACAGGTACGGATACTCATATACTGTTCCACATCTTGTCTGACCCATTCAGAGCCGCTTTCCAAATAGCGCCGCTGCAAAGAGCCGATCAATCCGTCGAAGGGGGCCTCGTACATGCGTTCGCGTCCTGCATTATTCGTGTAATTGAAACGTATGAGTTCATCACCAAGGCCATGTAATAAAATGTCTAGTTGATCGCCAGTCAGTTCTTGTAAGGGAACTTCACAATCAATCTTGTATTTCTCACAAACCTGCTCCAAGATAGCATTTCTCCACCGACTCTTACTATTACGCCAAGGGATTAACCCCCCATCATCAATGGACAGGTTTAAATCCAAAAGCAAATCGGGATCAATCTCTTGTTTTGTCCCTAACCCCTCACAGCCAGGACATGCACCGAAAGGGCTATTAAAGGAAAACATGCGAGGAGCCAGCTCTTCCATGGAAATTCCGCAATCAATACAGGAGAATTTCTCACTAAACATGAGCTCCTCTCCTCCAATTACGTCCACAAAGACAATGCCCTCACCATACTTTAAGGCCATCTGCACCGAATCGCTGAGGCGACCCGCTAAATCGGAGCGGACACTAATGCGATCCACTACGATATCAATGTTGTGCTTCTTATTCTTGTCCAAATTAAGCACATCGCTAACCTCATGAGGCTCACCATCTACACGGATGCGAATAAAACCGTCTTTAGCAATGGTTTCGATCACTTTCTTATGCTCGCCCTTGCGTCCTCGCACTACAGGAGCCAACACTTGAATACGCGTGCCCTCTGGGAGAGAGAGAATTTGATCCACAATTTGTTCCACTGTCTGTTGGGTAATAGGCTTGCCGCAGTTCGGGCAATGGGGTCTACCCACCCGGGCAAAGAGCAAGCGCAAGTAGTCATAAATCTCCGTCACCGTACCTACAGTAGATCTAGGATTACGACTGGTAGTTTTTTGGTCGATGGAAATAGCTGGTGAAAGACCCTCGATTAAGTCAACATCGGGTTTATCCATCTGTCCAAGAAACTGCCTAGCATAGGCTGAAAGAGATTCCACATACCTTCGTTGCCCTTCGGCGTAAATGGTGTCAAAAGCCAAAGAAGACTTACCCGATCCAGAAAGTCCTGTGACCACCACTAGCTGATTTCTAGGGATTTCCACATCTATATCCTTCAAGTTGTGCTGTCTAGCACCTCGTATGACTAGTTTTTCCGTCAAACTGACAACCCCATTTCAATGCGTATCTCCTGAATCTCATCGCGAAGCTCTGCAGCTCGTTCAAAATTGAGATCTTGGGCCGCACGATACATTTCTTCCTCGAGCTCTTGAATGAGGCTTATAACCTCTTTGAGAGAGCCACTCCTACGCGTATCATAGTCTGCTCTCTCCTCAGCCACCTGCTCTTCAGGCAACTCTTGAGCAATATCTTTGATCGCCTTTTTGATACTGGCCGGCGTAATTCCCATACGCTCATTATGCGCCAATTGAATGGTGCGCCTGCGATTCGTTTCGTCTATGGCATAGCGCATCGAATCGGTAATGCGATCCGCGTACATAATCACTTTTCCCTCTACATTACGGGCAGCACGCCCAATTGTCTGCACGAGAGAAGTCGAAGAACGCAAAAATCCCTCCTGATCTGCATCTAAGATAGCAACGAGAGACACTTCTGGCAAATCTAAGCCTTCGCGCAAAAGGTTGATACCTACCAACACATCAAATACGCCCTGGCGGAGCTCCCGCAAAATCTCAATGCGATCAAGGGTCTCAACATCAGAGTGCAAATAACGGACTCTCAAACCTACTTCGGTAAAGTACTGGGTGAGGTCTTCCGCCATACGTTTGGTGAGGGTGGTAACCAAAACCCGCTCTCGCCTTTTTAGCACCAGACCAATCTCATCAATCAAATCATCGATCTGGCCCTTCACTGGACGAACCACGATCTTGGGATCAACAAGCCCCGTTGGCCGAATCACTTGCTCTACTACCTGCTCCGATCGCTCCTTTTCGTAGGGCCCCGGTGTGGCCGACACATACACTACCTGATTCATATGGGCTTCGAATTCAGGAAACTTTAGCGGGCGATTATCCAGGGCTGAAGGTAGGCGAAATCCGTATTCCACCAGGTTTTCCTTGCGTGAGCGATCGCCAAAATACATGGCACGCACCTGGGGTACGGTCACATGGGCTTCGTCAATGACCAGCAAGTAGTCCTTGGGAAAATAGTCTAGGAGCGTTGCTGGGGTTTCCCCAGCTTTTCGCCCACTTAATGGTGCGGAGTAGTTTTCCACCCCAGTACAATATCCAAGCTCGGTTAACATCTCCAAGTCGTAACGGGTGCGTTGCTCGAGACGCTGCGCTTCGAGTAGCTTGTCCTGGCTACGCAGTACCTTCAGGCGTGCTTCCAACTCTGCTTCAATGGCAGGTAGTGCCCTTTGAAGCTTCTCTTCAGGAGTGATAAAGTGAGAAGCAGGGTAAATGGTAAGCTCCTCTCGTTGCTCTAGAACTTCACCAGTTATGGGGTCAATTTCTTGAATCCGCTCAATTTCATCGCCGAACATCTCAATTCGGATTACAGATTCACTGCCCACAGGGTTGATCTCAATGACATCTCCCCTTACCCTAAAGGTACCACGAGTGAAGCCAATGTCATTGCGTTCATATTGAATTCCAACGAGACGCCGCAAAATGTGGTCTCGATCCCGATACTCTCCGTTTTTTAAAGAAAACGTCATCCCCGCATAGTCTTCGGGAGAGCCCAAACCATAAATGCAAGAGACACTGGCCACAATAATGACATCACGGCGTTCAAAAAGAGCACTGGTAGCCGCATGGCGCAGGCGGTCGATCTCATCATTAATAGAGGCGTCCTTTTCTATATAGGTGTCACTTGTAGGCACATAGGCCTCTGGTTGATAATAGTCATAGTAACTCACGAAATAATGGACTGCATTATGGGGAAAGAACTCTCGGAACTCACTGCACAACTGAGCTGCCAGGGTTTTATTATGGGCCAAAACCAAAGTGGGCTTTTGCACCGCCTCCACAACTTTGGCCACGGTATAGGTCTTTCCAGACCCGGTAACTCCAAGTAGCGTTTGATGCTTCATGCCAGATTGGATTCCCGAAACTAATTCCTGGATGGCTTTAGGTTGATCCCCTGCAGGCTCAAAAGGAGCAACAACTCGAAACGCGTTCTGCAAAGCCATTGTATATCCATTTCTCCTTTTTTCAAGTTTTAGGTAGGTAATGTTCATCGCGTAGCCAATTATTACAACAGTACAGTATGGGAGGGCGTTTTTTATGAGCTTAATTGTGATGGTAGAGATTCCTCGGGGAAGTCGAAA
>DHNI01000097.1:9796-10077 GCA_002409455.1 Firmicutes bacterium UBA5420 | reverse complement strand
TTTATCCCAGAGACGCTAGCCGAAGACGGAGATGCACTCGATGCGCTAGTCCTCGTAGGCGAAGCAACCTTTCCGGGCTGTCTGATCCGGGTAGAACCTGTGGCGGCTTTTGAAATGTGGGATGAAAAAGGGCCAGATCAGAAAATCCTGTGCGTACCAGTCAGTGATCCCCAATGGAACTGGGTACAGTCATTGGACGATGTTCCGCCACACTTGCTCAGGGAAATCACCCACTTCTTCCAAGTTTACAAGGATTTGGAGAAAAAGAAGACCAAAGTAGG
>DHNI01000097.1:9354-9734 GCA_002409455.1 Firmicutes bacterium UBA5420 | reverse complement strand
GATCCCCAATGGAACTGGGTACAGTCTTTGGACGATGTTCCGCCACATTTGCTTAGAGAAATCACCCATTTCTTCCAGGTCTACAAGGATTTAGAGAAAAAGAAGACCAAAGTAGGTGACTGGCTCGATCGCGACGACGCTAAGCGCTTTGTAGCCGAAGCCCAGGCCCGTTATATTCATACTCGCTAGTCATTCATGATACAGTAGCCTAGAAATGGGCACCAGTTGCACACCTGAATCCAGAAACTCTGGGATCATCGCCCAAAGAGCATCGGCGGTTGCCGGCCGGACATGCCCTATCAGCACGGCATGTCCCCGGTTCTGTGCCAAAGTCAGACCGGCGCGGATCTGTGCCTTTATTTTCTCCACATCACTTTCGT
>DHNI01000097.1:6513-9186 GCA_002409455.1 Firmicutes bacterium UBA5420 | reverse complement strand
CGAAAGGCACCCCAACCTGGCGAGCCACCTCCGCGACCACACTGTTTGTGGATGTGCGACTGTCCACAAAGAACAATCCTAACTCCTTCACCACATCTAAAACAGTGCCCATGGTCTCGTAATCCGCTGTAATGAGCGAGCCCATATGATTATTCAGACCCACCGCGACAGGAAGAGAGGCTAAATTCTCCTTCAAAAGATCCCTCACCTCAGCACTATCCATGCCTTCCGTGATTCCCCCAGGACCTAAGTCTAAATTCGAATCTAAGGCCTCCATAGGCTGATGCAAAATCACTTCATGTCCCGCAGCATATAGACGCTCACTAAGCTTTTGAGATAGATCAAGTCGGGGCAATACAGCCATAGTCAAAGGAAGCGGATAGGCAATGAGTGGTTCTGCAGCTAGGGTGGGGTAACCCCAATCATCAATAATCAAGGCCAAAACCGGAGCTTCCGGCGTACCCTTCATGAAACCCTTAGGATCGAAGGGCTCACCCATCACCGAAATCAAACCTCCATAGTAGTAATCGTAATTCTGGGGATTGAGTAACTCAATTTGCCATTCGTATGCAAGAACCCTTGCTTGCGATCCCGCAACATGACCCCAAAAGCCGATCGTATAGCCGTACTCGTTGGCCTCAAGCTGAATCATCCAGCCCTCGTCAAGAAACAATTCACTAAGCTGCAACACAGCCCTAGATAGCCTAATGTCATGACGCTCCGGAACTAGAACTAATGTTTCCTGCCCCTGCACCAACACCTGGTCAGGTTGGACAGAGCTCCTTTGCACACTGTAGACTTGTTGGCGATCGAGAACGGTATAGCCCATATCGATCCAAAAATCCCCCAGATGGCTCAGATCCGGTACCTCTGGACGCACAATTTCTAGCTCTAGCTGGCGTCCCGGGCCCAAATCTAGGCCTAATTCTGGACTTAATACAAGGCCCAGTACGGCAAAGCCTAAAGAACTCAAAGCCAAAACGACCATGAGCACCGTGATGGAAGTCTTCTGTTCATCCAAGCGAAATTGTGTCACAGTTTCACTTCCCCTTAGATCGCCATTGGTTCCACAAGTTCTTCAGCAATCCATCTTTAAAACGTACATAGGCCCCTTGTTCGGGATGTGGTGCCGGAACGATTCCTAGGGGAGGAACCTTCCCCTTAAAGATAATTTTGCGCTCTGTCGGCAGACGAAACTGATTTTCCACCAAGAATACTGGATCAATCGCCCAAGGGGACATTTGATCCGCCAAGGCCTTGAGATCCTTCGTCTCCACCCCATTAATGCTCCTAATTACATCTCCCGGCCCGAGCCCCATCTCTTCCGCAGGTGAGTTCGGATAGACTGCTAGAACCATTACTCCCTCTTCCCCTAGGAACACAGGAGAATTTTCCTGTTCTCGTCGCCTACCCATATGGATCACGAGTTCATGACCAAGGGGAGCAAATATAACAGGCAAAATCGCCAACCAAGAGTAGGCGTTGGCCAAGACAGCCAGACCTAAGAGGATCAAACTGTACACCAAGAGCATTGCCGCACTACGCCTGGCCTTTGTTTTGGGCAACTCAGTCTGCACAAAGTCACTATAACCCAAAGCCACCACCAGAGGAAACAAGATATGGAGTAACACATGGTTTTCGGGCACTTCTAGACCAACTTGGAAAATCGGCCACCAATCGGGCATTGGCACCGATTGTAAATCCATCCCTGAACTGAGCATGACCACTCCCACTAAAGCGATGGTTGGCATGGGCCAGAATTTCCGTAGAGCAAATCCCCCCACCACTTTACCACTCTCATGCTTAAAGAACATGGGAGAGGCATTATGATAGCCATTGACGAAAACCAACAGAGATTCCACCAGGTGCAAAACTGCCACAAGTGCCATTAAGGTGGCCACATGAATCTGGGGGAAACCAGTGATTAGAGCAATGAGACTCACGAGACTACCAGCGTAGGCAAAGCACAAAAAGCGCTGGTTAATCAGCATAAGCAGGAGCGCGGCCAACCACAAATAGGCTACGCCAGCATCACTAACAGAGACTCCGAGTAGAATAAAAAGCATGGTGGCTAACATTCCCCCGCCAATTCCGTAAACCAAAGAGGTCACGGTTTCCATCAAGGGATTAATTCGCTTTAAACGGAAGAACTCCTGTTCGTATTGGAGAATTTTCTTGTATTGGCGGTACACAAGAATGAACACCAAGGCCATAACTAAGATATAGTGCAGATCTGTCACCATGAATGCAAATGTCTGCAGCGTTATTTTGATTAGTTCCCAAATATAATTCAACGACTTCTCCTCCCTGACATCACGCAGGAACACAGCACCCCGGAAGTCATGTCCGGGGTGGCGTTTACATTTAGAGCTGGGCTCGTAGTACTTCTAAAGCCTTATCCAACTGTGGATCGTATTCTGCTTCATCGAGGTAAATTGCTTCTTCCTCTTCTAGCGTCACCTCAACAACAATATCTGGTTCAATACCTACACCATTGATATCCTTGCCACCAGAGGTAAGATAACCTTGTTCTGTAACAGTTAAGGCACTACCATCGCGCAGCGGATACAGAGATTGTACCAGTCCCTTGCCAAAGGTGGTGGTACCAATTAGGGTGGCTAGGCCGTTATCTTGTAGCGCACCGGAGACAATTTCCGACGCACTAGCACTACT
>DHNI01000097.1:0-6228 GCA_002409455.1 Firmicutes bacterium UBA5420 | reverse complement strand
TGATCCTCTAAATAAACGAGTGGTGCTCCTGAGACAAACTCGTTGGCCACCTCCAGGGCCGCACCAAGGGTTCCACCAGGGTTAAAGCGCAAATCCAAAATTAACGCTCGTTGACCTTGCCCATCCAGAAAATCCAGGCCGGTCCGTAACTCCTCGTAGGTACGATCCGAAAAATTCGTAATCTCAATATACCCTATATCATATTCTTCGTCTATCATGTGATAATCTGGCACCGAAACCACATTGATAAGTTCGCGAATGATGTGAACCTCAAAGGCCTCTTCGTCACGGTCAATGGTCAAATCAAGTTCTGTATCTTCAGGTCCCCGCATGAGGCTCACCGCTTCATCCAAGGTCATATAGGTGGTATCCTTGCCATCAATGGCCATAATCTTATCACCACGCCTTAAACCAGCCCTCTCACCGGGGGTTCCCTTAATGGGAGAAACCACAGTAACCCGATCATCCACAATGCCCACAGATAGACCAATTCCCCCATAAATTCCTGTTGTAGTATTCATCATATTCTCAAAGGCACTGGCATCCATGTGGCGTGTGTAGGGATCGTCTAAAGCATGTTTGAGCATACCATTAATCGTACCATGGGTGACATAAGCTTTGACTAATTCAAAGGTATTTACCGGCTGATAATAGTGCCTGGTTTTGACCAAGGCGATCACTTCTAAGGCTGTTCCAATGCTCTCATAGCGCTTCTCACCCTCAACCACCTGGGTGTTGGCCTGGTACGAACCATAGACTAGGGAAACCGACAATAACGAAACGATCAGTATAATTATTAGAGTTGCTTTTCGGCTCACTCCGTCACCAGCTTTCTATCTACGCAAACTATATGTGGAGATTTACAATAACAGACTTGATATGGATGTTTCACGTAGTGAAACTCCTAGATGCACGCTTCGCATGCATCAATTATCATATCAAAAATTCCTCCAGGTTGGCAAGAGCCCTGCCCGTTCCTGAAAATGTCATAGTCCCCTGAAACCCTCGCCTAGCACTTCATGGACATCGTAAATAATCACGAAAGCCTTTCTATCCGTTTCAGCTACAATGGACTTCAATGTGGTGATCTCCATGCGGGATACAATAGCCAAAAGAATTTCTCTATCATATTTTGTATACATACCGCGCCCATCAAGCATAGTCACTCCCCGCTCTAAACGTTCCATAATGCGCTGGCCAATCGTCTCTGGATCATCGGATATCACTAAGCAAGCTTTAGCATAATTTTGTCCTTCCTGCACTAAATCCACCGCCTTTGTGGTAATAAAGACAGCGATCAATGCGTACATGGCTAGCTCCAGACCAAAAGCAATACCGGCCAAGATAATTACAAAGCCGTCTACGATCAAAAGGGCCTGGCCAACGCTGGTGGGGAAAAACCGAGCCACGAGCTGGGCGGCCATGTCCGTGCCTCCCGTGGAGCCCCCCGAGCGGAAGGCAATTCCAAGGCCAATGCCAGAAAGCACGCCTCCATAAATAGCTGCAAGCAGTAGATCTTCGGTCATAGGTACGGCAAACTGGTTAAAAAGATCAACAAAAACCGACATAGCAATGGTGCCAAATATGGTCTTAGCTCCGAATACGGGCCCAATAATGCGCCAGCTTAGGAGTAGTAAGGGGATATTAAAAAGTAGCATCGTCACACCGACGGGAAGTTCTGTAATGTAGAAAACTACAGTGGCTAGACCACTGACACCCCCGGCAGCAATTCTTGCAGGAATGAGAAAGTAACTTACCCCAATAGCCGTAATCACGACACCTAATAAAACCCCACCATACCCTAGAACAAACCTTTTAACCATGAGCCTACCTCCCCTGTCGAAATCGAGAGCATACCACAGACAATACGAAGAGCGGTAAGGCTAGCAAACGCTTGGCCCGCCAGGGCTGCCGTACTAAGCGGTACAACCATTCCAAGTTGATTTTGCGTATCCAAAGCGGTGCTCTTTTATCCACTCCTGCCCAGACATTAAAGCTTCCTCCAACACCTATGGCCACCGGAACTTTTAAGGTTCCTAAATGGGCCGCCAACCATTTTTCCTGGCGCGGTATGCCTAGGGCTGCCAGCAAGATCTCCGGTTTTGCGCTAGTCATCTGCTCCATGATCGCCTGCTCCTCCTGAGTCGAACTGAAAAAACCATGATGGGTACCAACGATTCGTAGATCAGGAAGCGTGTTTTGAAGGGCTTCGGCAGCCTGATCGGCTATACCTTCTTCTCCGCCTAACAAAAAGACCTTCCAGCCTTCCGAGGCCGCTTGATTAAGCAGACCCTCTGCCAACTCAATGCCTGGTATTCTCTCTGGTACAGGCTGGCCAATGATACGACTAGCCCAGACCACCCCAATTCCATCAGCTACAACCATGTCAGCCCGTTCCATGATCTCTGTGAGCAGTTGATCACGCCTTGCCTTCATCACCATTTCTGGATTGGCAGTAATCACTAAGTGGGGGTGCCCATCAACTACATAGGATGCCAATCGAGCCTGGGCCTCTTTCATAGTCACGGGATCAAAACCACTACCTAAAATCTGTATCCTTGTCATACTTTCACCTCATTACCCGGGCTACCATGGCGCGGTTTCTCAGGGCACCATCTCGTAAATTACTCAAAGCTCGCCGATACCTTAACCTATGCTGCTCGGCGTTCTGCAATACTTCGTCTATCCCTCCGTCTAGCTCGGCTAGGTTATCTAGTTCCCAAAAGGGAATTTCTAGTTGCTGGCATATGGCCTCAACCTTTGGATCATAGTTCAAACCGATAGGTAGACAATCGTGGAGAGCACTAAAAATCAAACCATGGAGCCGCATCGAAACACAGAGATCGACTCCTACAAATACCTGACGCAAGGTATCGAGCGTTAGGTCTGAATGAACCTGTAGGCCGGTACATTTCTCCTGCAGTTCTCTTCCCATCTCTAAATCGCCAGGACCTAGAGGTATGAACCCCACCCTAAAGCCCTTTTTCTGCCAGAGACGTATCTGTTCCTGCCACAGCTTTTGATGTTGATCCCAGTCGATATAAGGCCTCAAGTTTAGCAAAATCTGGCGGGTTCTTGGTTCCTTGCTTTTCACCAACTCATGCTGAAACACCGGATCCGCGCAGAGCTCAATCCTATCTTCCGGAACCCCCAGGTCTAAGAGAAGCTGAAGGCTGCCGGCATCACGTACCGAACAAGCCAAACTACGCTTGAAGGCTCGTCCTACCCAGGCACGAAAGAAATTGCTTTGCACAGGGCCCAACCCCTGCCCATACATGACCACAGGCACTCTGCGAATAAAAGCCAACTCTACCAATCCCAGATAATACGGAATGCTGCGCCTGCTGGTCACATCTTGCAATAAAGACCCACCTCCGCTAATAAAGAGGCGGGCTTTTCCTAAACTGCGCCAAATTGCCTTAAGATCATATCTAAAGAGCGCCACCACTCCCAGCCGCCTGGCAGTTTGCTCAGGGTTATTGGAAAGCACCACAATATCTTCACCCTTGATGCCAAGTGCGAGCAGGTCTGCACACAAAACGTCCAAAATGGCGTCGTCACCTAGATTGTCGAATCCGTAGTATCCGGAAACCAAGATCACGATCGAGCTTCCCCCTTCCCCAGTTGAACACCTTTAGGGCCAACCATCCCAGCAGATAGCCGAAGAAGAGCCCATATCCTGTTCTTAAAAGACTGACCCACAAAAATGTATGCGTATGCGTAAAGGTGTTCACAAGCGAAATTTGCCCGATAACGGCAACGGGAAGCCACCAGGATTTGCGGGGTTCTTTCGAGTGTAGGGCAAAGTATAAGGCTGGATGACCTAACAACAACTCCTTGGTACGGGGCCTGACAACGAGCAAGTTTTCCAGAAACTCCCGTGCCTGAACTTCAAGGCCCAAGACGGGAAGCCCGAAGTTCCCTGTGCGTAGTATATAGAAAGCACCTGCCAAGCCAATAGCACCTAGTAGAATCAAGTAGCGAATAGGGATGTATTTGTCAAGCCAGTCCTTAAGGGGACGTGCCAGAGTAAAGACCACGAGTGCTATGGGAGCCACATGCATGAGCTTCACGCCTCGAAATTCTTGGATCTTGATTAGAAACTCCGTTCCACTCAACGTGGCCACCACAAAAAGGGCACCGGTCAGAGAAATCAAAGCAGCACCTGCATAACGCGCCAAGGCCGTCTTCCCCCATCTAAACTGCATCGCCAGACTAGGAAAAACAATCGCTGCCAATAAAGCAAGGCCCTGTTGAGCCAAAACAGGCTTCACAGCCAGCAAGGCCATGCTTAAGGCAAAAGCCAACAGCCCTGACCACAAAAAGAACCTCTTCCAACGGGGAAACAGTTCTAGTGCATACAATAGAGCGGCAGCCCATATACCTGCTCCCACCAAGCCAGTCCAGGTTCTGGAGGTATTCCAGGGCGCGAAGGGCTGCGCTTGTCCCAGAGTAAAGCCGGAGTCCTCCAAACGCTCCTGCAGAGTAACCAAAAGATCCAAAGACCTCTCCCAAGGGTCCTCGCCGTTCACAAAGGGCCTTACATAAAGTACCCGCATATTGCGTTCCTTAACAGCCCGCATGTACCGATTAATAATCCGTTCATCAGACAGAACCTGCATCTCTGGAGCGCTTATACCGTGAAGCCTGACCATAGTGCCAGAGTCTGCAGGGGCAATGGCTGGAACGGCAAACTCCACCAAGGCCAGCGTCGCCTCGCTTCCATAGAACGCATCTACGCCCATGGTACCTTGACCACTAACAATAAGCAGCTCAGGATTGGATCGAAGCCAAACAGGATCTAGATCCCAAGGGGCGGTGTTGAGTTTGGGTGCGGGTTTTAGACCCGCTTCTGCAACACGTTCAAAATGTTCTGGGACAAACTCCACTGGTAAAGTAAGAAGCTTCCCCAAATCCGTAATGCTATCTGGGAGATGTTCTCGCACTTTGCCAGGTAGTGGCACCCCTGCAAGCATCATCTCTCCCACACTAATAGGTTGAACCGCTATCGTGTCAACCCCAGCCGACTTCAGATCGCCAAGAAATTGATCGAGGGACAGTCCCCCAAACAATTCTGACAATTCCAGTAGGCCAGGTAGGTCGTAGACGATTTCGACTGTGCGATTGGGGACTTCGACAGTCCAGCGCTGCATAAAAATCCCTAGAGATGTTATGATAGCCAGTATAATGATGATCGATAGAACGCGTTTCATGAAAGCCCTCCAAAGGTAACCAGAATCTGCTGCTCCTGGGGGAGAACGTTCTTAATCTCCACAGGATAGGGAAACACTCCAAAGTCAATAACAAACTCGTAATTCTCGCTAAGGATTTCGAGCAAAATTGACGGGATCCTTGTTTCTTGCACTTCGAAGTTCTTTAATACGTAGCGGAGTGCCGTACCGTGGTGCACCTCTAGATCACCGCGCACTGCAAGTGTCCACTCCATATTCCAAAAACTCATGGTACCCCGGAGATCAATTCCTTGGGGCGAAACCTGGAGCGTTAGGAACCTATCGAGATCCACTTCTTCCCACCAAAGTTCGTTAAGGGCATCTTCTGTAACGACGATTTCTCCCTGTAAATTGGATGCCTCAGTATAGACTACTTCTTGCTTTTGCCAAAGAGAGCGAGGGTCAAAACCAATTTGCTCTCCATGGAACTCCACCCGCGCAATGCGAAGACCATCGATGACTGCATTTTGGGCTGCTAGATCGAAAGCGGGAAGGCGTCCAAAGAGGAGCTCCCAGCCTAGAGGCGCCCTTATACTTACTTGCACCTCACTTGTGTTAAGTGATTGTGCTAACTGCTTCTCTAGTTCATGGGACAGACGGGGAATCAAAAGAACCCTGGGAATGGCTAAAATAACAAAGATGATGGCAAGACCTGCTAAGGCCATTTTATATCGCTTCATAGTCCATCACTCCTCCCACTTTTCCATTTCACTCTTCAAAAAATGGCCCTTTCCTCCCTGCGAAAAAGGCCATCCTATGTCTATTGCTTCAACTTGAGATATCCTTCAATGAACGGAGCCAAATCACCATCCATGACCCCATTTACATTGCCCACTTCCACATTGCTACGATGGTCCTTGACCATAGTATAAGGGCAAAACACGTAGGAACGAATTTGGCTACCCCAGGCAATATCTTGATGCTGGCCTTTTAGACTCTCCATTTTGGCCCGCTGCTCTTGGAGTTGTCGCTCTAGGAGCCTAGCCTTGAGAATCTT
>DHNI01000098.1:13579-20449 GCA_002409455.1 Firmicutes bacterium UBA5420 | reverse complement strand
GCTTTAAGTCTAGGGGAGAGGTGGCCATGGGATTTTCAGTGAAGGATAAAACCACTATTGTGGACTTTCTAGTTCAAGAGCTTAATCCAAAGATCATCTATCTCTATGGTTCGTTCGCACGGAAGGAAGAACGCGCCGACAGTGATATTGATCTGGCTTTCTATGGGGGGCTCTCCAAGTCACCCTATGAACTCCTCATGCTAGCCAACCAATTGGCATCACACTTAAGGAGAGATGTCGACTTAGTGAATCTTCAAGCAACCTCCACGGTGTTCCAAGCTCAGGTAGTCAGCACCGGAGAGATCCTTTTCTTGCAGGATGAAGTACTGAGAGCAAACTACGAAATCCGAGTATACAAAGAGTATGCCATGCTAAATCGCGAAAGAAAGCCAATTTTAGATCGTATTAGAGAGGAGGGCTCGATATATGGTATCTGATGTCATTCGTAATAAAATTGAAATTGTTGAGCGTTGTGTATTGCGTATAGTAGAAGTCTACGATGAAACACCAGAGAACCTCAAGGATTTCACAAAACAGGATTCCATTGTTCTAAATCTTCAGCGTGCGATAGAGGCGTGCATTGATCTCGCTATGCATCTGGTTTCCACTGAAAAGCTAGGTCTGCCACAAAGTAGCCGAGATGCCTTCGAACTGCTTCGTGACCACAAGTACCTGCATGAAGAGCTCTTTCTCAAAATGACAGCAATGGTGGGATTCCGAAATATTGCCGTCCACACTTATCAAAAACTTGATACAGAGATATTACAGGCCATTGTAGATCTTCACTTAGATGACTTCCGTGAATTTCTCCAAGTAGCTCAAGCATGGGCCTAGGACGACATACGCCTGAAGTCAATTGCAGAGGCGAGGAAGGAATTCTCTTCGCCTCTCTCAAAAAGAAAGTTTAGTTTACATAATATCCCTTATGCGAAGTTGCACAAGAAGACCAATAGGGGAGTTTCAAAATAGGTCTTCCCGGATAACGATGGCTTCGCATCTTTGGCAACCTGTGTTCAATGGGCCTAGCTGCAAACCAGCCATCTCATTGTGCTTCACTCACTTTTTCCGTTTGTTGCTGAAAAACATCTGCCATGAGTCGAACAAAGAATCCTATAATTATAAAGGCAAGCACTCCATGTTTTAGCGAGCCTGATTGTGTTGCCAACAGTTCAACTGCTTGGTGTGTCTTGTGCGGATATGTTTCGATAGCATAGAGAAACCCTAAGCCAAATACGACATAGGACATTCTACGTAATCTCGAAGCATTGTCCAGAGTAAAAGCTTGTTTCTGCACCGAATCGAAAAATTGCTTACAAAGTATCACTAAGTAATACGTTAGGACACGGCTCGCCAAAATGAATGTACCATAGAAGAGTTCTACGGTAGTGCCCTGACTGAAACCTTGCTCAATGTAGAACACGGCACTAATCATCGTTAGTATTAGAATGAAGCGGATGATGAAAAAGACAAACTTCAAGAACCCATGACCAGAACGAGATACCAACTTAACTCCTCCTTGATTTTAGAAATAGCGATCCTGGCTAGTTTTCTACGCTCGACTCCTCATTCCTCTTTTAAAGTCGTCGGTTCAAAGCGGTGCCCCCGCAACAAAATCCATTATACAAGCAAAAGACACCTAGGTTAGGTGTCCTCAAAAAACCATATAGCTTTACTACTTGATTATTCTAATCGGGAAGCCCTTCCGCAAGTTGCAGTGGCCGTACGCTTTGTTTCACTACTACTGTCAGCACTTGTCCGGGAAAAATTTCTGCTGAATCCAGTTGATTTAAATCTCGCATCGCGCCAACAACATCTCTGGGGTCTTCGCTAGGCACCTGCGCTTTAGCAATGGACCACAAAGTGTCGCCAGGCTGAACCACAACTTCTGTATAGGCATATTCTTCGCCACCTAGGAAAGCTGGACTTTTTGTGACAATTGCTTGACCTGCAATGGCCACTGCGCTTACAGCCAGCACAATAAGCAATCCCACTGCTGAAACTGTGTTCATGAAGTCTTGGGCTTTACTTTTCATGGTTATACCCCCCGGAACAATCGTTCTATTTGTTGCTTGTCTTCACTCTATATTAGAACAAGTGTTTTGTCAAGCGTTTTCGAACAATTGTTTGACCAATCTTTGTTTTGTGTGCTATAATTGTGATAATACAGTTCAAATCTGCCTCGGGAGGTCATTATATGAGCAAAATGTCTGAACGACGTCGAGAAATTCTAGAGTTTATCAAAGCCGAAGTTGACGCCAAAGGCTATCCCCCATCGGTTCGTGAGATTGGGGAGGCTGTGGGCCTAAAAAGCAGTTCTACCGTGCACGGCCATCTCATTCGGCTCGAAGAATTAGGATGCATTAGGCGAGATCCTTCCAAGCCTCGGGCCATTGAGGTCTTAGACGATGTGAACGCGCCAAGAATCCGAGCATTTGATGTTCCGGTGCTCGGCCGGGTAACAGCTGGGGCCCCGATTTTGGCGGTGGAGAATATCGAAGAGTACTTCCCTATTCCAAAAGATTTTGTAGATCATGAAGACGTCTTTATCTTGCGGATCAAGGGCGATAGCATGATTGAAGCTGGCATTCTCGACGGAGACTATGTGCTGGTGAGCCAGCAAGAAATGGCAGCCAACGGAGAAATTGTCGTGGCACTCCTAGACGGCGAAGAATCTACAGTGAAACGCTTTTATCATGAGGGTGACCGTATCCGGCTACAGCCCGAAAACTCAACAATGGAACCGATCTACTCGAACGATGTGGCTATTTTGGGCAAGGTGATCGGGGTGTTCAGGCGAATCCACTAAGAGGACATACAAAAAGACGAGCAGCCGTTAAAGCTCGTCTTTTTCGGTAAAATCCTTATAGGTAATTAGTTTGCCGTGGTCGATTATGGCATCAACCACATTATATTTGGCGTCAAAATCCACCATTGCTTCGATGCGCTGGTAGCACTGGGAACCTACAATCGTTTTTTGAACAAAGTACTGTCCTGGCCCAAGATCCGCATCGGGACCTTCGCGCCGCTGTACTTCGCTCGTTGTCCTCAGCCTTACGGCGATCTTCTCACCACACTTATCACACTGGACATAAAACCACAGCCCGTGCGGCCCATCGGTGGTGGTATAACCAGTTTTGCCCTTGGTTTGGCGCTTCCCTAGGTTCGGAAAGAGATTCGATAGAAAGCCCATAGCATTGCCTCCAACTGTAAAGTATTGTTAGGCATTAATTTTGGCATCCATGGGGCTTTCTCCTGCCACAAACTGAAAAAACACCTCCAGGGCTTCCTGTTCTCCCCTACCTTGGCTGTCAGATAAAAATAGGGGTAAATCAGCATATCTCTCCGTTGCTAAGAGATAGGTTTGATTTACCCCATATTCTTCAATTTTTGTTTGTAACCAGCGATATACAGTGTGCCGGGCCAGAGCATAGTCTTCCCAATAGTCGGAGTCGCTCAGGTAAGCACAGAAGACAAGATCTTGCTCTGTGAGGCACAAACACCGTTTAAGAGCCCGCAGTACATCGGGCTTCTCTAAAGCAATCATCCGCCGTTCTCCTTCCAACCTCAAACTACTTTGCATTTTGGTCAGGACCGATTGGGACGTATACATAGCTTATGTTCCCATCAACCTCCACTTCATAGAAATCGCACATTTGATCATTTTTTGGTAACGAGCCAATATACCGGGCCTGGCCTGCAAATTTCCGTGGATCTTCCACTATCGGTTCCCCCCTCTTCTCTGTATATAGTATCGCTCTCCCGAAGTTTTGTTATTCAAAAAAGATGGGTTTCCCCATCTTGTTAGAACTCTATTCAAACTGCGCTTTCAGCTCTGGTATGATTTCATGAAAGGTTGGATCGAACTTCAGCGGTGTAATGGAAATATATCCCTGCTCGACTGCGACTAAGTCAATATCTAGCTCCTCAGAATCGGCAGGAAGGGGTTCTCCCCCCATCCAATAGTAATCGTTGCCCCGAGGATCTTCCCTTCGCTGCATCACACCGTGATAATTGCGGACGCCGAGCCTGGTAACACGAAGCCCCTTAATCTCGTTCAACGGTAACGCAGGAATGTTGATGTTAAGAACCCCTTCAGCGGGGAGAAGTCCGCTGCGGATCAAAAGTCCTGGTTCTTCAAACAGAAGCTTCTGTACAACAACGGAGGCTGTGTCAAAGAACTCCGCAGAACCACACAGAGAAAAAGCTATACTAGGTACACCTTGGAGGACACCTTCGAAGGCCGCGGCCACTGTACCGGAGTATAGAACATCCCAGCCTAGATTGGCGCCCAGGTTTATACCCGAAAGGATAAAGTCTGGCTTCAGCTTCAAACCCAGCAAAGCCATTTTGACGCAATCAGCTGGGGTGCCATCGAGCATGTATCCGCTCTCCACTGTCGTTAGACGAAGTGGTGCGTTGACAGTAATGGCCTGGCTCATTCCACTTCGTTCTTGGTGCGGAGCAATTATGGTTACTTCGCTACGATCCTCTACGCTTTTCGCTAAGGCGGCCAAACCAGGCGCAAACACCCCATCGTCGTTGACCAAAAGTAATTTCTTCAATCTAGGTTCACTCCTACTTATAACTTGCACGTTTAACACCCGGGGTGGACACAAGATCTTCAATAATCTTCACTCGACTAAATTTCTGGGAAATCTCCACTTCTAAATCAAGCTTAGCCTCCCCAGTGTCTTCCGAGGACAATTCCACATTAAATACATCAACATCGTACTTGGCTAAAACTGCAAAGACCCGGGCCAATTGTCCAGGGGTATCTTGAATAAGGAGGGTGAGTATCTCATGCTTTGTACTAAGATAACTCCATTCCAACTGATTTAAGACAACCAAAGTTAAAACCACCAAGAGGGTGGCAACAACGGCCGCGAAATAAGAACCTGAGCCAACGGCAAGGCCAATGCCTGCTACAGTCCATAGGCTAGCTGCCGTGGTTAATCCGCGCACGTTAGCCCCCTCACGCATAATGGTTCCAGCTCCTAGAAAACCAATACCGCTGACTACCTGAGCCGCAATGCGGTTTGGATCATACGATCCTAGCATACTATCTGCAAAAGCATAGGCAGACATGATCATAATGAGGGCAGAACCCACGCTGACCAAGATATGGGTTCGAAAACCCGCCGGCCGTCCCATGCTCTCCCTCTCTAACCCAATTAGTCCTCCGAGAACCAAAGCTAAGATAAGTCTGACTGCAATCTCAACATTCGTGATTTGCAAAGAGTTCTCCCCCGATGCGATGATTTTCCAATGATATTCGCCAACTAAGGGGTTTATCCTTTTGAAAATAGGCACTAGAGACGAAAAGCGTGCGAGAACACTCAATCAAGGGCTAGACCCATTTCCCGCAAAGCATATTTCAACCCGATTTCCACATGTTGTCTGGACATACCACCTTGAAGATATCCAATATAAGGTTCACGCAGTGGCGCATCTGCGCTTAACTCTATGGATGAACCCTGGATAAACGTGCCACCGGCCATGACCACCTCATCGACGTATCCCGGCATTAGGCTCGGAACAGGTAGATAGTGGGCATCGATAGGTGCTGCCTTTTGAATGCCGTGGCAAAAATCCAAAAGTTCTTCCTGAGAACGAAACCTAATGGCTTGTACAATATCTGTGCGGGGATCCGCGGCCAGGGGCGATACCCTGTACCCCAAAGTCTCAAAGACCTCGGCAGCTAAAATAGCTCCGTAGAGAGCCTCTCCCACCACATGAGGGGCTAGAAAAAGTCCGTGCATGAGCTGCCTAGTTAGTCCAAAGGTAGGCCCAATCTTGTTTCCAAGACTGGGAGCCGTGAGTATCTCTCCGCAAAGATCCACAAGATCTTGCCTACCAGCAATATAGCCTCCGCTGACCGCCAATGTTCCCCCTGGATTTTTGATTAGCGATCCGGCTATGAGATGAGCTCCCACCTCTAGGGGCTCAAAGAACTCAACAAATTCTCCATAACAATTATCTACAAAAATGATACAATCAGGATTCTTCTTGGTAATACTTTTTACCGCTTTGGCAAGTTCGGTGATGGTCAAGGCCGGACGCCAGCTATAGCCGCGAGAACGCTGCAATATGACCATCTTTGTCCGCAGGGTGACTGTATTTGTGATCGCTTCGAGATCAAGAGATCCGTCAGCACACAAAGGCACCTCTTTATAAACGATTCCCCGCTTCAAAAGACTCCTTGGCGAATCGCCACGAACCCCGATAACTGCTTGCAACGTATCGTAGGGAGCCCCGCTCGCAGAAACAAGCTCCTCCCCTGGCTCGAGCAGAGATAGGCAAAGCGAAATCGCATGGGTTCCAGATGCGATTTGGGGACGAACCAGAGCTGCATCAGCACGGAAGATGCGTGCGTAGACTTCTTCAAGGGCTTCGCGGCCTTGATCAGAATAGGCGTATCCCGTGGAGTCATTAAAGCAATGACTACCAACCCTTACGGCATGAAAGGCTTTGAGAACTTTTTCCTGGTTCGCCAACACAACCTCTTCTATAGGTGTGTAATAAGGTCGGATCGTTTCTTTAGCATCTTTAATTATCTTCACTTAGGGCCTCTTTAGGAACCGCGACACCGAAGTTTCCCCTAACTTGAACATTCTTTCCGGGTAACTTTTCTAAAACACTGTCCTTAATTTGTTTTTCGGAATAGATGTGTAAACGAAAACGGCCGCTTCCGGTCTGATGCATCTCAAACTCACCTGTGATTCCGTGTTTATTCCAAAGTTGATCTGCTACGAGCCGCATTTGTTCTTCGGTTTCAAATTCAAAAGCGATGGCATACACTGGGGTAACCCTCCTTGAGTTATAGTTTCTTTAGGTTCGGTATCCGCGACAGAAATCCTCCTTTAATCCGCA
>DHNI01000098.1:9627-13476 GCA_002409455.1 Firmicutes bacterium UBA5420 | reverse complement strand
TAGGTTCGGTATCGGTGACAGAAATCCTCCTTTAATCCACAGATTCATCGAAAATCAACGGGAGTGATGACTGTGAGCTCTCCCTTGGTTAGGTTCTGTTTCCGTGCTAGGCGCACAGCCTGACGACGGACTACCTGCTCCACCAAATTGCGTACGGCCCGCGCGTTACCAAAGGCCGCAGGATCGCCATTGCGTAATCGCCTTATGTCCCGTACCAACTCCTGCTGGGCGTGGGTGGTTAGGGTATATTCTCTCTGTTCAAACATGCCTAGAGCGATTTTATAGAGTTCTATATCCGAGTAGTCGGGAAAGGTTATGGTCACAGGGAAACGCGAGTGGAGACCAGGGTTTGTCTCAAGAAATGCCTCCATAGGCCTAGGATACCCTGCTAGAATAACTACAAGGCTGTCCCGTTGATCTTCCATCGCCTTAACTAGCGTATCAATAGCCTCTTTACCAAAATCACGCTCTCCACCTCGAGCCAGAGAATAGGCTTCGTCAATAAAGAGTAGGCCTCCAGAGGCTTGCTTAAGAACCTCCCTGGTTTTTTGGGCAGTTTGACCAATGTATTGTGCCACTAAATCAGCTCGTTCCACCTCTACTGTATGTCCCTTTTGAAGAATACCAAGCTCCTTGAGCATTTGGCTAAATATACGCGCCACCGTAGTCTTGCCGGTACCTGGATTTCCTGTAAAGATTGTATGTAGAACCATGGGCTCACAGGTGAGCTGCATCAGTTCTCTATACTTCTGAATCAAAGCAAAGGCCTGAATCTCCTCTACGACTTTTTTGACCGACTGCAAACCTATCAAAGAGTCCAGTTGTTCCTGTAGTTTACGAAGCTGCACTTTCTGGCTGGCTTCCAGCCCCTGCAGTACTGACTGGGACTTCATAGACGTACACCTCCTGCCCTCCTCAATATCTATACGCGATTTAGGCTAGTAAGGTTCCTGTAGGAAAGGCCCCCTACAGGAAGGAATCCCATAGGGAATGCACTGCTTGTCGAATCGTTTCATCAGACATTTCGGTACAATGAAACCAATGGATCTCTTTATTTCGCTTAAACCAAGACAATTGGCGTTTGGCATAGCGGCGTGTATCCCGCTTTAAACGTTCGGTGGCTTCCACCAGTGTCATGTTACCCTGCAAATAATGGGCGATCTCTTTATACCCTAGGGCCTGCAAGGCGGTTGGTTGTTCGGGATATGCTTCCAATAACGCCTGGACTTCTTCAACTAGGCCCTCTTTGATCATCTGATCAACCCTGTGGTTAACCCTTGCATACAGTTCTTCGCGATCGCGGAAAAGACCGATATAAAGCGGTTGATAAGGGCGCGTGCTTTCTTCCTTTTTGTCTTGAAGTTCAGAAATAGGTTTACCTGTGCGGAAGTAGACTTCTAACGCTCTGACGATTCTGCGCAGGTCATTTGGATGCAATTTCTGAGCACTACGGGGATCAACCTGCTCCAGTTGACTATAGACGCTCAGGGGATCGCGTTCGGCCTCGGCCTCTAGTTTTGCTCGCATATCTAAATCGGCAGAGGCATCAGGAAACAAGAATCCTTTGAGTAACGCGTCCATGTACAGTCCCGTTCCCCCTGACAGCAGGGGAACTCTTTCTTGCTGTCTTAGCTGAAGGAGTACCTGTTCCGCTAGGCTCACATAGTCTGCCACATTAAAGGGCTGATCAGGGTCTACAACATCCAAAAGGTGATGCACCACCCTTTGTCGTTCCTCCATGCTTGGTTTTGCTGTGCCGATATCCATCCCACGATAGACTTGCATGGAATCGGCAGAAATAATCTCCCCATGTAAGGATTGGGCTAGGTCTAGGCTTAAGGTAGTCTTTCCTACAGCTGTAGGACCAAGGATGACCAGAATCTTTTGCTTGACCACAAAACTTCACTCCTACGTACGGCCAAAGCGCCGCAACAGTTCCTGATTCTCGAGGCGGATGATGATGGGCCTACCGTGAGGACAAGTAAAGGGATTGTTCGTCTCCGCAAGCGTATCTAGTAATGCCCGCATTTCTTTCTCGTCCAGATAATCCCCTGCCTTAATTGCCCCTTTGCAGGCAAGGGTGATGAGAGCTTCTTCCTTACGGGTTGTGGTTTTTTTAGCCGTAGCCGCGATTTCTAGGATTTCCTCTTTCCAATTACCCCCACTTTGGGCTAAGGAACTTGGCACTGCCCTCAAAAGAAAAGCATTGTTCCCAAAAGGCTCCAATTCCAAACCATATTCGGCCAAAAGGCCTAGGGCTTCCTCCACCAAAATGGTCTCACTCGGGGTAAACTCCAGGTGCTGAGGGAGAATTTCCTGGACGTGAATTGTCGACGTTTCCCATGCTTCCTGAAGCTGCTCGACGAGGATACGCTCATGAACAATATGTTGATCCAAAATCCACAGTCCCTGGGGAACCTCCAATAAGATATAGCTATGATGCAGCTGCCCGATAATTCGCCCAGTACGTAAAGAAAGCCGCGCCTCTTCGTTGGTAGAAGGCACCAGGGGTACATAGGCTTCTGGGGCTTCCCTAACAACCAAATCTTGCTGAGCCTTTGCGCCCCCTTCCCGCTTGGCGCGATAACCTTTGAGAATCTCGTCCATTTGTTCCCAAGTCTCCGGTTTCCAGGACAGCTGCCCTTGAATGGCTTGTGACTTGCTTGGTGAAGCACTGCGCCTTTGGTCTTGCTCTAACTGAAGCGTAGGTGCCAGATTCTGCCTAGAAAGAGCAGACCGCACTGCGTGAAGTAGATCGGTGAAAATCGCCTGTTCTTGGGCAAAGCGCACCTCCGATTTAGCTGGATGTACATTACAGTCCACCAGCTCCGGGTTAAGCTCCAACGCCAGGACAGCCCAGGGAAAGGTGCGACTTGGCAAACGTCCATCAAAACCCTTCTCTAGTGCGGCACGCATCGTCTGGTTATGGATGACGCGCCCATTCATGACAAAGATTTGTCCGCTTCGATTGCCTTTTGCAAGGCGCGGCGAGCCTAGATAGCCCTGGACCTGACCCCAGGCAAAGCTCCCTTGAAACTTGACAAGCTCAGCCTCGACATTCTTTCCTTGCACAATCAAGATAGCATCTAGTAGTCGACCATTTCCAGGCGTTGCTAACACTGTCTTTCCTTCTGCAATAACCCGAAAGGCGATATGCGGATGGGCTAATGCTAATCTTGAACTAAGCTCCAAGACCTGCCGCCTTTCTGCAGACGAAGATTTCAGGAACTTTAAACGGGCCGGAACATTGTAAAAAAGATCCTGGATCTCAACCGTGGTTCCCGGAGGTGTCCCTACGGGTTCAACAATCCATTCACCCTGCTTTTGCCAGATCTTGTATCCATTCTTTTGCTCCGCAGGACGCGAAAACAGGGTCAATCTGGCTATGCTGGCTATGCTTGGCAGGGCTTCGCCACGAAAACCTAAGGTACAGAGGGCGAAAAGATCCTCTGCGCTGTTGATTTTGCTCGTGGCGTGAGGTTGAAAGGCCAGTTCAAGGTCTTCGCGGGCAATGCCCCCGCCATTATCCTGGACTCGAATGTAGTCTAGTCCCCCATTTCGAACCTCGATCGTGATCTGCGTCGCACAAGCATCAATCGAGTTTTCGACCAACTCCTTTACACATGAAGCAGGCCGCTCAATAACTTCACCTGCAGCTATTTTGTGCGCAACCTCGGGAGGTAATACTCTAATTTGCGTCACGGCGATCATCCTCCTTTGCTGCCTTCTGCTGCCATAGGGCCAGAATCTGTAATGCTTCGAGCGGGGTGGTGTTATTAAGATCCAAGTCGAGGAGTTCTTTGTCTAGTTCGCTTGTGGCTGCAAGCTCTGAGACGAGTTCGGCCTCGG
>DHNI01000098.1:7728-9361 GCA_002409455.1 Firmicutes bacterium UBA5420 | reverse complement strand
CCTGGCATGCCTGCCATGCGGGCGACATTGATTCCGTAACTGCGATCGGTGCTACCCCTAGAAACACGATGCAAGAAGTAGATGTCACCATCCTTTTCCTCTACCTCTACCCGGTAGCTCACCAGCCTCTTTAGGCTGTATTCCAACTTGGTCAATTCGTGAAAGTGGGTAGAAAACAGGGTCCGCGCCTTAACCTTAGCGTGAATATGCTCAATGACAGCTTGGGCAATGGCCATCCCATCAAAGGTGCTCGTACCCCTTCCAAGTTCATCAAGGATGATCAAGGAACGCTCCGTTGCATGGAGCAAAAGTTCCGCTGTTTCAGAACATTCCACCATAAATGTACTTTGTCCCGTGCTTAGGTCGTCGCTTGCACCAATACGGGTGAAAATGCGATCCACCAAACCAATTTTGGCTTCAGTGACCGGAATAAAGCTGCCCATTTGAGCCATGATCACAAGCAACGCCACTTGCCGCAGATAGGTGCTCTTGCCAGCCATATTGGGACCTGTGAGAAGTATAATTTGCTGACTTTCATCAAAAAAGACGTCATTTGGTACAAACCGGCCATCCGACGCTTCGATAACAGGATGGCGGCCTTGCTTAATGTCAAGGGCCACATCTTCGGACATCTGTGGGCGTACGAAACTATGCTTAACGGCCGCAGTAGCTAAGCTTTGAAATACGTCGAGAGCAGCAAGAATGTGGGCGTTTTCCTGAATTGCCTCCACATGATCTTGCACCTTCTTTCTAATGTCAATAAACAGCTCATATTCTAGCTCTTTAATGTGTTCATCAGCCCCCAAAACTAGTGCTTCTTGCTCTTTAAGTTCGGGGGTGATATAACGTTCGGCATTTGCTAGAGTCTGTTTGCGTTGATACGCCTCAGGCACTAGATGGGCGTTAGCATTTGTGACTTCGATATAATAGCCGAAGACCCGATTATAACCGACTTTAAGCGACTTTATGCCTGTCCGTTCCCGCTCTGTTACTTCCAGATCCCGTATCCAAGTTTTCCCGCCGCTACGGGCCTGGCGCAACTTGTCCAATTGTGCATTGTAGCCATCCCTAATCAAGTTTCCATCGCGTAAAGTGATGCCTGGCTCGTCCACAATAGCCTTAGCCACAAGTTCTACAAAGGCAATGAGGGGATCAAGGTCGTTGACTAAAGCAGCCAAGAGAGGAGTTTTCTCTTGGGCGAAGAGCTCTTTGATGGCAGGAATCTTCTGTAGTGATCCTGCTAAAGCATTGAGATCACGGGCATTACCATTTCCTGTCACCAAACGGCCTAGGAGTCGCTCCAGATCGTAGATCTCATCGAGCAATTTGTGCAGATCAAGCCGTAGGGGTGTCTTTTCGAGGAGAGTTCCTACCGCATCATGTCTGCTTTCGATCATGTTTCGATCTAGCAACGGCTTTTCGAGATAAGAACGCAAGAGCCTCGCCCCCATGCCCGTGGCTGTGTAGTCTAGGATACCCAGGAGTGAACCTGCCTTCTTCCCATCCCGCATTGTCTTCGTTAATTCTAGATTATCGCGACTATGGGCATCAATTTGCAGATAATGCTCAAGCTTGTAGCTGGTGATGACTCTTATGTGACTTAACACGCCGCGCATTGTGTCCTGTACATACC
>DHNI01000098.1:3751-7424 GCA_002409455.1 Firmicutes bacterium UBA5420 | reverse complement strand
CCTTTTCTTTCCAATCTGATGTGACCAGGATTTCTGCAGGTTTAAGCCTTGTAAGCTCGTTGATCAGACTCGCCCAGGTGGGAAGTGTAACTGTCATAAACTCGCCAGTGGACATATCTAAAGACGCCAGACCGAAGGATTTTGCTTCCCATCCTAGTGCCACAAGAAACTGGTTTTCTTCCGCCTCCAGATTTCCTTCGATGAATGTACCTGGCGTGATCACCCGTACTACATCGCGTTTGACTACCCCTTTGGCCTGTTTAGGGTCTTCGAGCTGTTCGCACAAAGCGACACGATAGCCACTTTGCACTAACTTCTCCAGGTAAGCCTCTGCCGCGTGATGAGGTATTCCGCACATCGGCACACGGCCTTGAGGCCCTGCTTCGCGGGAAGTTAAGGCAATCTCTAACACCTTAGATGCCACTTTTGCATCGTCCCCAAACATCTCATAAAAATCACCCAATCTGAAAAACAAGATGCTATCGGGGTATTGTTCTTTGAGTTCGTAATACTGTTGCATCATGGGTGTAAGTTTCATGATTCTCTCTACTCCCTTACTGAATTCGCCCCTGTAAACTCCACGTACTAGCCTCGGTGATCTCAGCCCAGACGAGGGAACCAACGAGATCGTCGGATCCGCCCACATGCACCTGGCGATTCGTGCGCGTGCGTCCGATAAGTCCGCCTTTCGAGCGCCCTTCAATGAGGAGTTCCTGCTTTGTGCCGACGAGCCGCTGCATATGGATATCGCTGATTTTATTCTGCACTTCAATCAGCTCATAGATCCGTTCCTTTTTGAGCTCCTCGGGAATTTGATCAGGAAACCTGGCCGCGGGCGTCCCCTCTCTAGGTGAATAAATGAAGGTGAAGGCCGAATCAAAGCCCACTTCCTTCACAAGGCTCAATGTCTCTTGAAAATCCTGATCTGTTTCCCCTGGAAAGCCGACAATGAGATCGGTGGTGAGACTAATGCCTGGAACGGCTTTTCTGACTTGCTCCACGAGCTTGAGATAATACTCTCGGGTGTATCCACGATTCATCCTCTTTAAAAGCCGGCTACTTCCAGCCTGCACAGGCAAGTGCAGATGTTCGCATACTTTCTCGAGTTGTGCAAGGGCCGCGACGAGATCAGAACCCATATCGCGAGGGTGGCTTGTGGTAAATCGAATCCTGTCAAGGCCGTCAATGGAATTTAAGTCGGTAAGGAGAGCACTAAAGGACGTATCTTCGCTCAAATCTTTGCCGTAGGCATTCACATTTTGCCCGAGAAGTGTGATCTCTTTATAGCCATGAGCCACCAGGCCAAGCACATCTTCTCTGATTCTATCTGGCGTACGGCTATGCTCCTTGCCTCTCACATACGGAACAATACAATAGGTGCAGAAATTCGTGCATCCGTAAATAACGTTCACAAATGCCTTCAAACCATCATTACGCTGCACAGGCAGATCATCACGGAAATCCTGACCCTCATCGTACTGTCCTTCCTCCCAGATCTCCACTACACGCTCCCCGCTTATTGCCCGGTCCAGCAACTCAGGAAGGCGATGAATGTTATGGGTACCAAAAATCAGATCTACATGGGGCAGCCTTTTCAGCATCTTTTGTAATTCTTGCTTTTGCTGAGGCATACAGCCGCAGATACCGATGATCAGCTCTGGATTCTTCTCCTTTAATCGCCGGAAGGCGGTAATATGTCCATAGACTTTGCGCTCAGGGTTTTCCCGTACACAACAAGTGTTGTAGAGAATCAGATCCGCCTCATCAACCTCTTCTGTAGGTTGGTAGCCCAAGGAAAGCAGGATGCCGGTAATGACTTCAGAGTCATGATCATTCATCTGGCATCCCATCGTCTTAAGATAAAATCGTTTCATAGAAAGGGACTCCTTTATAAAAATTAGATAAGCACTCCCCTATTATACTACGAATCTTCGACGAATCCTAGGTATCCTAGAAAGGGACAAAGGACATAATCATAGCAGGGGGGTTGCTCATGCTCATCACCTTAGCTCGTACCGTCTTTCTATACATCTTGGTCGTCATCACCATGCGGCTTATGGGTAAACGGCAGATTGCTCAGCTTGAGCCTTTCGAGCTCGTAATAGCGATTATGATCGCGGAACTTGCCGTCATACCTATGCAAGATCGGAATATTCCTTTGATCAATGGGATCATTGCCATTACTACGTTACTGTTCATCCAAGTCACCTTTAGTGTTTTCAGCCTACACTTTTTAAGTTTCCGTTCCTTCTTGGATGGTCGGTACAGCGTGATCATCGCCAATGGGGTCATTCAGGAGAAGGAGATGCGCAAAGCCCGTTATAACCTAGATGAGCTCTTGGAGCAGCTCCGTCTAAAATCTATCTTTAACCTCGGCGATGTAGAATTTGCCATTTTAGAGACCAGTGGCGAATTAAGCGTTCTGCTCAAATCCCAAAAAAGGGCTGCAACTCCGAAAGACTTACAGATCGAAACCAAGTATGAAGGCTTACCGCTAGTGCTAGTTATGGATGGGCAAGTCATGACGTCCGAACTGAAAAAGTCTCAGCTCAGCGAAGCCTGGCTACGAACCGAATTGGAAAAACACGGCGTAAAAAATCCACAGGAAGTGCTCATTGCCTCCCTTAATACCTCCGGCGAGCTGTTTTTCCAACCAAAAGAATCCTAAGGAGCTGCGTATGAAACTCTGGATTGTAATGTTCATGATCATGATCATCATTTTCGTAGGAGGCTTATTTCTAGAGCAATCTATCCTAAAAGCCACCGATCGCCTCTCCCACACTTTGGACTTAGTCAAAGATGCGGTACGAGACAACCAGTGGCAAAAGGCCTTAACACTACGAAACCAGGTCGATGAAACATGGCGACTACAGCAAGAACGTTGGAGCCCATTTATCCACAACCACGACCTAGACGCCATCACAGTTTACTTAGCACGCCTACAAAGCTTCTTGGAAAGCGAAGAACAGGCACAGGCGTTAGCAGAAATTGTGGAGTTAGAAATCCAGCTTGTTCAACTGTATAAACTAGAAGTGTTAACGCTAAAAAATGTCTTTTAGGCCTCATCGAAGGAAAAATACCGGTTCACTCGACCCGTTACTACCCCAACAAAGGCCCCTGTAGGCAAGGCAGCAAATAACATCACTGGCAAGTACGCTACGATCAGGCTTTGCTCGATCACTAACGCCGCCACGCCAAGCTGTGCCAGGTTATGGGTAAGGGCCCCAACAAGGCTGATTCCCATCATGCTAAAGTGTTTGGAGCCGTACTTGTACAATAAACCCATGACGATGGCACTCAACAAACCACCCGAGAAGCTAAAGTAAAATGTAGGAGTCATAAACGTGCCAGACATGAGGGATCCCAGCAAAGTACGTAGAATGGATACCACAATGCCATCCTTTGTGCCGAAGTTCATGATGACGTAGAGCGTTATGATGTTTGCCAAGCCCAGCTTAACGCCTGGCAACATCACCTCTGTTGGCATAGGAATCATCGCTTCGAAAATGTGCAAACCTAGAGCAAGACCAGTAGCCAACCCTAGATAAACGATACGCCGAGTATGAGAATAGGCCACTTGGCTGTTGCTCCTTTATCCGTGTATTTTCTTTGAACCACTGTAAATGGTGAGTATATTATCTTGAGAAAACACCTTAACCAGGGATGTAGTTTC
>DHNI01000098.1:0-3581 GCA_002409455.1 Firmicutes bacterium UBA5420 | reverse complement strand
TTAACCAGAGATGTAGTTTCATCGAATTTATAGCTTTGGGAACCAATGATGACTGTGACGTTGGGATGAACAAGGGAGGCTGTGATGCGACCACTGGTAAGAACTTGTGCTGTAGTGGCAATACCCTTCGGCCCACCTAACTCCTTGGCAGTAATGGCCCCCGCATTAACAGTGACCTGACCACCTCGAAAAACACCACTCGCGATCGTAAAGCCACTACCAGCCAATATCGTAGAATAGAAGCAACCTTTTCCTGTGACTTCAACAAACCCAGATGCCTCTACCCGAGAGTTCTGAAGGTAGCCGAGCTTAACACTAGATTCAACAGTGGCTTGGCTCTCGAGTTCCTTGATACGCGCCCCAACATTTTGCCGCAGCGCTTGTAGCTCCTTGGCATCGTTTATTCCCAAGGGCCCTGGGCCCTGCAGAAGCAAGCAATGCTGCATTGTCTCTGATAACGCCGAAAATTCGTGGGCGTTTCCTGCAGAACCTTTCGTCAATTGTTCAACTTCATTCGATAACTCCCTAATGTCTTTGGGTAGATTACTAAACTTAAGCTCAATAAGGTGCCGGATCAGATTCTCAAAGGGAATATTCTCAGCTTGGCTCACGATGGCTTCGTACGCTACTGCAAGTGCCTCGAGTTGGTTCGAAATCTTGCGCATCAAGTTCAAAAAACGAATCTGAGTTACGGATATACCACCGGCATAGAGCTGTGCACGCAATGCATTTTTCAAAACGGTGATGGATCCACCCGTCCGCAGCGTACCGCCACTAACAAGACCATTTACCACAATGACCCCTGTGTTACTCTGTACTTTGACATTCTCCATGACATTTCCTTTAATGATGATATCTCCATCCATGGTAATATTACCCGTGGAAACGTCTGCATCACCTATTAGCTCAAAAACGTCTGTTACTCGGAGAACACCGCTTCGCAGTGATGGTAAACCCGATGTTATAGCAACTGCTTGTAGACCGTCATCACTAAGTTTAACACCCTCACCGATAACAAGCTCCACCTTCGCGAGGGGCTGGCCAAGGATCGGCTCCCCATATACGTCCACACCAGGTCTCCCTAGCTCACCAGGATTCTTAACAGCAAGAATGGCCCCCGCTTCAACTCCTGCGGTTCCATGAACTGCGTAGTGATCGATGCGAAGTGCATCCTCATCAACAGCGATGGCGTCTTCTTGAAAAACATAGGTAATAGAAGGCTGGCGTGTGGCTTGGGGCTCTCTACCCTGTGCCACAACATACGATCCCCTGGATGTACGCAGGGTTTCCTCCGTTAATCCATCGAGTTGCAGGCCGTGCTTCAACCCCTCTATTTGAATTAGGTGCTGCACATCTTTAAGTTTCAGCGCAGGAGGATCAAGCACATGCTTCATAACCGAAAGCTTCAATTGATTGGTGGGTGCCTGATCAGCTAGGCTATAGTTCACCCCAGGAATTCGTTCCCATACAAGCTGCGCTTTTGTCTTCTTCGCATCCACCGTTATCTCATAGTGTAATTCAGGTTCGCGACGTGTGGGAAGGATGATCTCAAGAGGTTCTAGCCCGTCGCTAAGCTTAACTTCTTTCTCAACCGGTTTGCCCATGTACAAGACCTGTAATTCACTTCCAAACCGAATTATAGGTACCGCTTCATCGGCGCCCTGTGGAGGGACATACTCGAGCTTACCATGCTGGACGCTCACCACACCTGAAAGAGAGGCCTGTTCCCTTTCTTTGTTTGTTTGCTTAAGCCTGAGGCGCACCACCGCTCGACCGCTCTTTCGCCCAAAGAAACTAATCGAAGGTTCTTCCAGAACCTCAACGGTGACGTTCTCTCTTTGTGCTTGCATCTTTGCTAATCCATTGTCAATTGCTTCTTCTAGCGTCTTCCCTTCACCAAGTACCTCCATATGTGCCAGAGCGATAACCCCCTCTACACAGTCTTCTTATAGATACAGTAACTAACTCTTTGTAATCCATAGCTCGCCGGATCCATGATCTGTTCCGCCGAACCTACAATGAAAAATCCGGATGGCTTCAGCGACTGAACAAAACTCGTGATTAATCTCTTCTGGGTTTCACTAGTAAAGTAAATAAACACATTACGGCATAAAATGAGGTCAAAATTGCGTTCGTAAGCGTCCCTCAATAGATCATGTTGTTTAAATACAACTTGCTTTTTGATGCTCTCGTCAATTATATAGTTGCCCTTACTCGTCTTGGTAAAATACTTGTCCAAATACTTGGGAGGTGTGCCGACAATCTGGTTAGGAAGATACACGCCAGCCTTAGCCTTCTCTAGGGCTGTCTCATCTAGATCCGTGGCCAAAAGCAGGCTGGATGCGGCTCTCGCTTCGTTCATGAGAATGGTGATGGAGTAAATCTCAGCCCCAATGGACGCACCGGCACTCCAAATTCGCGGACGATTGCGTTGGCTGATTTCGGGCAATACCTTCCCCTCAATGACATCAAACACTTTCGTGTCTCGAAAGAAATTAGACGTATTAATTGTGAGATAGTTTGTGAATTTTTCTCGATGCTCAAGATCCTTGTCAAGAGTATCTACCAGCCCATTATAGCTCTTGAGCTCATACCGCTCCACCCATTGATTGATACGCCTTCGCATCTGTTGATCCTTATACGCAGTAAGATCAATTCCAAGTTTCCTATTGATATCCTGCTTAAGCTTCTCATAGTCAACCATGTTACACCTCATTTTACCGCATAGCAGATATTAGTTCTGTAATCACCCTACCGATTTGATCTAGAGGCAAAATGTAGTCGGCATTGCCTTCTTCTGCTACCACCCGGGGCATACTGTAAATCGTGGATGTGCTTCTATCCTGTGCAATGGTAATACCACCTGCATTCTTGATTTCAGCCATCCCTTTTGCTCCGTCTCTACCCATTCCTGTTAGAATCACGCCTATGATCTTCTTTCCATAGACCGCTGGTAATCCTTCCATCGTTACGTCAATGGCTGGCCTAAGAAACATAACCCGTTCATCTTGGTTAAGCTTGATGCGCCGTTCGTTTGTAATCGTGAGATGATAGTCTCCAGGCGCAATCAATACCTTGCCATTCTCCACCAAGTCGCCATCACTAGCCTCTTTCACTGGAAATGGACACAGGCTGTTTAAACGCTCTGCGAAACTTCTGGTAAAGTCCTTGGGCATATGCTGTACCACAACCATTGCTGCCGGAAGATTGGCTGGTATGGAAGCAAAAACCCCTTCAAGTGCCTTCGGTCCGCCTGTGGACGAGCCGATGATGACCAGTTTTTCGGCCACCGCTGTTGGAGGCCGTTCGAAAACCGGTAGCAAAGGGGGCTTCGTTATTCGTGGACGTTTCGCAGGCTCGGGAAGCTGCAACTTAGCTGTGGCAGCCAGGCGTACTTTCTCCTTTATTTCTGTAGCAATCTCATCTAACGCGGGTGAAATGGTGCCGGTTGGCTGGCCTTTGGGTTTGGAGATAAAATCAACAGCACCAAGGGCTAAAGCTTGAATCGTTGTTTCCGAATTCTTACGCGTCTCACTGCTGAGCATAACCACAGGGAGTGGGTTTGTTTGCATAATGTGCTT
>DHNI01000035.1:23204-23331 GCA_002409455.1 Firmicutes bacterium UBA5420 | reverse complement strand
TGGATATCCGCCTTTTAGCCACAGAGAAGGAGAAACACCACCTTGTTTTCACAATCAAAGATACTGGCATCGGCATGAATGAAGATCAAGTAAAGCGGCTGTTTAGCCCCTTTATGCAAGGAGACAG
>DHNI01000035.1:14876-22953 GCA_002409455.1 Firmicutes bacterium UBA5420 | reverse complement strand
CTTTTGGATATGATGGATGGAAAAATACAAGTCTTTAGCACCCCCGGCGAAGGTTCAACCTTTATTATGCACTTGCCTCTATCTGTCGATCAGGAAAGGGAAAATCTGTACAAGGAGACCTTAGCTGCGTATCCTTTCAAGGATGTTCGAACACTTGTCCTGGAGAAAACAGGCGCGAATATGAACCTCATCGAAAGCTATCTTGCCGCCCTTGGCATGCACTGTGAGCTGACTACATCTCGGGCGAGCGCCATGAGCATGCTTGAGGCGTCTGACTGCAAATTCGCGAAGCCCTTTGATTTACTTATCGTCGATTATGATACGCCCCCAGAAGGTGGTTTTAATTTCGTGGAGGCGGTGCGTGACAACAACAAGATCATTAAAAAGCCCGAAATTATTATGCTGCTACCCATGATGAGAGAGGACCTCTTTGATCGGCTTGGCGAATATGAAATCCAGGTCGGCATCGGCAAGCCCATTATCCCTTCTGTTCTTCTGAACAGCATACTGAATACATTTAACATAAAGGCAGTAGGTGCCACGCAGCCTTCGGAAATAGAGAAATACGAACCGATCGTTCTTGAGAAGTCTTACACCGTATTGGTCGTTGAAGATAATGCAACCAATCAGTTGATCTCGCAATCTCTTTTGCAGCAGATCGGTATTGAGTCGATTTTGGCCTCTGACGGCAAGCAGGGTGTTGAACTGTATCGTCAGCATCAAGAGAAAATTGCTCTAGTACTGATGGACTTGCATATGCCTGTTATGAACGGTTACGATGCAGCGGAGGCTATTCGAAAGATATCTCCTAGCGTGCCTATCGTTGCTATGACAGCCGATGTAATTTTGGGTGTCAAGGAAAGTTGTGAAGCGAGTGGAATTTACCATTACATCAGCAAACCCTTTGACCCTGATCAGTTTCTTAGGAAGATTAGGGATATTCTCTCGGACAGCGAGTGTGCTGCCCCGCAAGAACCAGGGGTCTTGGATAGGACGGCCGGTCTTAAAAGTATGGGTGGAAGGGCCGACATCTACCAAGAGGTTCTGATGGAGTATTTTGATGAAAACCAGGAAACAGGGGACAAACTCGCCCATGCAATCAAGGAAAAACGATATGAAGATGCCGTGCAAATAGTCCATAAGGTGAGGAGCAGTTCGGGCAGCATCGGTGCAACGTCATTGTATGAGCTGTCTGCAAAGCTACTACGATCCTTGGGCAAGGGAAAAGAAGTTGAGATTGCGTTTTTAGGAGACGAATTCATTGGTGGCTTGCGTAAGCTGCTTGAGGAAATTTCAAAGGAGGAGGAGTAGTGCTAACCAAGATTCTGGTCGTTGATGATTCAGCTTCCGATCGCTTGATTATTAGAAACATGCTAAGTGAATATGAGGTTCTCACTGCTTGTGACGGTACGGAAGCCATGCGGATGTTGGAAGAGCATGACGGAATCAATCTGGTGATCCTCGATTTGAACATGCCTAACATGGATGGTTTTCAGGTTCTCGAAGCGATGCAGGCTGATGATCGGTTCAAGAAACTACGCACCATCGTCTTAACCATCTATGATGAGCTGGAAAACGAGGTAAAGGGTCTCAAGCTTGGCGCGGTAGATTATGTCCGCAAGCCCATTCATCTAGATTCCTTAAAGGCTCGGATCGATGTTCATGTCGAACTACTTCACGCTGAACGGGCCCTAGAGCAGAGGTTTAGTGATCAGGCAGTAACCCTTGAGACAATATTTGAGCAGATACCCGCCGGCATCGCCATATCTTATGGTGAAAAGCCAATGCCCGACAGTTTCAACGAATACTTTAGGGTCAATCCAGTATTTGAGGAGCTCACCGGACGAACAAAAGGAGAACTATTAAGGCTGGGCTGGGCTGCCATCACACATCCCGATGATCTGGAAGAGGAAATAAGGAACTACGAAAGGCTCCTGGCTGGTGAAATCGACGGCTATGCAATGGATAAGCGATTTATCAGGCCAGATGGTTCCGTTGTTTGGGTACATCTCCTTGGAGCATCCCTTGCATTGTCTGAAAACCATCAATATAATCATATTACTATCATTAAGGATATTACGGAAAGAAAGATGATGGAGGAAAAGCTGATTGAAAGTGAGCGTAGCAAATCCGTCCTACTCTCCCATCTGCAGGGCATGGCATACCGTTGTAACTATGATCGCGATTGGACAATGCAATTTGTTTCATCCGGTTGCTTTGTATTAACTGGTTATACTCCAGAAGCCCTAGTTAAGAACAGGGATCTGTCCTTCAACGAGCTCATCGCACCCGAACATAGAGAACAGTTGTGGGAGGAATGGGCACGGTGTGTTTCTGAGAGGACACCATTTCGGCGTGAGTATGAGATAACGACAGCCACTGGTATTCGTAAATGGGTGTTTGAAATCGGTCAGGGAATCTACAATGATCAGGGCGAAGTCGAGGCTCTAGAAGGCATAATCATCGATATCTCAGACCGCAAAGAGATGGAAGACAAGCTCCGATATCATAACGAACATGATGAATGGACCGGCCTTTACAATCGCCGCTACTTAGAGTCGATCCTAACTAGGGATAGCGCGGCGTCTTCCACAGAAAATAGGGCTCTTGTTAGCGTGAACTTAAGTGTAATGCATGCCCTAAGCATTACATACGGGTTTCAGTATAGTCAAGAGCTCATAAAAAGAGTAGCCGAGGAATTGAGTGCATATTGTAACGATCAAACCCTACTCTTCAATACTCACGAATATCGTTTCGCCTTTTACAAGAAAGGATACAAGGATCGTAGCGAGTTGTTGGATTTCTGCCAGAGCATATCACGAACATTAGCTATGTTGCTTGCTGTGGATAGAATCAATGTAGGCATAGGGGTTATCGAGATTGCCAATGAGCGGCATGGAGGTGTCGAGCTTCTAATGAAGAATCTTCTGATTACATCGGAAGAAGCCTTGCTCGTAGGCGATGGCGAAAATCATATTTGTTTCTATGACCAGGAACTTGAAGAGAGGATTCATCGTAGGGAGATACTGCAACACGATCTTTCTCGAGTTTCCGTTGGTGAAAATGATGATGGTTTGTTTTTACAGTTTCAGCCTATTTTGGATTTGCGGGAAAATCGCATTTGTGGGTTTGAAGCTCTCGCCAGGCATAATAGTGATAAGCTTGGACTGGTTTCTCCTTTGGAATTTATTCCAATTATTGAAAAGACGAAGCACATTATACCAATTGGCGATATGATCATAAGAAAGGCCTGTGCGTTTATAGGTAAGCTCAGATCAGCTGGATACCAGACATTAAAAGTTTCAGTCAATGTTTCGGCCATTCAATTGCTGAGCAGGGGGTTTGTGCAAAATATGCTCCATACGATGAAACGGATGGGGGTGGATCCCGAATCCATTGCCATTGAGCTTACGGAATCAGCCTTTTCGTCGGATTACGATGAGATAAATAGGATCCTTGGTCAGCTCAGTGACCATGGCATAAACACTTCTATTGATGACTTTGGTACAGGTTATTCCTCCCTCTCCAGGGAACGCGAGCTGAATGTGAACTGTTTGAAGGTGGATAAGTCTTTTATTGATCGGCTAATGTTTCTTAAACCAGAAGAGACCATAACGAGTGATATCATTTCTATGGCACATAAGCTTGGACATGTAGTGGTAGCCGAGGGCGTAGAACATGAAAGGCAAATGGAATATCTAAGGATCCACGGGTGTGACAAGATTCAAGGTTACCTTATCAGTAGACCCCTTGATCCAGAGGCGGCCCTCGAATTCGTCAGGCACTATTGATCGGGGGACAGTCCCTCGATCAACTAAGAGAATCATGGTAATTAAGTGGCCTATATGTTCGAAAATCGTCAAATAGATCGAGGGACTGTCCCCAGAAAGGGCTAAGCGATGATGAAAGCGATGATCTTTAATATACAGAAATTCTCCCTTCATGATGGGCCCGGGATTAGAACCACAGTTTTCTTTAAGGGGTGTCCCCTAACATGTCTATGGTGTCATAATCCTGAAAGCCAAAATATAAGGCAGGAAATGCTCTACGATCGTGAGAAATGTGCTATATGTGGAATGTGTGCAAAACTCTGTCCTCAAAAAGCGATTGCAAATGTTAACAACTTCATGGTGACAGACCCGGAAAAATGCATTTTTTGTGGTGAGTGCGTCACATACTGTATACCCGGTGCTAGGCAAGTTGCGGGAAAAGAGTATACCGTAGAAGAGGTTTTGGCAGAGGTCCTTAAAGATAGAGTGTTTTACGAAGAGTCAAGTGGGGGAGTCACGCTTTCGGGAGGAGAACCCCTCGTACACATTGATTTCGTGGAAGAGCTTTTGATACGATTGAAAGCCGAAGGAATCCACACCGCTGTTGATACATGCGGAGCGATCCCCTTTGAACATTTGGAAAGGGCAGCTCAGCATACAGACCTCTTTTTATATGATCTAAAACTCACGGATGATGCAAAGCACAAAGAGTTTACCGGTGCATCGAACAAGGAAATCATCGAGAATCTGGAGAATCTAGCAAGAATTCACGCCAATATCCAGATGCGCATGCCAATCATTGAGGGCGTCAATGCCGAGGTCAGTCACATCGAAAGTACCATTGCGCTACTAGAGGCCATAGATATAAAGGAAGTGCATCTATTGCCGTACCATGCTATTGCTAAGCACAAGTACGCGAAATTAGGTAGGGACTATCTAGACGACAAAATGCAAATCCCTTCCAAGGAGAAACTAGAGCACTTTCGTGAGATGCTTGCCGAGCAAGGATACGACGTCAAGGGAGGATAACGATGAGGGGTTACACTGAACGAACCAAGCGCTTGCGACACCAAAGCGTAACAACGCAGCCATCCATTAGTCTAGAGCGGGCGTTACTACAAACCGAGTTTTATGAAGAGCACTTCGGAACAGTCGAAATGCCCATCCTTCGCGCCTTGAGCTTTAAGCACTATATAGCAAACAGAAAGCTCTATATCGGAGACGATGAGTTAATTGTTGGGGAAAAGAGTGAAGGACCACAAGTAGCGCCTACATTCCCTGAAATTTGCGCGCATAGTGTTCGAGATATGCAGGTGATGAACGCAAGGCAACTGATCAGCTTCAAAGTCAAAGATGGCGATTATGCCCTCCAAGCTGAAAAAATTATTCCTTATTGGAAAGGGAAATCCACGAGAGATACGATCCTTGACGCCATGGCACCTGAATGGAAAGATGCTTTTGCTGCCGGTATTTTTACGGAGTTTATGGAACAGAGAGCCCCCGGCCATACCGTTGCCGATGATAAATTCTACAAAAAAGGCTTCCTCGATTTCAAGCAGGAAATAGAGCAATCTATTGCGGCTCTTGATCATGTCAATGATCTAGAAGCCTATGAGAAGAAGACCCAATTAGAAGCAATGGCCATCGCCTGTGACGCCATGGTTCTCTATGGCCAGCGCTATGCTGACTACGCCAGAGAATTGGCGGCCCAAGAGAAAGACCCCGAGAGAAAAGAAGAGTTACTTTGGATTGCTGGTAACTGCGATGTTGTTCCAGCCCATAAGCCACAAACCTTCGCCCAAGCAATCCAGATGTATTGGTTTGTCCATGTCGGCGTAACGACGGAGTTGAACCTCTGGGATGCCTATTCGCCAGGGAAACTCGACCAATATCTCAATCCCTTCTACCAACAAGAACAAGCTGAAGGAACCATCAATTATGATAAGGCTAGAGAACTTCTAGAATGCCTCTGGATCAAGTTCAACAACCAACCTGCACCTCCGAAAGTTGGGATCACCTTAAAGGAAAGTGCAACCTATACCGACTTTGCCAACATCAATACAGGTGGAATCGATCCCTATACGGGCGAAGACGGCGTTAATGATGTCTCCTATTTAATCCTTGATACAATGGATGAAATGAAGCTTCTACAGCCCAGCTCAAACGTACAAGTAAGCGAAAAGAACCCCGATGAATTCGTAAAAAGGGCGGTTGAAATCTCCAGGAAAGGGTGGGGCCAGCCCGCTTTTTATAACACCGAGGAACTGATTCAGGAGCTTTTAAACGCGGGCAAGACTTTAGAGGATGCTCGTTTTGGTGGTGCCAGCGGTTGTGTTGAAACTGGGGCGCATGGCCGCGAAGCCTATTGCTTAACCGGTTACTTGAACGTTCCCAAGATCTTTGAGATAACGATGAACAATGGATTTGATAAATATACCGACAAGCAAATCGGTTTGACAACTGGAAATCCTGTAGACTTTGAGTCCTATGAAGAATTACGGGAAGCGTTTATGAAACAACTTGACTACTTTATTGATATCAAAATAGCGGGAAACCACAAGATAGAGACGATCTTTGCCAAATATCTGCCATCACCCTTGATGTCGGTTGTTGTCGATGGATGTAGGCAAAGTGGCAAAGACTATAATGCAGGAGGAGCAAGATATAATACCCGATACATTCAAATCGTTGGTATAGGCACGATGACAGACACACTGGCAGCTATCAAGTACAATGTCTTCGATCAGCAACGGTTTACGATGGCAAACTTAGTAGATGCCATAAATGCCAACTTCGAAGGTCATGAGATGACTCGAAATCTGGTTCTCAATCACACGCCAAAATATGGTAATGATGATGATTACGCTGATGACATTATGGTTGATGTCTTTGAAAGTGTGAGAGATAAAATTCGAGGAAGAAAAGCGGTTTATGGTGCAACATATCAAATCGATATGCTGCCTACAACCTGCCATGTCTATTTTGGATCCGTGATGACAGCCTCTGCTAATGGGCGATTGGCAGGTGTTCCCTTGACTGATGGCATCTCTCCTGAAAAAGGGGCCGATATTAAGGGGCCGACCGCAGTGATCCGTTCAGCCTCTAAGATGGATCATACTTCAACAGGTGGAACACTATTGAATCAGAAATTTACGCCCGCTTCCATCGCCGGTGAGGAAGGGCTTAGCAATGTAACGTCATTGATTCGCTCCTATTTTAAAATGATGGGACACCACATTCAGTTCAATGTCATTGATCGGGCTGTCCTTCTTGAAGCGCAGAAAAAGCCAGAAGAGTATAACGATCTCATCGTAAGGGTTGCGGGCTATTCGGATCACTTTAATAATCTAGAAAAAGCCCTGCAAGATGAAATCATCCTCCGAACTGAACAGGGGTTTAACTGAGAGCTCTTTACCATAAATTGTCTTCCTTCGGACGTTCTGCAATACCTCCATAGTTTCGAATTATATCCAAGAGATGCCAACACTTCAGCACTGAGGTGTTGGTTTTACCTTAGGTAGCCGAGGTATGCGAATCGTCAAAAGAAAGGAAGTTACAAATGAAACCCAAATACTTACTGTTTTCATCTGCTATTTTACTTATGTTGTTGTTAACTGGTTGTTCAAGTTCTGGAGTGTCTCAAAATGGCACAATTGTCGGCACTGTAGTCGATAACACGAGTGGATTGGCATTTTGGAGTGGACAAGCTACCATCGCGGGCAAGACCGTCCAGATTTCCAGTGGTCAATTTGAAATAACGAATATCCCTGCAGGCACCCATATGTTGACTGTTACGAAAGCTCACTATCAGGACAAATCTATTCAGGTTCACGTAAGCAATGGGCGCATTATGGTGGAAGTTAAAATGGAACCGAGCTATAGCGCTGCACATCTAGACCTCTTTGCCCGCCTGGTACAAGCTGAGTCGGGTGGGGAGAGCTACGAAGGACAGGTGGCAGTGGCGGCAAGTGTGCTAAATCGAGTGCGGCATCACAATTATCCTAATACCCTATACGGAGTCATAATGCAACGAGACAATCGTGGTTATGCCCAGTATTCGCCCATTGATAACGGAGCCATCAATACTCCTGCTGGGCAAAATGCCAAAGATGCCGTGCGGGATGCTCTTGCTGGTTGGGATCCATCGCAGGGAGCTACCGGGTTCTTTGCACCTAACAAAGTTCCCAACAAAAACAACTGGGTATGGCAGCAGGTGCCCATTGTTCAAATTGGAAACCATCTATTCTTCCGAGCCCAAATAGACTAACCTTTTAAACGCCTTCTGGATCATCTCTAGAGGGCGTTTC
>DHNI01000035.1:11257-14634 GCA_002409455.1 Firmicutes bacterium UBA5420 | reverse complement strand
CCCCATTTCTTAGAGGGATTTCCGCTTGGAGGGCAAAGTTTAACTTGACGAGTCGAAAAAAGGAGAATGGTAAGATGATTCCAATTAAGATGTCGCGGGAAGAAAAAACCAAGATTATCAGTCGGATCAAGAATTTCTTTGACGAAGAGCGTTCCGAAATAATCGGCGACTTAGCGGCGGAGCAGCTCCTTGATTTTCTGACAGGAGAGCTCGCTCCGTACATCTACAACAGAGCAATATTTGATGCCCGGCAGCGCATAAACGAACGATTCGCTCAGATTGATGAAGACCTATATACACTCGAAAGGCCCATGAAAACGAGATAGTGCTTAGAGTTGGTCAAACACAACGATCTCTTCAATAGGGGCATTAGTCTCGCGCCTGACGTTCACTTCTCTAGCTAATTCGTCTTGCGTAAGGCCGGCGAACTGTCGGTACTTTTTGAGGTGACAAATATACTCCCCCATCTATTACCTCTCTTCCAGGAGATAGAGCTTTACCGCATAGCCAATGAGCAATGAAGACCAACGTTAGAAGCTATATCAAGCACTACGAAAAGACAATGGATAGGTCGAGTTTAAGGCCCGAAAAGGATGACGAAAGAAGAACCTCATTCTCCCCGATGATCCGCATATCCTCAGGCTCCCTTTCTTCGTCAAAGGAATACTGTACCACGGTTTTGTCCTTAGGGTCTGCGATCCAATACTCCTTAATTCCACTTCTCCTATAAAGCTCGAGCTTGGTAGTGAGATCCTTACCCCTAGTAGAGGGAGAGAGGATCTCCACCACTAAAGTGGGTATTCCTTCATACTTTCCATCGTCAGTCACATTTTCTGGGTCACAGATCACCACAACATCCGGTTGCACCACATTAGGATCTTCCTCAAACTTGGTTGCCCATCCGAACAGGCGGATATCAAGGGGCGCAGCCACAGCTTGGCACGGGCCATTGCGGAAATAATCTCGTAAATGTCCGAAAACTTCGCCAGCAATCACTTGATGCTGAAAGCTTGGCGATGCCAGCAAATAAACCTCCCCTCCAATCAGTTCATAACGCTGATCAGAGCTTTCCACCAAATCAAGGTACTCATCATAAGTGATTCGTCTGCGTATGTTGTACGTGCCCTTTGTTTCAACAATAAAGAAATGGTCCGGGTCTGTATAAGAGGTGAGTTTGGCCACGCTTCTTCCGTTTTTTGTGATAATAATGGGTTCCTTATCGAGCAAGGCCAAATACTTTCCTACCGCATTTTGAAAATCCGTAGAGTTCACCTTCATCGAGTGCGCCCCCCTTTAGCTATTACTATACAATGTGAATAGCTATAGTACAAGGCTGAATAGCAATGTAAGGCCGATTGCTATAGCTAATACTACAGGGAGAGCATCATTTGGGATATATTGCATGAAGCCAAAGTTGTAGCAATCTTCGATAGAAGGTATACATACGGACAGATATAGCGTAGAATGTAAGTAATGGTTAATAGTTAACTTGTTAATGGTTAATCTGCTAACAGTTAGCTTGAGAATTAGGAGGGGAGCTATGTCTGGAATCAAAGATATCTGGCATTATGCTAACCATACAATAAAGTCGGCGCGGCAGGTTCTAAATGAGCGCTTGCAGCCCTTAGGCCTCAGCAGTGCTGAGGGCAATGTCTTATTAAGCCTGCTCAGTGGCGATCAAGTCTTAAGGCAGGAAGATCTCGTAGCCCAGCTGGAGATTAGCAAGCCGGCTGTTTCGCGTGCCCTTTTGTCCCTTGAAACCAAAGGGCTCGTTACACGAGAAAGAGACGCTGCAGACAAGCGAGTTTCCAGAGTATATTTGACCGAAAAAGCTCATCAAATCGGGCCTGAGGTGCAAGGGATCTACGAGAATATCTTCGATCTAGCCTCCGAGGGAATTTCGGAAGAAGAGATAGCCATCTTCATTGGGATATTCCGGCGTGTATCAAAGAGTTTCAGCAGGCAAAGGGGGGCTGACGATGTTTCGAAGTGATCTTTTAGCCGCCGTGATTTTGATCGCGTATTACCTCGTTGGGCTTCTCGCTATTCCCACTATATTAAAGGCTTGGTCTAAACTACCCACTGAGGTAATCCGCAAGATGCAGCATGTGGCCTATAGTCTTTCTGTCTTTATTCTACTTCGCCTTTTTAGTACTTGGTACATGGCCGTAGCTGCTGCTTTCTTGTTGGTACTCATGGCTTACCCAGCCCTTTACTTCTTAGAAAAAACCTCCTTTTATAAAAGGCTTTTTGTGGACAGGACTGAGCGTGGCGGTGAGTTGCGTAAACAACTGCTCTATGTGCAGCTTTCCTTTGCCCTCTTGATTCTCTTCTTCTGGGGAGTCCTGGGAGCAAAGTGGCAATACATGGTGGCTGTAGGGGTTATGGCTTGGGGCTGGGGCGATGCAGCCGCTGCCTTGGTTGGAAAATTCTTTGGTAAAAGAACCATCGTGCACGCCTGGGTTGAAGGGGCCAAAACCCACGAAGGAACCCTAGCCATGGCTCTGGCGGCCTTTGTTGCAGTCTTTTTTACCCTACTGTTTTTAAGCGGGCTCTCTTGGTATATCTGCCTGCTCATTTCTTTGGTCGTGGCGCCAATCTGTGCCGTGGTAGAACTCTTTTCTAAACGGGGTACCGATACCTTGACCATTCCCTTCGCCACCGCTGCCATGGTCTTTCCCTTAGTTGTATTATTCACGTATCTTGGATGGTAAAAAGCGCGTGGTGTGATGCCCAGCGATTCTCCATAACGATTCCCTATGACAAGCTCTTTGTTATAGGGAATTCTTTTCCTGCGCATTTTCTACCCAAAATAGGTTGTTTTGTTAAAAAAAGCGTGTTAAAATGAATCCAAGTTCATAAAGATGCTTGAGAAAGTAGGGGCAAAAAGACATAGATATGAGCAAACAAGCGAAGAAAATTGACCTTAAGCAGCTTTTCCAGATCATCTATGACAGGGAACCCATTAGCAAACCCGAGATCGCTGAGTTCTGTGGTATCTCCCTTACGGCCATCTCCAACTACACCAACCAACTTGAAGAGATCGGCATGATCATCTCGACCAAGAAGGGCTCATCTAGTGGGGGACGCAAACCTTTATTGTATGAGGTAAACAAGGACTTCTGGTACATAATTGGCGTCGATCTACGCGCTTCCCATTTCTATATCTTTGTCTCCGATCTAAAGGCTCAAGTGGTATACAGTCAGATCATCGAGTTGAAAGCCAGTTCCTATGGGGAGTATCTCGAGATACTAACCGCCTCCATACATGAAGTAAGGCAGGCGATGTCGCTGGCACAGGGTAAGATTCTGGCAGTGGGGATGTCCGTTTCTGGCGTTACTGATTTCGATAACCAGATCATCGATCGTTCTAATGA
>DHNI01000035.1:10412-11214 GCA_002409455.1 Firmicutes bacterium UBA5420 | reverse complement strand
TCCATACATGAAGTAAGGCAGGCGATGTCGCTGGCACAGGGTAAGATTCTGGCAGTGGGGATGTCCGTTTCTGGTGTTACTGATTTCGATAACCAGATCATCGATCGTTCTAATGACCTAGACTGGACGGAAAAGCCTTTAGGGCAAGACTTGCGTGCCAGAGTAGGTTTGCCTGTCTTTGTTGATACGGAAGTGCGCATTTACGTACGTAACGAAATTGAACTGGAACAGTCCAATAATGTAACGAGTGCTCTATACATAAACGAAGGAATTGGTCTGGCTCTGATCATCAATAACGAGATTTTCCATGGCTACACCAACCGTGGCGGCGACAATCGCTTCTTTGGGAAAGGGATCGACAAGCTTTATCACGTCTTACGAACAGACCCTTTAGTTCGGAAGATCAACAGTCTGCCCTACTACTCAGCATCGGTGCAGCGTGAACAGGTTGATGCCTTGAATAGGCAGTTTGTCGAGCACGTAGCTGAACCTCAGGTACGTGAAAAAATAGACGCCTTTACGCTCCATATCGCCAGACTGATGATTGCCCAGACTCAAATGCTCAATCCCAAGAAGGTGCTCCTAACGGGCAATGTCTTTGATTATAACGATTTTATCTATCATCAAGTGAAAAATCATATTTTGGAGGATGACTCCATGTATTATACCCCGCAAATCAAACGCAACATTCCTGGATCAGGTTCTTTGGAAAGTGGGATCGTGCGCTTTGTGATGGAGAAGTTTTTTGCCCTCGCACAATTTCAGATTCAGGAGGCTGGTCATGCTCTCACCGAAGCATAAT
>DHNI01000035.1:9416-10167 GCA_002409455.1 Firmicutes bacterium UBA5420 | reverse complement strand
CAGCTCAAGCTCGATGACATCGCCCAGTTAAGGATGCTGAAGGCACTAACTCGGGGAATCAAAAGTCCCGTCGCACTCCTCTGGGATGCCTATGGGCATGATGAAGCCAGGGCCGAAATCGACCTCACGGATCAAAACACAGACATCGTCCGGATCAGCAAAAATGCATGGATTACGCATCACCTTCGTTATCTGGTAGAAGCTTGCAACTATGTAATTATCGAGGGGCGCCTGCAGGTTAAGGAGTTAGAGACCGAGCAAGATGTGAGGACGCAGGAGATCTTGGATTTGCTTTATGCCCAGGGGCGGATCAAATTTTACCAGGCGGATCTTGACCAGCCTATAGAAGAGGTGTATCGAAGTTTTGATCCACTGAAAGATGTGGTCGCCGTAGGAGCGATTGGCCTTCCTTCACTCCATGGCCGCATGGGACATTATCCACTTGTCTTTAACACCTCCTTTTTCCTTTTTGAGGAAGAGGATTTTATCAGTGAGTTTTCGTTACTGGGCGATGCCTACAGTTTGCAGATTCGGGACGGATTAATCGAAAGCCCACCCCTCTTTAACCGCTCGGCTCTTCTTTTTACGCCAGAGGGTGACGTGAGCTTCCGCCAGATATCCCTGCATGATCTCAAGTTACAGGCTTTAGGCAGCACATGGGATCTTTCCGCCTTTTTCCTGAACCAGGTTACAGCCCAGCCTTTGGATTGTGCCCTCTACACCCGTTACTTTGGGGTCGTAGAGGCCGGAA
>DHNI01000035.1:0-9230 GCA_002409455.1 Firmicutes bacterium UBA5420 | reverse complement strand
GATCGCTCCATTGTCGGTTTCAAAAGGGGTGGGGCGACCGAGATTCCCCATAACGGCTTCGTGCTTTCCCTCCCGGAGGGAGACTTGCCGCAAAGGACGTTCTCAAATGAGGTCGGCTACGCTTTCCGAAGTGGTGCGCACTATGTCACAGGTATCCAGTGCGGACCAGGGCTTTTACAAGATGGTGAGATTATTTTAGATGAGCACACCCTGAAAAGGGAGCAGTTTTTCCGCAAGAAACTAGCCAAGGGACAGGTTTTAGACTATGGAGTCGTTCCCACGGATTATGCGGAAGATATTAGCGAAACACAGGCAGCTCGCATGGCTATTGGCGTTGATTTTGATGGGAATTTCAGGGTTTTGGCAGTGGAGGGAGTCAATCGTGATATGGACGAAGCAACGGGGGAGTCTTCCGGTGCATCCTTAAGCGAACTCGCTCTAGTGCTCAAAAGCAGAGGATACAAGCATGCATTAAACCTAGATGGGGGTGGTTCCGCAACGATGCAGTACTTCTATGGTCAGCTCACAAAAGGAGCAGACCGTAGGGGTTTGCCTGGCATTACCTATGAACGGTTGATTCCAAGTGTGGGCGTAATTCGCAAATAAAGATTGGAGGAAAATAATGAAACGCAATCTCGTAATCGTATTGTTGGCTACCTTATTGGTAGCAAGCCTCTCTGCTTTGGCTATGGCAGAACAAGTCACACTCCGTTACTTCATGTGGGATCCGGAGTTCCAACAGATGGAAGCAGAGCTAATCCGGGGCTTCGAAGCAGAAAATCCCAATATCAAAGTGGAAATGACAGCCCTTGATCCCACCAACTTCTGGCCTCGCCTTGCTGCTATGGCCGCGGCTGGTGAACTTCCCGACGTTTTCTCCATGTCCACAGGTTACATTGATACCTGGGCCAGAGATGGATTGTTATTGAACATTCAGCACCTGGTGGATCGGGACTTAGATCTAGACAATTACTTCTACAATGTCTTTGACGAAGATCGCTTCCCCAATAAGGAAACCAGCGACATGTACGCCATTCCTTATGCCTGGGTTGGTCCTGTTCTCTTTTACAACCAAGACATGTTTGATGCAGCAGGTCTGGACTATCCCAATGACGACTGGACATGGGACGACTTCCAAGAGGCAGCGATTGCCTTAACCATCCAATCCAATCCTAACAGGGCTCCTGAGCAGTATGGATTCTGGTGGTATGGTCGCTACACGCATGTGGAACCATGGGTTTATGCCAATGGTGGCCGCATTCTTAACGAAAACAAGACCCGCATTGCAATTGATGATAAGGCCAAAGAAGCGCTGCAGTTCTTAGCAGACCTAACCAATGTTCATGGTGTCTCGATGGCACACCGCGATATGGCTGGAATACGTCAACAAGACCTTTTCCCTTTGCAGCAGGCTGCTATGTGGGTTGATGGTTCTTGGATGGTTGATCATGTGCGCACCGTTGCCGGAGACTCCTTTCGATGGGGAATTGCCAATGTGCCTAAGGGCCCGTCTTTAGAACCCGGTGAAGAGCGTTCGTATTACTGGCCCGATTCGGTAGGCATTGCTGCCACGACCAAGCACGAAGACGAAGCCTGGGCCTTTGTGCAGTATCTAATCGGTGCGAATCGCCCAGTGGAAACCTATATGGCGGGCAAAGTGCCGATTTACAGGGATATCGCTTATTCCGAAGAATGGCTTCAAAAAGATCAACAGCCTGGAAACCTGGAGCTCGTTTTAGCTCTTGGTGACACCCCTGTACGCACTACCTTTAACATGGGTTGGAGTGAATGGAGAGGCTATGCTTCTACTGGCGGAGCAGGCATGAACGGTGAACTTGATGCTCTGACGAATGGTCAACAGACTGTAGAAGAAGCGATTGAGAAGATCACCAGAGATGGTAACGCTGTTCTGGAACGATATTATCCAGAGCCATAGAGAAGCCTTAGGGGGAGGACTTTCCTCCCCCTCATAAGGTAAGGAGGGTTCTCATGAAGTACGGGAAGGTTGCACCGTGGTTGTTTGTTACTCCCACGATTTTGGGGCTGATCTTCTTTCGGATCGGCCCTATCATTGCCGCGTTTTTCGCAAGTTTCACAAGCTGGAATGTCTTTTCTCCACCTCAGTGGATTGGCACGGCCAATTATGTGGAGCTCTTTCATTCCAGCACATTTTGGATGATCCTACGGAACACCTTGGTGTTTAGCCTAATCTATGTTCTAGGGGTCATGGTTTTTGGTCTTTTCTTGGCCATTTTGGTGAACAATCGCATCAAAGGAATCACCTTTTTCCGTGGCCTTTACTATTTGCCCGTGATCACTTCGACGGTAGCAATTGGCGTGGTATGGAGCTGGATCTTAAGCCCCCGCTTTGGCGTGTTACCCAACGTTTTGGCGGATTTGGGAGTGCATACGATTCCCTCCTTTTTAGGCGACTCCCGCTATGCTTTGCTAACCTTGGTGATCGTTTACATTTGGAAGATGTCGGGCTACCATATGATTCTCTTTTTGGCCGGCTTGCAGAATATCCCAGAGGAATATTACGAGGCGGCCAAAATTGATGGGGCTACACGCTGGCAGAGTTTGCGCCATATCACACTCCCTCTTTTGTCCTCCACAACATTTTTTATTGGAATTATTGCCTTAATCCAGTCTTTGCAGAGTTTTGATATTACCATGGCTATGACCGAGGGCGGCCCGAACTATGCTTCAGCGACCTTAAGCTTTTTCACCTATATTAATGCCTTTGTGCACTTTAGGATGGGCTATGCCTCCGCCATGTCCTTTGTGCTCCTGATTATTGTGGGTATCATTACATTCATCAACTTTTACGCCCGTAAATATTGGGTAGAAACTGTAGATTAGGGGTGGGAATCGTGAAGAGATATGGCAAGATCGCTTTATATGTACTCTTGATTTTCGTAGGCTCACTAACCGTATTCCCCTTTCTATGGATGGTAGCCACGTCCTTTAAGACCATGGGGGAAGTGTTTCGCATCCCACCGAGCTTTACCTCCAGCACGCTCTTTACAGAACGCATGTGGGATAACTACCGAATTGTTCTCTATGACCATAGTTTTTTGCGTTATGTCCTAAACTCGATTCTTGTGGCAGGCTCCGCGGCATTAGGCCAGCTCTTTACCTGTAGCCTAGGTGGTTTTGCTTTTGCCCGCATGAAGTTTAGGGGTAAGAATATCGTCTTTGGTACCCTTTTGGCCACGATGATGATTCCTGTGGAAGTGACCATCATCCCGGAGTATCTGATGATGCTTAACCTGGGCTGGTACAACACCTACTTTCCGCTCATTGTCCCATCCATGCTGGTGGGCTCCTTTGGAACCTTCCTCTTTCGAGGGTTCTTTGAGAACATTCCCTCCTCCATTGAAGAGGCGGCTTTTATTGATGGAGCCAATCCCTGGCAGATGTTCTACAAGGTCTTTTTCCCCAATGCCAAGCCAGTGAGCGCTTCGCTGATCATTATTGCCTTTATGAATAACTGGAACGACCTTTTGCGCCCTGTGATTTACCTGGAAAGCAACAGGCTCTATACAGCGACCATGGGTCTTATGCAGTTCAAGGGTGCTTATGGTGCCCAGTGGCACCTTCTTCTGGCCGCTTCGGTGGTCTCGGTTGTTCCGTTGATTGCCGTTTACATCTCTCTCCAGAAGTACTTTGTATCTGGTATGTTGACATCAGGTTCGAAGGGGTAAGAGGGTAGCATGCCTGCTTTATCAATATGGAAGACGAAAGACCTCTTTGCGGAACAGGCGAGGAGGTCTTTGTGATTGGAGAAGTGTGGCGCCTTCTTTGGAAAAGGTTACAGACTTAAGATAGCGAATAAAGCATAGAGATATGAAAACGAGGTGATGGTGATGCGTTTTCTTCATTTGGCCGACTTACATATCGGTAAGCGCCTAAACGAATTCAACCTGATTGAGGATCAGACGTATATCCTCCAACAGATCATAGAGCTTTGCTTAGATCAAGAAGTTGATGGCGTTTTCATTGCAGGGGATGTTTATGACAAGAGCCAGCCTAGCATAGAGGCTGTGGAGCTTCTAGACGATTTTTTGACTAAGCTTATCAGCCTGAACCTTGCGGTGTTTGTGATTAGTGGCAACCACGATTCCCCCGAGCGTCTTAGCTTTGGCAGCCGCATGTTGCAGAAAAATGGCTTATATGTGGTAGGGGGCTTTGATGGTCTTCTTAAAAAGGTTACGCTCGAAGATGGGAACGGGCCCCTTCATATTCACCTCCTTCCCTTTATAAAACCAGCCCAGGTTAGGCCTTATTTCCAAGAAGCGATCGAAAGCTATGATCAGGCTATTCAGGCTGCCTTGAGCACTAGAGAGTACGATGTTAATGAGCGCAATATTCTTATCGCCCACCAATTTGTTGTGAGCGGCGATCACCAGCCCGAGCGCTCTGATTCTGAGACTGTGATAGTCGGCGGGCTCGATTCTGTGGATGCCTCGCTCTTTCGTGATTTCGATTATGTAGCCCTTGGTCACCTCCATAGACCCCAGCGCATTGGATTTGATACCATTCGCTACGGAGGATCGCCCCTTAAGTATTCCTTTTCGGAAGCAAGACAGGATAAATCCGTCACCATCCTGGACTTTGGTTCCAAGGGCGAGCTTAGTGTTGAGCAACACCCCTTAAAACCACTACGGGATTTACGGGAAATTAAAGGGCCTTTAGCAGAACTTCTCGCGCTCGGCAAAGAGGATGAAGCAGGATCGCAAGACTACCTACGCATCACTCTCACCGATGAAGACGAAATCTACGATGCCCTAGGACAATTGCGGCCCGTCTTCCCCAATTTGATGGCCCTAGATTTCGAGAATAGCCGCAGTTTGCACAGCTCCCATGCCCAGATGGCTGCCGCGGGCGATCTGGTGCGCAAGAGTCCATTAGAACTCTTTGCGACCTTTTATGAGCTGCAAAATGGCAGTGATCTCAATCAAGAGCAGATCAAGGTCCTAGAGGAAATCTTGGAAGAGGCTGGAGGTGTAGAATTATGAAGCCTCTAAAGATCGTTATGTCAGCCTTCGGTCCCTATGCAGACGAGGTTACGCTCGATTTCACTCTCCTTGGTTCCCAAGGCCTATTCTTAATCACAGGCCCTACGGGGGCAGGAAAAACCTCTATCTTTGATGCCCTTACCTTTGCTCTTTTTGGGGAAAGTAGTGGCTCTGTGAGAACGGTGGATAGCCTACGTAGTGATTTTGCTGATGCCTACACTAAGACCTATGTAGAACTCACCTTTTTCCATAAGAATAGAACCTACAAGGTGGAACGAACCCCCCGCTACGAGCGTCCCAAGAAGACCGGCCAGGGAATGACGATCGAATCCGCCCAGGCCACTTTGCACTTGCCCGGCGGACAAGTTATCACAGGATACCGTGATGTAACGCTTAAGCTCGAAGATATTCTGGGTATCAAGTGTGACCAGTTCAAGCAGATTGCTATGATTGCTCAGGGAGAATTTCTCAAGCTTCTTTTAGCCGATAGCAAGGAGCGGGGCGAGATTTTTAGGCGCGTGTTTTCAACCAATCTTTATCAAGTAACGCAGCGCTTGCTTAAGGATCGAGAAAGAACGCTTAAAAACACCGTAGAGGCCAAAGAAAGCAGTATCCTTCAATCCATGCAGACCATTCGTCTTCCAAAGGTAGACAACGTCCCGGAGGACGAAGGGGGTCAGATCCTTGAAACCCAGATCAAAGATGCCAGCATTCATCAAGGTGCTGAGATTCTAGAGGGTTTGCAGGCACTGATTAGAAGCGATAAGAAGCTGCAAAGCGCCCTCCAGGAGCAGGTGAAATGTAAGGATACAGCCATTGCCAAACAAATTGAGCTAATCGCAGATAGTCGCCACCTATACCAGGCTTTTTTGGATCTCGAGGCTGTTTGGGATCGGCGGGATGAGCTGCAAGGGCGAGCCCAGGAACATAAAGAGCGTCAAGAGAGTTTTGCTAAAGGAGAAAAAGCGCTTTACCAGGTTCGTCCTTTAGAACATGCTTTTCTGGAAAGAAAGGTCGAGGAAGAAAGGCTCAAAGCCAGTATTCAGACCTTGTCTAGTGCGATCATAAAGCAAGAGACCGCTTTAGAAGAGGCAAAGAAGGCTTATGAAGTAGAAAAGGCCACAGAACCCAAGCGAGAGCAGCTCAGCGCTAACATAGCTAGTCTAAAGAAGGTCTTGCCCACGTACGTTGAAGCAGAGCGATTGAACCAAGAACTGATAGAGCTCCAGCGAACCAAAGCAGTACTTGGCGAAACTTTAGAACAGCTGCGAACGCAGAAATTGACTTTGTCTGAGGAGAAAACGAAGCTTAGCAAGGAACTGGAGTCCTTGGGCGATCTCGAGCTACAGATACTCCAGTGTGAGCAGGAAAGAAAGGGCCTTGATACGAACAGCGCCCAGTTATTGACTCTCAACAAAAGTCTAGAAAGATTACAGAGACTGGCCTTAGAGTGTGCAGAGGTCACAGAATGTTTTCAAGGGGCTGAAGCAACGTACGAGATGCTTCAGGGGGATTATGTAGAAAAGGAAAAAGCATTCTTTAGGGAACAGGCTGGTGTGTTGGCCACATCTCTCAGGGAGAATGAGGCCTGCCCTGTTTGCGGTTCGCGCACCCATCCCCAGAAAGCTTCACCTGACCCAAACGCTCCAAGTGAGGCCGAACTAAAGGGGCTCAAAGAAAAGGTAGAGGCGGGACGGCGTACTTTAGATCAGGCTAGCAAGCTCTCAAACACCAAGCAAACAGAGCACAAAGAGGTGGAGAGACAGCTGGTTGCCGGTGCCCAAGCCTTTTTCTCTGAACTGCCCGTGGATATTACTCCTGAGGGGCTTTCTAGTCAAATTGCTGCTGCCCAGAGGGAAAATGAGCAATGCAAGGCAGAAAACGATATCCTCTCCAAGGAACTCCAGGGGGGATTAAGGCACAAAAGGCAAATGCAGGAGGCGCTGCGCAAGCTCGAGATAGACCTTAAAACCAACGAAACGCACAGGGAAGAAAAGGATGCCGCCCTTCGCGCTTTGGATTCGGAAGTTGCTACAAAATCTGGTCAACTCCAGACCCTCCAAACTTCTCTGGAATACAAAGACCAAGGCGAAGCCCAAAATGTCTTGCAAAGGTGGGAAGGGGAGTTAATTGCGCTGCGAAAGGCGTTTCAGCAGGCGGAGCAGGCCTATCAGGAACTGGTGACGAAACTGGCGAACAACCAGACTCTCCTCAAGGATCAAGAGGGTCGCCTCCTTCAAGCTAGAGAATCAAGGGAAATAGCAGAAGCGAAGTTTACCGAAAGGAGCGTTGCTTGCGGGTTTCTAGATGAAAAGGCTTACGAAAGTGCTCTAAAAACGGAACTAGAGCTCAAGGAGCTTAAGGATGCCGTAAGCGCTTACGAACGAGATGTGCAAAAAGTGGAGCAAGAGCATACGAGGCTGAGCCAAGAAACCCAGGATAAGGTGAAGCCGAATTTGGATGCTTTAGAAGAGCTAAAAGAGAGACTCGAAGCGGAGAAGCGCCAGGTAGATCACGATCTTCAGATAGTGCACACCCGCCTTGGCGTCAACGAGCCCATTGTAAGAACAGTTCAGGCGGGATTGGATCAGCTTTCTGATCTCCAAAAGGAATATCTGCTCCTTAGTAATCTGGCCAGGACAGCCAGTGGCGAGCTGGCTGGCAAGCAAAAGCTAGCCTTCGAACAATATGTGCAGGCCTTTTATTTCACCCAGATTCTTTTTGAGGCTAATAAGAGGTTGAAGATCATGACTAACAGCCGTTTTGAGCTCTTGCGCAGAGAAGAAGCAGCTGATTTGCGTTCCCAAACGGGCCTAGAGATTGATGTTTTAGATCATTATACCGGGAGGGTACGTTCGGTAAGCTCCCTCTCTGGAGGAGAATCCTTCAAAGCCTCCCTGTCGCTGGCCTTAGGGCTTTCTGATGTGATCCAAAGCTCTGCAGGGGGAGTGGAAATTAATACCCTGTTCGTAGATGAAGGTTTTGGGTCTTTAGATGCAGAATCGCTAGAACAGGCCATTCAGACTCTAGTAGGTCTCGCAGAAGGTGATCGATTGATCGGTATCATATCGCATGTGGAAGAGCTTAAAGAAAGAATCGATCGGCAGATTATCGTCGGTAGAACTACAGGAGGCAGCACCCTGAAAGTTTGCTAGTTTGCTAATACGAATTTCGTCAAATTGATCCAGGGACTGTCCCTCAAACAATTCGTCCTACGGGATTGATGTTTGTCACTTTGACACGCTCAGCAATGAAGATCTTGTGGATCACATTCAGCGCGTGGGTTCTGTCTTCTACGAAAGAGAGGAATAAAGAGATGATGAAGAGAATGAGATTGATTATCGCAGTACTGGTACTGGCCATGGTAGCTCTGCCTATGTGGGCAGCAGCCGCTGACGAAGGGACTGACCTGATTGGTACCTGGTCAGGTGCCCTGGAAATTCCAGGGGCCGAACTTGACATGATTTTTCACATTGCATCTACCCCAGATGGTTCGTGGTCAGGAGCTCTGGACGTTCCCGCACAGGGCGCCACAGGCATTCCTATTAGCCAGGTAAGCTGCCAAGATGGGGAAGTAGTCTTTGACGTTTCCCTTATTGCAGGAATCTATTCTGGCAGCTTTAGCCTAGATGGAACGAGTTTAGAAGGTGTCTGGAAGCAAAATGGTATGGAGATACCAATGACTTTGCATAAAAATCTGTCTGAGCTATTCGGGCCAAACCGCCCCCAAGAGCCACAGCCTCCTTATCCCTATGACGAAGTTGAAGTCAGATATCCCAACCGGGATGCAGGCATAGAATTGGCCGGAACTCTTACTCTACCTGAAGGTGACGGCCCGTTTCCTGTAGTGCTTTTGATTAGTGGCTCGGGGCCTCAAGATCGTAACGAAGAGCTCATGGGTCATAAGCCTTTTCTTGTTCTGGCAGATTATCTTACAAGACGCGGAATTGCCGTACTACGCTTTGATGAAAGGGGCGTGGGGGAATCCACTGGTGATTTTGCCGCTGCCACTACGTTGGACTTTACCAGTGATGTCTTGGCTGGTGTGGACTTCTTAAAAACAAGGCCCGAAATTGATCCTGCACGCATCGGCCTTATCGGGCATAGCGAGGGCGGTCTGGTTGCTCCTTTAGCCGCTAATGCCAGTTCGGATGTGGCATTTATCGTGCTGATGGCAGGCCCTGCAGTTAGTGGTGAAGAGATCGGTTA
>DHNI01000021.1:12740-13883 GCA_002409455.1 Firmicutes bacterium UBA5420 | reverse complement strand
CGAGCGCTCTCTTCCAATGTAGGATCCATGCGCTCTAACGCGCTCACTACCTGCATAAATACGAAGGGGAAATAGTAGGAAATTTCCACAAAGACGATTCCCCAAATGGTATTAATGTTTAGTGGTGCCGACGTAAGATTAAACGTTTGCATCAACCATCGATTGAGGTAACCGGAACGGCCATTTAACAACAGATCCCAGGCCATAGCGCCCAAGAATGGAGGGAACATATAAGGAATGGTAAACAAGGATCGCATCAACTTCTTACCAGGAATATTGCTACGACCGAGGAGCCAGGCATAGAAAACACCCATGATTGTACCAAAGAGGGTTACCAAAGCTCCAATTTTAATCGTATTCCACATAGAAGATATTGTGGTGCTTCGAGTAAGCTGCTCCACAATAAGGCTAAATGTAAATTTACCTTCATAGAAAAAAGCATTATAGATAATCATTGAAATCGGGATAACGACAATCACCAGAAGCAGCACAAAGGCTAAAGCCGTCATTACGTTGTCAAGGCCAATGCGACGCCCTTCTACGGCTGCTAGATCTTTATTTCTTCGTAGATTTATCATGAGTCTAGGCCTCCCTTCTTTCTGCTTCATAATAATGAGGATTGAGGAATCTCAAACCCACTTCACTACCTTCTTGGGCCACGCCAACAAGAGACGCATCAAGTGTGCTTTGCTGCAGGCGAATTTCTTTATCACCAAGCTCAATAAAATAGTCATATTCACTGCCCAAAAAGACAGCGCGCCTTACTTTAGCCCTAATGGGTGATGAATCATCGAAGGTGATATCATTGGGGCGCGTTCCCATTTCCAAAGATTTCCCACCACTCGCTAGATTGTCTGGAACCGGCTCTGACCAGGGAACCATCTCCCTTCCCAGATCTAGTTTGTACTCAGAATCCACACGTTTTAAAGGGATAAAGTTGGTAACACCAATGAATTCAAAGATAAAGCGGGATTTTGGCCTGAGGATAATATCTTCGTCAGTGCCGATCTGAACAAGTTCGCCTTTTCTATTCATAATCGCGAGTTGATCCCCTAGATGCAACGCTGCTTTTTGATCATGGGTGATATAAAAAACGGTGGTACCAAGATTGCGCTGAATTTCTCGAATCTCATTAAGCATTTG
>DHNI01000021.1:8940-12512 GCA_002409455.1 Firmicutes bacterium UBA5420 | reverse complement strand
GCAATGGCTACCCGCTGTTGCTGACCACCAGAGAGTTGACCTGGAAGGTGATTGATATACTCACTCATACTAACTTGTTTCAAAACATCATTGACTCTGCGATCAATATCACTCTTTTTCATGCGTCGTTTACGCATGGGATAGGCTACATTGTCTTTGACAGTTAGGTGGGGCCAGACAGCATAATCTTGAAAAACGATCCCGATACCACGTCGTTCGGCCGGCACATTAATACGCCTTCTGCTACTGAACAAGCATTTATCATCTACATAGATCTCGCCCTCGTCAGGCCTGGTTAGACCCAACAAGCAACGCACTAAGGTCGTTTTTCCGCACCCAGAAGGTCCCACCAAACACATGATTTCGTTTTTCGTCAAGGATAACGAGAAGTTTTTGAGAACCTGGTTGTCACCATAACTGACGGATATATTCTCGAATCTGACGTACGCCATGGTTTTCTCCTCCTGTTTTTAAATGATATGAGGCAAGCAGCAGGCATTCGTCCGCTGCTTACCTCCTTTGATTTCTTAATGACGATTTAGGCTTCTACTTTAGAAACCAAAGATGCTATCATAAGCAGCTAAGTTTTCGTCGTTGTCTCTTGCCATGGCTTCGAGATCAAGGGCGAGGGCTTTCTTGGCAATTGCATCAACATCTACATTCCCCTGGTCTACATCGTTTCGAACAGAAATGAGATTCTCGCCTACAAGAATTTCTTGCCCTTCTTTGGAAAGGATGAAGTCATAGAGCAATTTGCCGTTCTCGTTATTAGCAGAGTCTTTCACCAAGCCAATAGGGCTAAAGATGGCTACCGTATCTTCAGGGAAGATAAATTCAATTGGCGAGCCCAGCGTAATTAGATTGGCGGTCATGTAATCTAAACACACGCCAATATGGTAGGCGCCGGCGGCCACTTGGTTATGGGTTGCACTGCTACCGCTTTCAATATACATCCGATTGTCCTTAAGTGCTTGAATGAACTCAACGCCGTAGTCTTCATGGCTCATAATGGCGTTCAGCCAAAACTTCGACGTGCCAGATGTTCCTGGATCGGTCATAACAACCTGATCATGCCAGCGAGGATCGAGAAGCTCATGCCAGGTTTTTGGTGCGTCTTCTGCAGTAACCCACATTGTGTTATAAGCAATCCCCATATTCATGAGTCGCGCTCCTGTATAATACCCTTCGGGATCGATATAGGCATCATCGATGGCGTAGGCTTCGGGAGAAGAATACTGCTGCAAAATGCCAATTTCCTTAAAGGAAATATAGTCAGCAGGGTCTCCTACCCAAATTACGTCGGCTCCAACGGTGCCAGCCTGTGCTTCAGTTGCGATTTTTGTCATTACCCTGCCAGTTCCGGCAAAGTAATACTCCATTGTAATATCGGGGTACGCCGCTTCAAAGCCTCTTTTAATTGCTAGCAATTGATCCTCTTGCATTGAAGAATAAAGCATTACTGTAGAAGCGTGAGCCATGCCAACAACGCCAAAAATCATGGTCAACATCACAAACGTAACCAAAAATCTTCTGCTACCTGTCATTTCAAAGTCCTCCTCTTGTTTTGGTAATCCTTTTTTTCTGTTCACCGATTCCGATTGACATGATCGGTGAGACACAAAGCGGATTTCCCACTTTCTCATTAATTATAAATAGAAGCTGCGATAAATGTGAAGTTTAAACTCATTAGACCATTCCGGTATATAGATTTTAAACCTCCAAAACACAAAAACTGACCACGTTTCGATCCATATTTCAAGTTTTGTGTTTCTCCCAAGTCGCCTCTTTCCCCTCTAGTATTTCTATGGCAAAATGAACCACCAGTTTGTAGAAAGGGAATGAAAGTTGGCAGTTATCGATCTCTGGAACAATGGTGTTTGCTTGATCCTGGAAGAAAACTCTCTTATAATAGAGATGCGGGCAGCCTAGTTTGATCACCTAGCTGACTTGTTGCCGCGGCGCGGTGTGGCAAGACTGGTGCTTATGCGTTTAGCCAGAATATAAGGGTAAAAGGAAGATGTCAGGTGGCCAGACCCCATAGAGCAGCCCGAACCATATCAATTATTCTGGCTCTATCCATTCTTGGCGATTCATTCTTGTATCCGGTGCTTCCCCTTTATGCTGAGGAGCTCGGGATTCCCCTTGTCATGGTAGGGGTTGTGCTCAGTATGAATCGCTGGGTGCGCTTATACTCAAACCATTTAGCGGCTAGAACGTTCTCGCGATATTCAGTGTATGTACCCATAGTGCTAGCATCCATTGGCGCGGCAGTTTCTACCGGTATATATGCTTTTCCCATTGGGCTTGTAGGTTTTTTGCTAGCTCGAGTGGTGTGGGGGGTGTGCTTTTCCTATTTTCGAATGGGTTCGTACTTGGTTGTTCTACAAACGAGCCGATCTACGATGGGGAAGGCCCTAGGTGTAATGCAAGCAGTGATGCGCTTGGGCAGTTCATTTGCTGTAATTATTGGTGGTTACCTGATAGAAAAACTAGGATACCACTGGACGATGCTCCTGTTAAGTCTATTATCTGCATTTGCTATTCCCTTTGCGCTCGTGTTGAAATACCAATTGCCCCTCGAGCTTGGCCAGCACAGTATGGAGGGAACACCAGATATAGAGGATGGGGGGCATTTTTCTGACAGGTTCCCATTGAGCACAGCATTTTGTTACGCACATGGATTCATAACTCACCTCATTGGTAGTGGCCTCGTTACATCGAGTTTATCCCTATTACTAAAACAGTCTGTTGGCGATGTTCTTGTGCTTGGTTCGTTGACACTGGGAATCGCAGCAGTCTCGGCTCTGGTTTCTTCGAGCAACTGGATTTCCGCTATTTTGCTTTCGGCTCCCGCAGGACGTCTCAGTGATCTATATGGAAGAAGGATACCGTATGTAGTGTCCACAACTCTACAAGGGGGAGTTTTGTTAATGTTGGCAAAAACAAGCAATCCCTTAATAAGCGTGATCTCAGCTATACTATTCTTCATTCTCACAAACACACAAAAAGTCTTCCTAGATGCGGCGCTGGGCGATACGACAACGGCGAATAACCGTCATTCAGTTACTGCACGTTATAACTCTTATCAAGACCTTGGTGCTGCTTTAGGGCCGCTACTTGGTTATGGCGCTGCTGCTCTTTCTGGGTTTGGTCGAGTTTATGCGATTGGTGCGTTGGTCTTGCTCTTAATGACGCTTCTTCCAGTGCTGACCAGGAGAATTTCGGCACTCGGGGATCTAAGCAGAAGACGCACTATGTGAACGAGAATTCCCGTTCTGGTGATCCATGAATGGGGCGTTCGTGATAATTAGGAAACCCCGAGAACATCTCTCGGGGTTATTCATTACACTTCTTAAATTATGTCCCTTAGGGATCGGGCCCGGTAGCTCATGAGCCTTTCCGCATCCTTGCCACCTTCAACCTGTTTCTACAATTGCCTTTTTCAACATTTGAATATCCAGATCATGTCGAAGCAGGGTTTCGTTGTTTTTTCTAACCGCTTTTTCCAGCCGCCTGATGGCTCTTCCGTTGTCGGATATGGCTTCCTTTAGTTCCGTCTTCATGTCCGCCAT
>DHNI01000021.1:6623-8728 GCA_002409455.1 Firmicutes bacterium UBA5420 | reverse complement strand
AGTTCCGTCTTCATGTCCGACATTTCGGTTCTTAGTTCCGTCTTCATGTCCGCCATTTCGGTTCTTAGTTCCGTCTTCATGTCGGCCATATCTGCTTGGATTTCCGAGTTCATCTTCTGCATCATACTGCTTTGCTCAGTGAATAGATCGGTGACGTGGGTGTAGAGGCTCTCGATGAGCCGATAAATTTGTTCAGCGTTTTCGTTATTTATCACAACAAGACCTCCTCGCACCCTGGGCTGGCTTGCATATTTCCACGGAAGATGCGCGAATCCTGCAGAACAACTTGTAAAACGAACCTCGGATAGGAAGCGGATTTTAGCCATAAGAAGGCCGCGTCTTTGAAGTGAAGATCAAGCCCTATGCGGCTCAGATTTCATCGCTCGCTATTTCTAGCTCAAACCAAAACGTGCTTCCCTTACCGATCTTGGAGCTAACGCCGTAGGGACAGCCATGCAACTCGAGGATCTTCTTTACGATGGAGAGCCCAAGTCCGGTACCTGTGACCGCCCTTGTGTGCTTCTTGCTGCTTTTGTAGTAACGATCCCAAATGAAGGGTAAATCAGCGGGGTCAATCCCTTCGCCGCCATCGATCACACGAACTTGTACCCGGCCATCAGACTGAGTCTGTTCGACCTTGATCAGCCGGCTTTCGCCCGAGTAGTTTATTGCATTGACCAGCAAATTGTAAAAAGCCTGATTGATCATGCCTTTATCCGCGATGACAAATACGTCTGTGTCATGCACAAAATCAATAATGAAGCCCTCGTTCTTCAACAATTCATTCATTCGCCTGGTGCTAGCCATGATATTCTGGCTCAGATTAAAGTTAGAGACATTCAATTGGAGATTCGCTTCCAGTTTTGAGATGTCCAACACATCATTGACCAACTCTGCTAGGCGCTTCGCTTCACTCATAATCACTCTGGCTTGCTCAGGAGTCGTTTCGTTGGGAAAATCGTGCATCATCTCGGCATAGCTATAGATCAGAGAAAGGGGCGTTCGAAGATCGTGGGATACATTTGCTAAAAGCTCACGCCTAAGGCTTTCTACTTTGCCAAGTTCGATAGCAGTTGTGTTCAGTGTATCAGACAACGCTACAATTTCATAAAATCCTTTGCCTGAAAAACGCGTGTGATAGTCTCCCTTTGCCAATGAAAAGGCGCTCTCGGTGATCGTCTCGATAGGTTTAGAGACCCGGTGGGCCAAAACTATGGCCAAGAGAACCGAAAACACAAGCATAATGCCTGTAATAATTGATAATTGGAGCCGCAGGGTCGAAACCGTCGCACTCACCGGGACGAGTAATGCGTAAAACGTTAGGGAGAGCACTCGGCCATTTTTCAGTTTAAAATCCCTTGATTCCGTAATGGCGTGCATCGGCGGCTTGCCAGGCCCGCCGCCAGGTTCTAGTTCTGGCCATGCGGGGGGTACAAATTCCGGGGTGGGCGCGATCATAATATCACTTTCGTGCTGGGCTCTCAGAATAATTGTCTGGAGATCGGAGCTTTCTAATTCTCTTTCGACCATGGAAATAACCTTAGTCAGCTCTTGCTTGCGAATAAACTGATACATTTCATTGAGAAACACGGTTTGAAATAACCACAAAACAAGCAGGAGTACGGCACAAAAAGACAGGAGGTACGCAAAGACTTTCCATTTGAAACGAAGCTTGTTCAAGTTCAATGGTGTCCTCACCCCTCGAAGCGATAACCAAGGCCGCGCAGGGTTGTGATGAACTCTCCATAGCGACCTAAGGCTTTTCGCAATAGTTTCATATGCGTGTCAAGTGTTCGATCGTCACCACAATAATCAAAACCCCATACTTCAGTTAAGATCTTTTCCCGTGGTAGCGCAATGTTCTTATTTCGAATCAAAAAGAAGAGTAAGTCATAGAGCTTCGGTGCGAGGCTGATCTGCTGGCCATCAATGAATACTTTATAAGCGGTCAAATCGACTGTGAGGCCTTCTTTCTCAAAGATGACATGATCTTCCAGTTTGGGATTGCCTTTGCTGACGCGTTTCAAGATGGCCTCAATTCGCAACATAATCTCCTTTGAAGAAAATGGTTTCACGACATAGTCATCAACTCCCAGTTCAAAACC
>DHNI01000021.1:2169-6353 GCA_002409455.1 Firmicutes bacterium UBA5420 | reverse complement strand
AGGGCGACGGCCTCAAGTCCATTAGAGGCCTCGGCTACTTCATGCCCCTCAAACAAAGCGTAGCGCTTGATTACAGTTCGCAGACCCGGTTCATCGTCGCAAATGAGAATTTTGGCCATGGATTCGCCCCCCTTGTCGCCATTATAGCATATTCTTGCGTGGCCTTGCGATCACGACGATTGCACCGATTAAAAGAACAAGTAGTAGGACTATGACGATGCCATACTGTTTTTCCGTGTTGGTTAATGTTTGATTTGGTGCTTCGTCCAGGGCGTGGGCCTGCCGGGCCGGAAAACCCTCGCCTTCGGGCATCTGCCCAAATTGCTCCATTTGTCCTCGATCAAATTGGGCATTTCCGGGTTGAGCCTCCATTTCGCCTCGTTCCATTCTTTGACCGGGGGCAGTGGGGAACTGCCCAGCATCAAACTCGCCCCGCATGCCCTCTCTACCGCCCATCATCGTACCAAGAACCGCAAGATCCAAACTTGAAGCATCAATTAAGGCTTCCCTGTTTGCACTTTGCCCTGCTGATGTTGACGGAATTGTGCTCTCGAGCTGCTCTTTTATGCTCTGTGCCCTCAAGATTCCCCATTCAATCAGTTCCGGTAAAGAGGATTCGTATTGCTCATAGCTAAAAAAGGCTGAGGCGTCCGCTTTGACATAGGCATTGATTTTCTGATCGAGGGCCATAATCGAACTTTCATACAGGCCCGACTCGAAATAGCCTTCCACAATATATCTCAAGTACTCGTGGTAGCGTTCCTTGTACTCAGGCACTTCCAACAGACTATTCAAGAGCGGTCGATCCTCCATATTGACTCCGCTGACAGGTGTATCAATGGGGAAATTGATAATGCTTGTGGCATTGCCAGACTGGAAACCTCCGAAAGCAAGGTTGTAGTCCCAAGGTAAGATGGTGACCTTGCCTTGGTCTTCATAGAGATAGTAATTTTGCTGCATGTTTGAGATATAGCTGTCAAGATTCACTACCACGGTATGGGCTGCAAAGTAGCGCAAGATCTGATCAACATCGAAATACGTCTCCAAGTTCGTTCCTTCATTTAGGTTTTTCAGTGCAGTAATTACTCTTTGCTTGTCACTAGCGGTGATTTTGTTGAAGGTGGCATTTTCAAAAATGGCGCTATAACTGTCGATGTCATCATCTGTGTAAATTAGAGAACCACCGCCAAAGTTTCCCATACCTTGCTGGCCCATAGCAAAACCGCCTGGGAGATTTGGCATAGCCATTGGATCCGGCCTAACGTTTTCTCCAAACTGCGGCATGGCATCGGGGCTAAAGTCTTCTTCAAATTGCGGCAACTGTGGCATACGATCTGGAGCAAAACCGCCAAGGTTTGGTTGCCCTTCTGGAGCTGCACCGGGTTGATCCATAGACATCTTCACATTGTAGAGCTGGCCTGAAGACGTATTGTAGACCCGATCCAAAAATGCTTTGTCGTATCGTTCTATCGCAACAAAGAACCCGTAACCCTCGCCGTTCACCGTGACATCAGCAAAGTTCGTTAGAGGGGACGTTACGCCCACAAAATCCATGATCTCGTAGGAAAGATAATCTTTCATATAGGTGGCATCACCCATGAGGTTGTTGACACAAAAGCTGTCCAGACCATAATAGGTCTGTCCCTTGACGTACTTATTGAACTTAAACTGTAGGCTGTAGCGGTCACTCTCTGAGCGGGCCAGAGTTGTCAAGCTAGAATTGCCCTTTGTCCCGATTCCCACTGTATTAAAACGCTCACCGTTGATGATTATGTCGCCTGAAATCCACTCTTTAGCCATGGCATTGTCAAGCATATCTTGCCACTCCTTAGGATCCACTTGAATCTCAAGTGTGATAACGTTTTCCCCAAAAAGTCTGTTTTGGTATTCAGGCACCGCGGTGTGTTCAAAAGCATTCGCTGAGTAAAACATGAGGCAACAAATCAGCAGAGCCAAACAGACGAAAACAGAGATAAGCGGTGGCAAATGCTTGCTTGTGATCATAGTGAGTTGCCCCCTTTACATATAATAATCACCGTTATAAGAGACGAGGGTGGCGCTCGAGACCTGATCAATGGCCAATAAGTCGTTGACAAATTGTGATGACGATCCCTTTAAGCGCACTTCTACCGATAATTCGATCCCTTCGTTAGACACTGTTTTGGCTTTAATGATATGCTTTTTTGTTTGTCCGTGTAGTAGTGAAATCGCCTGCTGTTCTGCCTGCTCATCACCACAGCCAATGACCACAACGTAGGGAATATCGTTGGTTTTATGGTTGACGAATACCACTAAGACAAGGCCGATCACGAGTGAACCGATCAAAGCTAGGGGAATCAAACCTGCCCCCACAATAATACCAGTTGTGATGGCCCAGAATAAATACACTAGATCAAGAGGTTCTTTTACCACCGTGCGGAAGCGAACGATGGAGAGTGCTCCCACCATGCCAAGGGATGTAATGAGGTTTGACGTCACCGCCATAATAACGAGCGTGGTAATGAGATCCATGGCAATCAGCGTGATGCCAAAGGCCGATGAATGCATAACTCCTCTATACGTCCGCAGGTAGACAAAATAGATGAAAAGACCAAGGACAAACGAGATGAAAAGGGCAACCAAGATATCAGGAATAGAAAAGCTTGTTGCCTTACTGAGAAAGTTGAAGTTGAGCAATTGTTCTAGCATCTGAAAACCTCCATTTTGTTGATTAGACTAGCCTGGCCACAAGGTACTTTGAGAACTCTGTTCGCTTGCGCCAGCCGATGTGCAGGATATCTCGGATGATATCGGGCAAAAAACCGTCGTACTTGATTTCCAAAATGATGGCCTTTGCTGCCGGTATGGTTACGAGGTTGGGATTGAGAAACTCCGAAACGAGATTTGATCTACGGATATCACTGTCGAAGGTAACCCGCACATTCCCCGCAGGATACACATAGGCCTCCCTCCGGTAGTCTATGATCGTTGTGGGACGTAGGTTTTGGTAACGGATTTTGCTGTAAAGTTCCATAAATAAAGTATTATCAGGGATGTTTAAGCAGTCGTAGTCACCCCGTATCAAGGATTGGCATTCTGTAGCCAAAATGGCTGACTTTTCTTTGTAACATAAGTGGTTGATTTTGGCCTTTTTCTCCAGTCTAATAAAGGATATATCATCATTATAAAAACGCAGTCTAAATTTTTCGCGGCGGCTCTGCCCGGCCAGCTTCTCAACTACAGCCTTATCCGAATAGTTGTCAAAATACAGGCTGCGAATTTTGTACCCCCCATCAGGCCCGGCGTTTTTGTCAAGCTTGGCTACGACGCGGAGTCTAGAGCGTAGCTGCACATAATCGGAGACACTAATGTAATGCTTGAGTTCATGCCTTCCATTCATACCTTTTCACCCCCTTTACGAGCAATTTCATGCTCATTATAGCGAGGGAGTCTGAAGAACTGTTGTTGACTTTCTGAACTCTAGCTGAACTTTTACGGTTGGTGCAAAACGATGAGCGAAAATCCCGAGACTTTCTTGCGGGACTTTGTTTGCGGCACTTGCTTGAGGAGTCGTTGGCAGGAATGGAGAACCGAAAGAAGAATGCATAAAACAGGACAGCAAATTTGAGGGGGATGGGCATAGTGGAAATGCTCCCATTATATAGTAGAGATTATACGGTAGATGTAGGTCTGGTGGATTTTAGAAAGAATGTCAAGCTCAGCGCCCTGTTCTTGTACTTCCAGGATATAGCAGTTCTTCATGCCGAGCACCTTGGACTGGGTATGAAAGACATGCTAGATAAGCACAATGCTCTGTGGGTATTAGCGCGAATGAGAGTTGATACGAAAAGGTATCCCATCTGGGGAGAGCAGATCACGATAGAAACGTGGCCTAATAGGCCTGGTAGAGTAGAATGCATACGAAATTTCACAGTAAAGGACGTTCAAGGTAATGTCTTGGTTAGGGCAATCTCTGCTTGGGTTGTTATTGACGCGGATACTAGAAGGCTCCAGAAGGCCGACTCGATTTTTCCTCAAGAACTATTTTTTCCCGCAGAAAAGGCCATCGACACTAGGCTCGGGGGATTACGAGCAGGTGGAGAGCTTGACCTGGTGCATAGAAGAGTGGTCGGATATAGTGATATTGATGTGAACGGGCATTTGAACAACGCAAAATACGTTGACTTTGTGACAGATTGCTTCAG
>DHNI01000021.1:1327-1930 GCA_002409455.1 Firmicutes bacterium UBA5420 | reverse complement strand
GCTGGAGATACCATCGTCTTGTACAAAGATCTGTCCGAATTTGATCAGGGCATAGTCTTTGTTGAAGGCGTGAATGAGACCGACGAAAAGCTGATCTTCAAGGCCAAGATGATGGTTTAACTTGCCGCTGATGTTGGATGGACTCAACGCACCCTGGAGGAACTTACTCCGGGGTTTTTTGTCTAAAGAAGCGTTTCCGCACTTTGCAATGGGCCAAAACGTCCGAATTTGCCGAAAGGGGAACCGCGAAATGCGAAATTCGTCAAATTGTTTGAGGGACAGGCCCCGAAATTTGCTCAAATCAGCAGGAGTCTATGAAGGGGACAGAGAAGTCGAGAATAATTCGGTTTCGTATTTGCAGGTGCGGGCTGCTAGTATTGTCTGAGGAGAATGCATATGAGAAAGAGTATGGCCTCCTTCTTATTTATCTTGGCCGTTGCCATGACTATAGTGACCTTTTCCAATCCTACTGCTGGTAAGGACATTAGCTGGACAGAGTCCGAGAGGGTATTTATGGAGGAACATACCGTAATTCGGTTGGGCGTAGATCCTGGGTTTGTTCCATTTGAGTTTATTGATGACAATGGCCAGTACGTGGGAATT
>DHNI01000021.1:0-1104 GCA_002409455.1 Firmicutes bacterium UBA5420 | reverse complement strand
CAAAGGCCTAACCTGGCCAGAAGCGTATGAACTGGCACTTTCGGGCGAGATTGACGCCTTGCCTGCTGTTGGCAAGACGGAAGAACGAGAAGAGCACTTTCTTCTCTCCCAACCATACTACCACTTTAAACGGGTGATTGTAACCCGCGAGTCTGACAGCGAAATAGCTGGTATAGAGGATCTCGAAGGACTTGCTGTGGCCGTGCAGCGCAACAGTTCTCATCACAGCTACCTGTTGTCGTATCCTAAGATCAACCTCAGCCTCTACGATTCTGTCGAAGCCGCATTGACCGCGGTGGCAACCGGTTCCGAAAAGGCCTTTCTTGGAAACATCGCGACAACCAACTACTTGATACGTGCAAATGCTCTGACCAATCTCCGCTATGTATCCTTTGAGGCCGAGAAGGAGCAGGCCTTGTATTTCGCCGTTCGTCGGGACTGGCCTGAGCTGGCGAGCATCTTTGACAAGGCCATGGCTACCATGACTGAAACTGAAAAGCTTGCTATACAAAACAAATGGATTGCCTTGGGTACGGATATAGACTACCGCCCGCTGATCCGTGTTCTGGTTATCATTGGGTCTGGAATTGCGATTGTGATGGCGGTGTCCTTCTACTGGATTGCTAGGCTGCGCAAGGAGATCCGCCAGAGGAAACAAATTCAGAAGGACTTGGAAAAGGCTAAGCAAGAGGCTGACGAGGCCAACGCTTTTAAATCCAGTTTTCTGGCCAGGATGTCCCACGAAATAAGGACACCCTTAAATGCCATTACTGGAATGGCTTATCTTATGAAGAGAACCAACCTCACCTTAACGCAGAGGATGTATGCTGACAGGATTACCCAAGCCTCATCGAATATGTTGAACATCATCAACGACATTTTGGATTACTCAAAAATCGAGGCGGGAAAAGTAGACTTAGATGTGACGTCGTTCAGCATGGATCAGATGATCCAAGATGTCGTCAACATTGTGCTGTACAAGATTGAAGAGCAAGGAATCGGCTTTAAGTTGAAGAAAGACCCCCTCGTCCCCAATTGGTTTATTGGCGACTCCAAGCGTATTGAGCAGATCTTGTTGAACCTGTTGAACAATGCCGCAAAGTT
>DHNI01000020.1:13143-14326 GCA_002409455.1 Firmicutes bacterium UBA5420 | reverse complement strand
GACTGTCAACGCTTTTAAAGATCAAAAAAAGGAATAGCGTTGATGACACAGAAAGATACAAAAAGATACAGAAGGATCCAAACTATGGAAATCGCAATACAGCTGAAAGGAATGGTATACATGAAGAAAGGTATGCTGCGTAAGTGGGTCATGGCTGCAGTTGTTTTTGCCTTTGTCACTATTCTCCCGTTACAGGTCTGTGCCAAAGAACAGGAGTACGCCGGGGGGCAGGGGTTCGCCCCTTGGGATGCAGATGTTCAAAAGATTACCAAGCTTAATCGTCCTGGGCATGATCCAGATCTTGACATGGAAGCAATGGAAAATGAGTTCGCAAAACGCCTCTATCCCTTCGGTTCATTGGTTCATGAACCCGTCCCGCATCCAGAAACGCTGGGTTTCGGGCTTCCAAAGGCCATAATCCCTAAACAAGAGGCCTTGGAGGATGTTGAGCATTTGTTTTCACTCTTGAAATACGGATATGCAGGCTACGAGTACTTTGGAGGTGACGAGCGCTTTCAGATGGCAAAACAGAGGATGCTAGAAGAGCTGCAAACGGAGTTTCCTAATCAGTTTCCCTCAGTAGCACTCGATAACCTGATCTACGATCACCTCCACTTCATTAATGATGGCCACTTAATGATAGGAAATCACCGCTATTTACGGCCCCAAACCATGTATATGAATTTTGATTACGAGTTCTTCAAAGATGACAATGGATACTACACAACGACAAACGGGCTTCAAGAATACGTAGAACTGGTAAACGGTGAAAGTGTAGACCCCTACTTGTGGTCATCACTAAACGTGACAGGCGAAATTGTCTATCGCATCGGTAGATTAGCGGATGAACGAAGCAAAGCGGCGAATCAGGAACGTCTAGAAATCAGCCTATGTTCAAATGAAGCAAGAAGGCAGGTCTCTCTTTTTTTAGAGAAGGAAGCTAGACCCAGACAAATCCCCGATGGAAGCTATAGGCGTTATGAGCAAGATGGCATACCCGTGATCGATCTGCAACAATTCCGTTTTGTTGGCCCCTATTTAGGACAATTTCTGGACGATGCCCTTGAGCTTAAAGATGAAGAGCTGTTTATCATCGATTTACGGTTCAACCCCGGCGGATTATCTAACAACATCGAACACTGGCTGCAACGGATTACTGGTGATTGGGTGGAGGATCCAGCCC
>DHNI01000020.1:741-12972 GCA_002409455.1 Firmicutes bacterium UBA5420 | reverse complement strand
CGCGAATTGGCTAGGTATTCTAAGGAGGGAGAGCCGCGTTGGATGATTGACGCTCTTTTTCCTGTTCGTGAAACAGGTTGGACTCGAATTCGCCCATCTTCCGGAAGCGCCCCTATTGCGAATCCTACAAAAATCGTAGTGCTCATGGACTCATGGTCTGCATCGGCTGGCGAGATCTTTATTCGACGCTTGAGGCAAATAGAAAATGTAGTCTTTATTGGAACGAATACGTCAGGCACCCTCATAATCGGTGACCCAATCAAAGGCAAGTTACCTAATTCCTATATAGGAACCCATTGGGGCACAGCTCTCAAGCTAGAAGTGGAGTCCGGTAAATTTGTAGACCGCGAGGGCGTTGGATACTTGCCTGACTTCTGGGTACAATCGGAAGATGCACTAGATCTAGCCCTGAAGTTTATCCATAAATATGGAATGAGCGCTGACAATTAGCAAATCGGGTGTAGACAAGAGGCTATTTTAACGCTTGCGAAAATAGTCCAGGCGCTCTTTGATGATCTTTTCACGCCCTTGATCGGAAGGTGCGTACACCCGAAAGTCCTTCAAATTTTCCGGCATGTAATCTTGAGCAACATAATGATGCAGGTAATCATGGGGATACTTATACCCTTGGCCATGGCCAAGTTTAGCTGCACCTGCATAATGGGCGTCTCGGAGATGGGTTGGAACAGGGTAAGCTCCAGTCTTCTCCACCGCCGCCAGCGCCCCATCGACTGCAGTGATTACAGAGTTACTTTTCGGAGCTGTAGCGATATAGATTATGGCTTGGGCTATGGGTATCCTCGCTTCAGGCATACCCAGCCACTCTAGGGCAAACCCCGCTGCCTGGGCCATGAGTAGAGCGTTAGGATCGGCCATACCCACATCCTCTGCTGCATGGACTAAAAGGCGGCGCACAATAAACCGGGGATCCTCGCTAGCATAGACCATGCGTGCATACCAATAGAGTGCTGCATCAGGATCGCTCCCGCGGAGTGATTTGATAAACGCGGAGATCACATCATAATGGTTATCTCCACTTTTGTCATAACGCACCCTCTGGGCTTGGGCCGCTTCTTCAGCGACACCGAGATCCACCACCCGCACTCCTTCTTCATTGGGAAGTGTGGTCAAAACCGCGAATTCTAGGTTGTTAAGTAGCACCCTCGCATCGCCGTTTGCGATGCGGGTGAGATGGGTTAATGCTTCTTCTGTCACCGTGCAACTGATCTCACCTAATCCTCTGGGATCCTGGAGGGCATGTTCCGCAACGATGAAAAGGTCGTCCGCAGTTAGGGGCTTGAGCTGGTAGATTTGAGAGCGACTGAGTAAAGCAGCATTCACCTCGAAATAGGGGTTTTCGGTGGTGGCTCCAATTAAGATCAAATCCCCTTGTTCCACAGCGGGCAACAGCACATCCTGTTGCCCTTTATTTAGCCTTTGAATCTCATCGACAAAAAGGATCGTTCGTTGGCCATGAAAAGCTCGTCTGTCTCTAGCTTCACCAGCGAGCTTTTTCAATTCACTGACCCCGGTGGTCGTGGCACTTACATTAATAAAAACCCCTTTGGTCGTTCTAGAGATCACATAACCCAGAGTGGTCTTCCCCACCCCGGGCGGCCCGTAGAGAATAATAGAGCGCAGAACATCCTCTGTGATGGCTCTACGCAATAATCTGCCCTGACCTAGAATATGCTCTTGCCCCACATACTCATCGAGGGATTCAGGTCGCATACGCACGGCTAAAGGGGCATTAGCATGCCTGAGAGGGCTCTGGTCAAACAAGTCCATGATTATGCCTCCTTGTCGTCGAAGATGGACACTTGCCTCACTATCCAACTGGCCATCAAAAGGCCTGCTGCCGGTGGAACAAAGGACGTGCTTCCGGGTAGTCGACCTCGCTTCTTGCCTACAGAAGGTTCTTTAGAAAAGACAACAGGAACTCCTTGATTAATACCACGCTTGCGCAGTGCCAAACGCACCGCCCGAGCTAAGGGACAGGTGTGAGTGTCAGAAATATCAGTAATTTCAATATGGCTTGGGTCTAGTTTGTTACCCATGCCTAGTGAAGAAATAATGGCAATTTGTGTATGTAACGAGCGTTCAATCAAGTCTGCCTTGGCCCCTACGCTATCGATGGCGTCAGCCACAAAGTCAACATCTCGGGAGATCAGATCATGGTGAATGTCTTTTTCATAGTACACTTGATGGGCTTCCACCTTGCAGTTGGGGTTGATCTGCGCGACCCTCTCGGCCATAACCTCTACCTTAGGCCTCCCTAGAGTCGATTCTAGAGCAATGATCTGGCGATTTAGATTACTTATGCTTACCACATCATGATCCACCAGAATCAGGGCACCAATGCCCGAGCGGGCTAAAGCTTCCACCACATAGCCCCCCACTCCTCCCACACCTACCACGGCCACCTTGGTGGCCTTAAGACGGGTGAGAGTGTCTGTTCCTAGAACTAATTCGGTGCGGGAAAATCGGTGTTCCATGGTCGTCCTCCAAAAAAAACACCCCTTATTGCTTTGCAATCAACAGGGGTAAGAAATAACACCCCCACCATACCGCTAGTGCTGACCTGAATGAACCTGCGTTTGCAGGTGGGTACTCACCGTGTTAGTTCGAACCTCCCCTCAAGGGGGCCCGCCCTAGCTAATACGAGTTAAAGTTCCCTGTGTTATGGTGTTGGCTCATAACAAGGCCAGATTGATCGCGAGCACAGTAGGGGATCAACGTCTAAAATGATGATATCACACCAGACGGGCAGATTCAAGTCCCCTCCTTGTACCGATTTTTCCCGGTTCTACTGTGAAATGGGTGTACATACATCTAAAAGAAAGGAGGTCTTGAACATGGATCAGCTTCTCGGCAAGGTGCTGGCGATTGCCTTTGTGGTGGAAGTACTAACCAACACCATAAAGACTGCCCTTCCCAATCTAGACACGCGTTACTTACCTTTCCTATCAGGTGTTTTGGGGGTCGCTTTAGCATGGGTCACCGGCATTGGAGTGCTCGGCACCCTGGAAATTCCAGTACGCCACATGATCCTAGATTACCTAGTGACAGGTGTGCTTATTTCCAGGGGAGCGAACATTGTCCATGACTTGGCCAAAACCCTCAGTCTTTCAAGCTAATCTTCAGCTCGTCAAGTTGTTTTCGGCTCACCGTAGATGGCGCTTCGATCATTAGATCCGAAGCGCTAATCGTTTTTGGAAAGGCAATGACATCCCGAATAGATGATCGTTTGGCCAATAGCATCACCAAGCGATCCAAGCCAAAGGCAATTCCTCCATGGGGTGGAGCACCATATTCAAAGGCTTCTAGGAAATAGCCGAACTGATTGCGAGCCTCCTCCATCGTAAACCCCAAGGCAGCAAACATCCTTTCTTGTAGGGCGCGGCTCGTAATCCGAATACTCCCTCCTCCTAGTTCTACCCCGTTAAGGATCAGGTCATAGGCTTTAGCTCTAACTTTACCAGGATCGCTTTCTAAGAGATGCTCATCCTCATCAAGGGGAGCGGTAAAGGGATGATGGGCAGCCATGTAACGCCCACTTTCTTCATCATAGACAAGCAGTGGCCAATCAACTACCCAAAGAAGGTTATAAAGATTCTCATCGATCAGCCCTAGCTCTTTCCCTAAAGACAATCTGAGGCGCCCAAGCACCTCGCTGACGAGATCATAGCTTCCGGCAACCAAAAGCAAAAGGTCACCCACCTCACCCACTAACTCCCTTTGGATACCCTGCAATTCCTCTTCCTTTAGAAACTTGGCAATAGGCGAACGGGTCTGCTTTTCTTCTAAGGCGAACCACATCAATCCTTTGGCTCCCATGGCTACAGCCTGCTCACTTAGTTGATCGATCTGCCTTCTAGTAAATGTGGCTCCACCTTTTACATTAATTCCTTTGACCACACCGCCTGTCTTTAGCGTATCTGCAAAAACTCGAAATTCGCTGCTTCCTAGATGCGCTGTGACATCACCAATTTCCATGGCAAAGCGTGTATCGGGCTTGTCAGAGCCAAAGCGATCCATAGCTTCTTGGTAAGAAAGGCGAGGCAGAGGGGTTTTCACCTGCACGCCCTTGACTTCAGACAACACATGAAGAATCATGGCTTCCATGGTGTTCATTACGTCTTCGCGATCCACAAAGGACATTTCCACGTCAACTTGGGTAAACTCAGGTTGTCGATCAGCCCTGAGATCTTCATCGCGAAAACAGCGTGCGATCTGATAGTATCGCTCAAAACCACCAATCATCAGCAGCTGTTTGAAGAGCTGGGGTGACTGGGGTAAGGCATAGAATTGACCTGGATGCACGCGGCTTGGAACGATGTAATCTCTTGCCCCTTCCGGGGTAGAACGTATGAGGAGGGGTGTTTCGATGTCTAAGAAACCCTTTCCGTCCAAAAATGAACGAATTTCCGCCACAGTACGGTGACGCAGGGCAATGGTATCCTGTAACTCTTTGCTCCTTAAATGAAGATAGCGATACTTGAGGCGCAATGTCTCATCTACGTCAGAGGCCTGATGAATATGAAAAGGAGGCGTCTTGGCTTCAGATAAGACCGCAAGCGTCGACACATGAAGCTCCACTTCACCTGTCTGCATGCTGGCATTTACCTGTCCCTCTGGACGCTCCATCACGGTGCCTTGCACTGATATTACGAATTCACTACGCAGCCGCTCTGCGAGGGCAAACTGTTCAGAACCCAGTACTTCAGGATCCAGCACAATTTGCACTACGCCGGATCGGTCTCGCAAATCCAAGAAGATCACTTGCCCAAGATCCCTTCTACGATTTACCCATCCGTTGAGGGTAACAGTCTGGCCAACATGATTCTTCCTCACATTCCCACAATGATGGGTTCGTTTCCATTTCGTCATTTTGCACACGCTCCTACGATCTTGCTTAATTGTTCTACTTCATCTAGGGCAACGAATTTTTCTTGTCCATCGTTCATATCTCTGAGCACAGCCTGGTTTTTCGCCAGTTCGTCCTCACCAATTACGAGAACATAGTGACTGTTTAATCTATTGGCCGCTTTCATTTGCGCCTTGATACTGCGATCCGCGTAATCAAGTTCGATCCACAGTCCCTGCCCACGCAAACCGTGGGCAATTTGGGCTGCTTTTCTCTTGGTGTCGCCGCCAAAATGTACTATATAGGCATCAGGACCTGGCAAGCTTGCCTGAAGTTTATCTTGACTTTTCAACGCCAAGAGAAGTCGATCAACTCCCACGGCATAGCCCACAGCAGGAGTTGGTTTTCCACCCACTTCTTCCACAAGCCCATCATAACGTCCCCCACCACCGATGGCGTTTTGAGACCCAAGCTCCGAGCTAATTACCTCAAAAACGGTGCGGGTATAATAGTCAAAGCCTCGAACTAAGCGAGGATTCAACGTATAAGGAATCTTTAGTTCATCAAGATAGGTACGCACCGCCGCAAAGTGCTCTGCACAATCGGTGCAGAGATATTCAATGATACTGGGGGCCCCAGCTATATTCGCCTGACAGCTTTCCACTTTGCAGTCCAGCAAACGTAGTGGATTACGGTGTAAACGCCCATGGCAACTCCCGCACATCGTCTCAGCGAGCGGTTCAAAATAGGCGACCAATGCTGTTCGATAAGCACTACGGCACTCTGGACAGCCTATGCTATTTAGCTCCACCTCAAAACCATGTAAGCCACAGGCCTGGTAGATTTCCAAGGGCAGGGCAATGGCTTCTACATCCAATAGTGGATCTTCAGAACCCAAAGCCTCACAACCAAATTGGGTAAACTGCCTATATCGGCCTGCCTGAGGGCGTTCATAGCGAAACATCGGGCCATAATAAAAGAGCTTCACAGGAAGGGATCCACCGCCTAGGTTGTTTTCTATGTAGGCACGCACCAGTGGCGCTGTTCCTTCAGGACGGAGGGTAATGCTACGTTTGCCGCGATCTATAAAAGTGTACATTTCTTTTTCCACAATATCGGTGGTATCACCAATACCCCTTTGAAAGAGCTCGGTATGCTCAAACATAGGCGTACGCAACTCCTTATAGCCATAGGCATGGCAGACCGCCCTAATCTTGTCCTCCAATTCAAGCCATAGTTCGATCTCTCCCGGAATAATGTCGTTGGTGCCCCTTGGTCTAGATGTTAATGCCATCGTGCTCCCCCCTTATGTTAAAAAGGCGAGTGATGATGGCCACCACTCGCCTGAGCCTCTAGTTTTCTGGGTCAGAGTCTCCATCCAATACTTCTTCTGGTTCGGTCTCAGCTTCCTCGATTTCCTCAATTTCCGGGGATTCCTCATCCCCCACCGCATCTGCCTCAACCTCAACCTGTGGCTCTTCGGCCTCTGGTGCCACAGCATCGTCAGATGCATCTTGCGTAGCTTGCTGTTCCTGTAGCTCTTTTAGATATTCATCCTGTTTCGCCTGGAAAGCTTCAATACGCTCTTCAATGATGAGGGCGTCATCGTCACGTTCCATCTCGGTGAGATACTGGTAGAGGGCAAGCTGGGTCCAGATGTCATTGGGAACCAGTTCGGAAGCCTTCAGATATGCTTCGGCTGCCTCATCGAAGCGCTCACTCTCTCTCAAAAGATCGCCAAGCCCTGCAAATAATGCATAGTCAGAGAAAGTCTCTGTCGCCAGTTCGTACTGGGCAATGGCGTCCTCCACCCTACCCATCTCATAGTATGCATCGCCTAACGATGCATAGAGATAACCGTCACCTGGTTGCTGCTCAATGGCTAACGTATAATAATGAACGGCATCTTCATATTCACCAGCTTGCATATGCTCAAACGCATGCATCTGATAATCGATGATTACAACATCCGCAGCCTCGCGTACCTCTTCAAACCAGGCTAGCAGATCCTCTTGACCCTTTTCGTTACGAATCTGCTCTTCGAGCTCGGCACGGGCCGCCTCAAATTCTTCACCCTCAGCCTCTTGGCGTTCGGTCACAGTGATAATATGATAGCCATACGTTGACCGCACCGGCTCACTAATCTCACCAATTTCTAGAGAAAAGGCAACATTTTCATATTCTGCCACGGTAGCTCCCCGAGGGACAAAGCCAATGTCGCCACCCTGGGCAGCACTGCCATCACCCGAGAAAGTTTCAGCTAGCTCTGCGAAGTTCTCAAGATTGACCTGGGAATAAACATCCCAAGCTTGTTCTTCAGCCGCAATCCAGGCCTCGTCACTTTCTCCTTCGGGACGTATAAGGATGTGACTGGTCCGGACTTGTTCGAAGGCTTCTCGAATCTCTTCTTCACTCACAGGGAGATCACCAATGATTTCTTTGGTGAGTTTATTGTACTTGACCTCCTCAGCTAGTTGAGCCCTGAGGCTATCTTCTGTTAATCCTGCATACTCTAGCTGGGTCTTAAAGTCTTCTTCGCTGGGAAACAGATCAATGATGGTTTGTAGCTCCTCATCAATTTCAGCCTTAGAAGCACTCAGATTTCGTTTGGCGATTTCCTGGTTCAGCACTAAACTGCCAACGATCAGATCTAATGCTTGATACCGTACTGATTCGTAGGCTCTACCAGGCAAGGTGCCCTGTTGGGCTTCTATCTGTTGTAATTGATTAAGAAAGACCTGATGTAGATCGTAAAAATGAACTGCCTGGCCATTTACGGTAGCCACTACGGCTGCCGCCTCGGTTGAAGTTGCTTGGCGTCCGCTAAAAAAGTAGCTCAGCGCTGCCCAAAGTCCGCCGCCAACCATAGCCACTACGACGATGATGACGACTATTTTCATTTTGTCCCGCATTTTATGAAACATCGTGTACCAACCCTTTCCATTATAAGAAAGACCAACATGCTAATTGTACTTGAAACGAGCCTCCCTGTCAAACCAACAAGTTTTGCTTATCAAGCAAATAGATACCAGCTGAGCTGGTGTTTACTCCAATATGTGTGTGCGGATTTGATTCATTTTTTCGGTCAAACCATCCGTGATGTGCTGGCTATAGGTGGCCGGACATTTAGGATTGGCATGGCGAACTAGACTAAGGTCTGATGACACAAGTTTAGTCATACCGCCACCGCCTAAAGCTATAATTGTCTGACGTTCTTCCATCATTTGCACATTGTAGATGGAAGCGGTCTCAGGCCTAGCATAGCCAATATTCTCCAAACCTCCCAAGATATGCCGTTGGCGGTACAGATAGTATGGAGTCATGCCCCAGCCCAAAGCGCTGTCACGGGCCAGATTAACCATTGCCTCGCCTTCAGCGTGAGCTATATATACTTCGTCTAGCGCTTTCTTCAATCGGGACGCTCTTTTGACGCTTAAGCTATGGACGGTGAGATTATCTGGCTCAAGGAGGCCGATCTCTCTCAGGGTATGCTCCACATGCCCTAATCCTTCACCTGGCAGGCCAAGAATGATGTCCATGTTGATAATGGGTATTCCCACTTGCCGAGCCCAGCTATAAGCCCTACGAACATCGTCTGTAGTATGCTGGCGCCCTACGGATTCTAGCGTCTGATCGTGCATGGTCTGAGGATTGATACTGATGCGCTGCACCCCTGCATTCTTAAGCATACCTAAAGTCTCCAACGAAAGGGTTTCGGGTCGGCCAGCCTCCACCGTATACTCCTTGGTGTCAGCGGTAAAGAGCTCCTTTTCAATGAGGCTGAGTAATTCACCCAAGTTCGAGCCCGTGATCGTCGTGGGAGTGCCTCCACCAAGGTAAATGCTTTCTACCTTTCGATTCAGCTCGCGAAGTAAAGCACCGACTGCCCTGATCTCAGATCGAAGAGCTGAGAGAAAACCCTTCAATAAGTGCCCATGACTGGTGAGGGGATAGGCTGCAAAGGAGCAATAGCTGCAACGCGTCGGGCAAAAGGGAATACCGATATATATGCCAATGGGATTATTGGGATCGCTATGGAAAAATGCCCTTTGCCGTTTCGCCACATCCACGAGTAGATCAGCCTTTTTTGGACTTAGATCATAGTTCACCAACAACGTCTTCCTGATTTGGTGCCAGGAGCTGCCGCTATCAAGGAGCGAATGTACGATTTTGGTAGGCCGTACTCCGGTGAGGGTTCCCCAAGGGCTCGGTGCCAGGTTGTAGCAGGCCTGAAAGACACGATGAATACCTAGGCGAACCAACTCTTTCACTCGACGTTCTTCGTCTTCGGCATCGCCTTCTTTGACACTAGCACTCCACTCTTGTCCCCCCTCCAAGAACACGGAGATAATGAGTTCTCCTTGCACTTGTGTTCTCACCGTCACCTCTCTTCCCTCACCAAAGCAGGCGTTTGGAAGCAACGATTTAACCGCCGCTTCGGTAGTAGTAACCAACGATTTGGGGGCAATAATCCTAAAGCAATCATGGCCAAAATGAAAAGGAATGCCTATTTACTCCACGTCCTTTATTGAGGTTAAAAAAGGATTATTCCTGAGCTCATGGGCGATTGTAGTACTAGGACCATGACCAGGATACACTACCGTTTCGGGGGGAAGCGTTGCCAAGCGAAACAAGCTCCCTTGAAGCTCCATTTCGTCAGATGAGGGGAAATCCCATCGACCGACGGATCCCTTGAAAAGGGTGTCGCCGCTGAGCACGAAGCTGGGACCTAACAAAGAAATTCCCCCGCCAGTATGGCCCGGGGTATGCATCACAGTTAGGCTTTCGCCACCAATTTCAATTCGATCTCCATCAGCTAGCAATCGCCCTGCCTTACTACCTGGCACATCAAGGTAAAGTTGGGGTCCTAGATGTAAGGAGGGATCGCTAAGATACTCTGCATCTGCTTCATGGATTAAGAGTGGGGCACCCGTTTTTTCTATAAACCAGCGATTACCTGCAATATGATCCGCATGCCCATGCGTGTTGACAATCGCCAACACCTTGAGCCCTTCCCGCTCTAGAAAAGCCAGGACAGCCTCTGAAGGGCCCCCTGGATCCACAACAATAGCTTCCCCTTTCGCATAAACCACATAACAATTCACGCCAAAGGTGTTCACAGCAAAAGTCTCAACCTGCATCCTAAAACTCCCCTCCACTACTGACAATCAACGTTACCGGGCCATCGTTGACTAGTCCAACCTCCATATGGGCTTGAAAAACGCCGGTCTCCACCCTAAGACCCTGGTTTCTTAAGACATTCACAAAGTCCAGGTAAAGTTGGTTAGCCACATCTGGATGAGCAGCCGAGCTGAAGCTTGGTCTGCGGCCTTTGCGACAATCTCCGTATAGCGTAAACTGCGAGACAGCCAAGATTTCGCCACCCGTCTCTCTAACACTGAGGTTCATTTTTCCCTGGTCATCGGAAAACACCCGTAGATTGGATATTTTCTCTGCTAAATAGCGCCCATCTTCCTCCGTATCGCCCTCGCCAACGCCCAGTAGTACAAGGAGCCCTTGGGGGATCTTACCAACAACACGACCATCTATACTCACCCAGGCCTCTTTTACTCTCTGTACAACAGCACGCACAAAACATCATCCTTCCACACATAACACCAACCCTTTTAGTTTGGGCTAGCCCGATGCACCCCTAGAACCCCATTCACTTGCCTGAGGGCTCTCATTACATCGTTTAGGTGAGCCACATCGTGAATGTCCAAAACCAACTGTACGTTGACCGATCCATGTTTCACAGTTCGAGCGGTGACAGCTTCGACACTCGTCTTTCGTTCGGAAAGAGTATTCATAATATTGGAGAGGAAGTTGGGACAATCGAAACCCTCAATCTCCACCTCTACCTGATAGGAATCGGTCTCGTCCGCGTTCCATAACACCTCAATCTGCCGACCTGCGTCCATACTCAAGCTAGCAACGTTGGGACAATCGGCCCGGTGCACAGAGACGCCGCGCCCCCTAGTGATGTACCCTATGATCTCATCGCCAGGAACGGGGTTGCAGCATTTGGAAAACCGCACTAAAAGATTATCAACACCCTTTACTTCAACACCGCGGGTAGATTCTCTCCGCTTCTTCTGACTTACTTCTGGCAATTTTCGCCGCTCGGGTGGTTCTTGACCTGTTAGTTTTTGCACAACCTGGGCAGCGGTAATTCGCCCCGATCCCACACTCGAAAACAACTCATCAGGTGTACCCACTCCATATTTTCGAGCTGTCTTTTGCAGATTCGTTTCGTTCATCACCGTTTTTAGATCCGCTACGGTCTTTCTCAGCTCTCGTTCCAGTAGTTCCCGGCCGCGGTGTAGATTCTCTTCCTTTTGTTCCTCTTTTAACCAGGATCGAATCTTGCTGCGAGCTTTGGAGGTTTTCACATAGTTCAGCCAGTCTTGAGTGGGATTCGCCGTCTTGCTCGTAAGGATCTCCACGAAATCCCCATTCTTCAGCTTGTAGTTCAAAGGAACGATGCGCCCATTCACCTTAGCCCCAAAGCTCTTAAGCCCTACATCTGTATGAATCTCAAAAGCAAAATCGACTGGAGTAGCGCCGTTGGGCAAGGACTTCACGTCACCCTTGGGGGTGAAGACAAAGACTTCGTCTGCGAAAAGATCGATCTTAAGAGTATCCATGAATTCTTGGGGGTCTTTCATCTCCTGCAACCACTCTACAGCTTCACGGAGCCAACCTACTTTGGCATCATCACCACTCTTGCGGGTATAACCTTCCTTATACCGCCAGTGAGCGGCGACACCTCTTTCGGCAACATGGTGCATCTCCCATGTACGAATCTGAATCTCGTAGGGCTCGCCATGGGGGCCTACAACGGTAGTATGCAGTGATTGATACAAATTGGACTTTGGAACCGCGATATAATCCTTAAAGCGCCCTGGAATCGGCTTCCAAATGGCATGGACAATGCCCAAAACCGCATAACATTCTCTCACATTCTCCACAATCACCCGGATCGCCATAAGATCATAAATCTCATCGAGATCCTTGTGCTGTTTTTGCATCTTCTGATAGATGCTATATAAGTGCTTTGGCCGCCCCTGAATATCGCAGGACATCTCCACCTCGGCGAGCCGTTCCATGATAATGCCCATGACCTCTCGTAAATCGCCCTCTCGCTCCTGGCGTTTGCGATCAATCTCAGTTACCAAGCGATAATACTCGTCAGGATTAATGTGGCGAAACGCCAGATCTTCCATTTCAAACTTTATTTTCCAAATACCGAGGCGATGAGCTAAGGGAGCGAAAATATCTAGGGTCTCCTGGGCAATTAGAACCTGCCTGGCGGGAGAAACATGACGCAGAGTCCGCATATTATGCAGACGATCGGCAAGTTT
>DHNI01000020.1:0-383 GCA_002409455.1 Firmicutes bacterium UBA5420 | reverse complement strand
GCCACTTCGTAGGGATGCTCAAAGTAAGGAGCTCCCGATTCACGAGACTGCCCCTGGTGAGCGCGCTCTGAAAAGCGATATGCCTTTTCAATTAGCTCAGCATTAGCGGCTGGATAGTAACTAAGAATGCGTTTTAGAAGCTGTTGCAGATCCAAAGCGGCGCCCCCCTTTCACCCTATTTATTCATCATATCTGACCAAAGAGAAGATATCGTAGTTCATCAGCCGTTCACGGCCCCGCAGGTAATTCAGTTCAATCAAAAATGCCAAACCAGCAACTTCACCGCCAAGCTTGTGAATGAGCTCGACAGCCGCCGCAATCGTTCCGCCCGTAGCCAGTAGATCATCGACGACCAACACCTTCGTTTTAGGAAGAAAAGCATC
>DHNI01000045.1:6150-19834 GCA_002409455.1 Firmicutes bacterium UBA5420 | reverse complement strand
GCCCACCAGCGTAACCTTCACAGGCGTGGAACTTAGTACGCTTTTGCAGGAATACGAGATTCCTCTTCACAGTGGATCAACGATCGAGGTCAAGGCCTTAGATGGTTATTCTTCGGCGCTGCGGGGTGAAGAAGTGCTAGAAGAGGAGAACGTGTATATCACGATAGCGATGAATGGGGAGACTCTAAAACCTAAGGGTGAAGGTGGCTTGGGCCCTTATTATCTAGTGATGCGCAATACCGAATTCGCCCAGCGCTGGGTCAAATTTATGGAGGAGATTATTGTTAGGTGAATGCTTTAGAAGGACGCCAGATCAGCTTTTCGTACCGGAAAGGTACAAGCCTATTCAGCCAAGTAGATATCCAAGTTGGGCAGGGTGAATGTGTGATTTTAAGGGGGCCTTCTGGTTGTGGAAAGACCACCTTATGTCACATGTTGGTAGGGATTATACCTCGCTCTATTTCGGGTGAAATCAAGGGTGATATCCTGCTATTTGGCCAGGATATCCGAACCCTGTCTTTGGCTCGTCTAGTACAAAAGGTGGGCGTCTTGTTTCAAAATCCCGACGAGCAGCTCTTTTTCCCCACGGTAGAAGACGAGATCGCCTTTGGGCCAGAAAATCTCTGCCTTTCTAGAAAAGAGATTGGGCTCCGCATTGAAGAAGCCCTTGAAACTGTACAGATGAGTGCCTTTCGCCTAGTTGAAACAGAAACCCTCTCGTATGGTCAGAAGCAGCTCATTGCTTTGGGCGCGGTTTTGGCTCTTCAACCTGCAATTCTCATCCTTGACGAGGCCTTCTCTCAGCTTGACTCGTTTTCAACCCAGCTAGTGAAAGGGATTATCCAAGCTCAAAAGAAAATGGGACATGCCATTTTTATGGTGGAAAACAGCGAGGATCATCTAGACCTTGCGGAACGTGTCTATGAAATGCATGACGGGCGAGTGTGGGAGGTGGCGTTGTGATTTCTGCCATAGCCCTTTTGGATCTTGCCTTTCATTATGGAAGGGGAAATTTCACACTTTTCTGTCCCAGCCTGGATTTTTCCCTGGGTGAGCTTAGCCTAATTACAGGATCCAATGGTAGTGGCAAAACAACGCTCTCCAAGTTAATGTCCGGGATTTTGAAGCCGCAGCAAGGAGAGGTAAGAATGTTCGGGAAAACTGCCTCAAGCCTTCGTTTAGGGGAAATAGGGAGCCAAGTAGGTTACCTATTCCAAGATCCCTCTCGTCAACTTTTTGCCGGTACAATGTGGAAAGAAATGACCTTTGCCGACGATCTTTTGGGAAAAGAACAAACATCTAGCGCTGAAAGGGCGTCAAGCCTCCTCGAGCGTTTCGACTTACTAGCCCTCAAGGATCGGAGTATCTACTATCTCAGCGGAGGTGAAAAGCAAAGGCTCGCCCTTTGCACCATTCTTATGGGTGGTGCACGGTTCTTGATTTTAGACGAGCCAACGGTGGGTTTGGACAGGCAGAACCGAAGGATCCTTTATGGAATAATCGATGACCTACTCGCTGAGGGTAGGGGGCTTGCGGTGATCACGCATGAAGACGAATTGATCGAACGCTACCCAGAAGCCCGCAGGATCAAAGTGGAGAACGGGCAGGTGTTACCATGAAAAAGGCAGATCCAAGGGTAAAACTTTTTTGGGTATTACTTTGTACCACCGGCGTGCTGGTATTTTCCCGCCCATTTTGGGTACTGGGTATCGCCCTCTTTACCCTCGCGGGTACGCTTTCCTTTGGGGTAGACTTGCAGTCCCTTTTGCAGCGATTACGGCGCTTTTTGCCCTTGCTCGTTGTGATTTCGCTCCTCCATCTACTCTTTGTGCAAACTGGTGAGGCTCTTGTGTTTATTCGAGGCTACCAAGTGATCACCTCTGGCGGCATAATAAGGGGAGTCATTACCCTGGTGCGCTTTTTTGTGATTCTTTGTTCTGCTGCGGTCATGGGCAACGAAAACATTCGCAGGGTTTTGGCCGCCCTAACGAAATTGAGGATACCGTACCTTTTTTCTTTTATGCTCATGATTGCGTTGCGCTTTATACCTTCCTTTCAGTCCTCTTTTTCTGATGCCATTATAGCCCTGCAATTACGCGGGGTTGACCTTAATAAGCTTTCATTTCGCAGGAAGATTCGCATGTATGGAGATCTCTTACTTCCCGTTGTGGCTGATGCAGTGGTGAAATCGAGGCAGCTCGCCATCGTTATGGAAGCCAGGGGCTTTGGGGCTTTTGATAAACGTACAAGTTATCTTGAAGTACGAATGACCGCCTGGGATTGGATCGTAACAGGGGCACTTTTCACCCTGGGCGCAGCTGCCTTTGGTTATTATTTCTTTTGAGGGGGCCTGCTATGAAGGCAATTGCCATTAACGGAACATCGAATTCTGGTAAGACCACTGTCTGCGAAGTGATCATCAAGGGACTACGGGAGCGAGGCTACACTGTGGGATCGGTTAAGGAGATCTACTCGCCGGATTTTGCCCTCGATCCTGACCTGTCGGAAGATACTGGGCGTCATCGCGCTAGCGGCTCCCAGCTCGTAACAGCCAGGGCCCTGCACGAAACAGATCTGCTTTATCAGGTAAAACTGCCCATTGAAGAAATTCTAAGACACTATGATCATGATTTTGTGATTCTAGAGGGTGTGGCAGATTGTAATTGTCCGCGGATCATTACGGCACATGGTCTAGACGAGGTGAAAGAAAGATTGGATGGGCGTGTTGTGGCGACTTCGGGTGTCTTGGCTAACGAAGGTTCAGCCGAGCTTTTGGGTCTACCTGTTTTTAACGCCCTAGAAAATCCTGCAGCACTCGTTGACTTTGTCGAAGAGCGCGCTTTTGAACCACTCCCTAATTTTGATCCAGAGTGCTGCTCCCAATGTGGATACACATGTCGCGAACTTGCGGGGCGGATCGCCCGACAAGAAGCACAAAGAGCTGATTGCGTCTTAGATTCGCAGGCGATAGAACTTGTGATCAATGGTGTTTCCATTCCCATGGTACCCTTTGTGCAGAGCATCTTAACAAATGCCCTAGTGGGCGTTGTTCAGGAGCTAGATGGTTATAAAAAGCACAGTACAATCGAGGTAAGGTTGAGAAGATGAGATTTCGATCGAAGAAGAACATCGTCACGTTAGAAGACGGAATCGTAATCAAACAGCATGTTGATCCTGCAGCACTCTCCCGCGAAGCTTTCGCTTTAGAGCAATTGCACCGGGCGGGGCTGGCCGTTCCTGCCCTTTTGGGTAAAGGCGAAGGCATCCTTAAGCTTGAGTACATTTCAGGTCCAACCTACGCTGATCTTGTTGATGCGCTGACCTTGGAACAGGCAAGAGCGTTAGCAGTGTGGCTTGCTGACTATCATCGCATCACTGGGTCTTTGCGGGGGGATTGCAACTTGCGGAATTTCTTGTGGTCTAAAGATACGTGCTTCGGTGTGGATTTTGAGGACAAGCCCATAAGGGGGGAATGGGAGGCCGATCTAGGGCAAATTCTAGCTTACACTCTCACCTATGATCCGCCGTTTACACCTGCGAAGGCCTTCAGCGGCCGCTTGCTACTTGAGGCTTTTAGGCAAACAGGTTTGGAACTGAGCCTAGCGGAAATACGAAAAGCGTATCTTGAGGCCATTGCCGCTATGAACTCCCGCCGGAAGAACTTTTCCGTGCATCCTCACAGCGCTGCGTCGTTTTTTGATGAATTAGGCTAAGAAAGATCCAGAACCACCCAAAGGAATATCTATCTTAATGCCTAATTAAGATAGAATACTGTGTAATAAAAAACACAAAAATAGTTCCACAGGAGGTAAATATGGGGAAATGTAATTGTAAAACAGCCCGGGAGGAGTTAGCAGAAGTCATCGAAGCCTACCGGGGTCAAGAATCCGCTCTCATCGAAGTGCTCCACAAAGCGCAAGAAATAATGGGTTATCTACCCCGGGATGTGCAGGAGGCGGTGGCCGAAGGGTTGCACGTTCCCCTTAATAAGGTGTATGGTGTTGTTTCTTTCTATCATCATTTTACCGTGGAGCCTAAGGGAAAGTATCAGATTGCCGTTTGTAACGGAACCGCCTGCTATGTGAAGGGGGCTCCAGCCGTGATTAGCGGTTTAGAAGAGGAGCTGGGCATTAAAGCTGGGGAGACCACAAAGGATGGCAAGTTCTCTCTAGCCGCCGTGCGCTGTCTTGGCGCGTGCAGTCTCGCTCCTGTAATGACTATCAACCAGAAAGCGTATGGGCTGATGAACGCCGAAAAAGCTGTAGAAATTATCAAACAATACGAGTAGTGAAGGTGAATGGAGGTGAACATCAATGATTAGAACGTTACAAGATTTAAAGGAGTTTCAAGAGCGGCAAGAAGAACGCTTGCGTCAACAAGAAGCAACGACGCGGGCTCAAATATTTGTTGGTATGGGAACATGCGGCATAGCTGCGGGTGCTCAAGACGTCTACGATGCCATCTGTGACGAGCTTAAGAAACGCAATATTGAGGATGTTGTGGTAGCCCAAACCGGTTGCATTGGCTTTTGTGCCCAAGAACCATTAGCTGAAGTGAACTTGCCTGGTAGCCAAAAAGTCCTTTATGGTCATGTCGATCCAGAAAAAGCCCGGGAAATCGTAGCCCAGCACATTGAGGGCGGTAAGGCCGTCAGCCAGTGGGCTGTGAACGGTGGGGGCATGCTTGCTGAAGAACTGCAAGCCGAGGCCCAGATCGTAGATTATAATGAGGTGCCGTTTTTTAAGCACCAAGTGCGCATTGCCCTACGTAACTGCGGGGTGATCAATCCTGAATCCCTCGGCGAATACACCGTGCGCGACGGCTACCGGTCTTTAGCCAAAGTATTGACAGAGATGACCCCGGCAGAGGTGATCGAAGAGATCAAGAAATCTGGTCTGAGGGGAAGGGGTGGCGGCGGGTTTTCTACCGGAACGAAGTGGGACTTCGCCCATAAACAACCCCCAGGGCAGAAATACATTGTCTGTAACGCCGACGAAGGTGATCCAGGTGCCTTTATGGATCGTAGTATCTTAGAGGGTGATCCCCATAGCGTGGTAGAAGGTATGGCCATTGGCGCCTATGCCATTGGTGCTAATAAGGGATATGTCTATTGCCGGGCAGAGTACCCGATCGCAGTAAAGCGCTTGAATCTTGCCATTTCCCAGGCAAAAGAGCAGGGTCTTCTAGGAAAAAACATTTTTGGCACTGACTTCGAGTTTGATCTGGAAGTCCGTCTTGGTGCCGGTGCCTTTGTATGTGGCGAGGAGACCGCTTTATTGGCTTCGATTGAAGGTGAGCGAGGTGAACCAAGGCTACGCCCGCCATACCCAGCTGTTTCAGGGCTGTGGGGCAAACCCACAATTATCAACAATGTGGAGACCTTTGCCAATATAGCTCCCATTATTAACAAGGGTTCTGGTTGGTTTGGTAGCATTGGTTCCGATAATAGTAAGGGAACTAAAGTGTTTGCCCTAGCTGGAGAAATCAACAACATTGGTCTTGCTGAGATTCCGATGGGTACCACCCTACGTGAAGTGATCTATGACATTGGCGGAGGTGTACCCGAAGGCAAACGCTTTAAAGGGGCACAGACCGGCGGACCTTCAGGTGGCTGCATTCCCGCAGAATATCTCGATACACCAATTGACTATGATAACCTCGCCAAACTGGGTACTATTATGGGTTCTGGCGGCTTAATTATCATGGCAGAAGACACGTGTATGGTAGACTTAGCTCGCTTTTTCCTCGATTTTACCCAGGAGGAATCCTGCGGGAAATGTCCCCCCTGCAGAGTGGGAACAACTGTGATGCTGGATATGTTAAACAGAATTGTCGAAGGAAAAGGCGAAGCAGGAGATTTGGAGAAACTCGAGGAGCTTGGGAAAAACATCAAAGCAGCGTCCCTCTGCGGCCTCGGACAGACTGCTCCGAATCCTGTGTTGAGCACGATGCGCTATTTCCGTGAAGAATATGAGGAGCATGTGCGTGACAAGAAGTGCCGAGCTGGCGTATGTACTGCTCTCTTCCAGTATTATATTATTCCTGAGAAATGTAAGCGTTGTGGCATCTGTGCTAAGGTTTGCCCTGTTCAGTGCATTAGTGGTGATCGCAAGACACCCTACGTCATTGACCAAGATCTATGTATCAAGTGTGGGGCGTGCATGGAAGCCTGTCCGTTTGATTCCATTATTAAACGATAATAGAAAGGAGATGTGATTTGCAGATGTTAAACGTAACCATAGATGGTCAACGACTACAAGTTAAAGAAGGCACGACGATCCTGGAAGCTTGCGAGCTTACCGGTGTTGAAATACCCACCCTTTGCTATCTCAAGCATCTTGCTCCGGAAGGATCCTGCCGCATGTGCGTGGTCGAGGTCAAAGGGGCCCGGGATCTGAAGGTTTCTTGTGCCACTATGTGCGATGAAGGCATGGAAGTGGTCACCATGAACGAGAAGATTTATGCTTGGCGGCGCTTCATTATCGAAATGCTCCTTGCAGACCATCATATAGATTGTTTTTCTTGTTCTGATACAGGGCAGTGTAAGCTCTACCAATATGCTCTAGATTATGGCGTAAATGAGCCCCGCTTTAAGGTTGAGGCTCGCGATTGGGAAAAAGATGAGTCCAACAAGTTTTTTGACTATGATCCCCATAAATGTATTCTCTGTCGCAGATGTGTGAGGGTTTGCAATGAACGCCAGAATAACCATACCCTAAGCCTTAATGGTCGGGGGATTGACACGGTGGTAGGCATGCCCTTTAACGAGCTCTTTATTGATAGTAACTGTGTATCCTGCGGCAACTGTGTGTCGGTCTGTCCCACAGGCGCCTTGTCAACGAAGTCGAGCAAGCACTATCGGGCTTGGGAAGTTACAAAGACTCGCACGACTTGCTCCTATTGTGCTGTAGGTTGTCAGATGGACTTGGTTGTGAAAAAGGGTAAGGTTGTTGGGGTCGAGCCCGCTGACGGCCACTCTAATAAGGGACTTTTATGTGTGAAGGGCAAATTTGCCTATAAGTTCATTGATCATCCTGACCGGCTTACCACACCACTAATTCGCAAGGATGGTGTCTTAGAGCCTGCAAGCTGGGATGAAGCCCTGGATTGTGTTGTAGATAATCTACAGAGAATCAAGGCTGAAAGTGGCCCTGATGCCATTGCGGGTTTTTCGTCTTCGCGGACTACGAATGAGGACAATTATGCGTTTATGAAGATGATGAGGGCGGCGATTGGCACTAACAACGTAGACAATTGTGCCCGTGTCTGACACGCTCCTACGGTGGCTGGTCTAGCCATCACGTTAGGTAGCGGAGCCATGACAAATTCCGTCGCGGAAGTCGTGGATGCCGATGTCATTTTCTTGATCGGATCCAATCCAACGGAGGCACATCCAGTGATGGGCACCCAAATTCGTCAAGCGCGGAAACGCGGTGCCAAGCTGATTGTGGCCGATCCGAGAGTGATTGATTTGGCTAAAGAAGCGGTCGTACACCTACAGCTTACGCCGGGCACGAATATTGCTCTTCTAAATGGTATGATGCACACAATTATTACCGAGGGTTTGATGGATAAGCACTATGTGGAAAACCAGACTGAGGGCTTTGACGAACTGTGGGATATTGTTAAAGATTACACACCAGAAAAAGCCGGCGAGATTTGCGGTGTTGATCCAGAAGATATTAAGGCAGCCGCCAGACTTTATGCTAGCGGCAAGCGCGCTCCCATCTATTACTGCCTAGGTGTGACAGAGCATTCTTCGGGCACCTCGGGCGTTATGTCCATCTCGAATTTGGCCCTTCTCTGTGGCAATGTGGGTAAGGTTGGTGCTGGCGTCAACCCCTTGCGCGGCCAGAACAATGTGCAAGGTGCTTGTGACATGGGAGCTATACCAGCCATGTATTCTGGCTATCAGAAGGTCTCTGATCCCGAGATACGGGCTACGTTCTCTAAAGGCTGGGGTGTGGAGTTGTCATCAAATCCTGGTCTCACCAGTATTGAAGCTATGGATGGGGCCGTGAGCGGTGACATGCGTGCCATTTACATTATGGGCGAAAATCCCATGCTCAGTGATCCCAATACAAACCATGTGGAGAAGGCTCTGAGAAATCTCGACTTTTTGGTGGTGCAAGATATCTTCCTCACAGAGACCGCGGAGCTTGCAGACGTGGTTCTTCCTGCCACATGTTTTGCCGAGAAGGAAGGTACCTTTACCAATACCGAGCGTAGGGTGCAAAGGGTACGTAAGGCTGTGGAAGGACCAGGTGAAAGCCGAGAAGATTGGGCCATTCTGGCAGAGATCATGCGTCGGTTTGGTGTTGATCCTGGGTTTAACTCAGCTAAGGAAATCATGGACGAGATCGCAAAGCTTACACCTTCTTTTGGAGGCATCAGCTATGAACGTCTAGAGCAAGAGCAGGTTCAGTGGCCTTGCCCGACCTTTGATCATCCCGGTACTCCCATTTTGCATGTGGGCAAATTCTCCCGGGGAGAGCGGGCTCTGTTTAGACCATCGCCACATATTCCCTCAGGGGAAGTGCCTGACGACAATTATCCCATGCTTCTTTCGACCGGAAGGTTGCTCTATCATTATAATACCCCAACCATGACCGGAAAGAATGAAGAGTTGATGGAGATCGAGGGGCGCTCGTTTATAGAGATCAACCCCGTCGATGCCGCCAAACATGGTTTAGATCAGGGTGGAAGGGTGAAAGTTGCCTCTAGGAGAGGCGAAATTGAGACAGAGGCTCGGGTTACACAGCGAGTGCCAGAAGGCGTGCTCTTCATGCCTTTCCACTTTGCTGATGGAGCTGCGAATATACTCACAAGCGGTGAGGTAGATTCCATTAGTATGACCCCTGAGTATAAAGTCTGTGCTGTAAAAGTTGCTAGGGCCTCGTCCGATGCCTAAGTTTGGCAGTGCAGTTATCCTTGCGGGTGGTAAATCCACCCGCATGGGTTTTGATAAGCAACTTTTGCAGATGCAAGATCGATCCATTGTGCAGCACTTGATTGGACTTTTGGGAACGCGCTTTTCTGACATTATGGTGTCGAGCAAGACCCCTGCACTGTACGAAGAAGTCGATGTACGGGTGATCCAGGATATTTACAAGGATATCGGCCCCTTAGGAGGTATTCACTCGGCGCTTCATAGCGCTCAAAGTGAGGCGGTCTTCGTGATTGCCTGTGATATGCCTTATGTGGAGATTCCCTATATAGATTATATGATGGGGGAAATGGCCAAGGGCAGCTATGATGCCTGCGTTACAAAGTGCGGTGAACACCTGGAGATTTTCCATTCTTTTTATTGCCGATCGGCGCTAAGGGTTTTGGAGGATGAACTGGCTGCCCAGCGATATTCGGTGCAACGTTTCACCAGAAAAATTGATGCCTTGGTGATTCCCGAAGAAAGTGCAGCCCCCTTTCTTCCGGGTTGGCGCGCCTTTACGAACTTGAATACTCCCGAAGAATATGCAGAGTTTTGCCAGCGCACTGGCTTTGAGAGGATGACGGACGATGGAGGTTAGCAAGGGGTTTGAGATTATTAGAGTCGAGGAAGATAAGGTAAGTGTGGTGCATGATCAAGTCATTGTTGAGTATGAGCTTGCTCTTTATCTAGATGGTAAGCATTTTGTTAACCTGCTTTGCACACCGAGGGATCTAGAGTGTTTGATCTATGGTCATCTTTTTGCGGAAGGGGTAATCCGCAGAAAAGGGGATGTGAAAGAACTTCAAATCACCAAGCATCGGGCCGATGTTGTGCTGAGCGCAAACACGCAGGCTGGGGTAGCCCCATTACAAGAAAACCTTCATCTGCGTGCCCAAGACATTTTCGAGGCTGTTGGGGCTTTCCACAGCCAATCCCATCTGTTTTCTGATACTGGTGGGGTGCATAATTGTGCACTACATCATAGCAATGGGGAGAGGATCTTCATGGAAGATCTCGGGCGCCATAACGCCGGAGACAAGGCTTTGGGCAAGGCCCTTTTGGAGGAGTGGGATCTAACACAAGTATATATGATCACCAGTGGACGAGTTCCTAAATATATGGCTCAAAAGGCCATTAATACAGGAATTTCTATCGTTATATCGAAATCGCCGCCTACCGATCAGTCGGTAGAACTAGCCCGCGCGCATAACCTGACGCTCTGCGGTTTTGTTAGAGGCAGGCGGATGAATATTTATAGTGCTCCGCAGCGTATAGGGTAAGCTAATCTGTTACTCCTGCATACTTCTCGTAGATCTCTACCGCAGCTACAACAGCTTGTTCGCGGGTAGACGATGCTTTTGGGGCGAATTGATTATTTCCGATGTCACCTAGAAAACCGTGTTTTGCTACAAATTTGACGTTGGTCACAAAATATGGAGCGATTTTCTTTTCGTCTGCAAAGCTAGGTGCATCTATCACTGACATGTCTGCATCTGGATCCAATGTCTCTACTGCGCGGTAGAGCATGGCGGCCATTTGTTCGCGGTTGATCAAAACCTCCGGTGCAAACTTGCCCTGACCTATTCCAACAACGATGCCTAAGGCGTGTGCTTTGAGTACTTTTGGATTTTCGGTGTCTGTAAAGGTTGAAGTGGGAGCCGCTTGTGCTTGCTTTCCTGTATATAATTCATAGAGCTGAACTGCGAGTTCGGCAAACTCCTCTCTTGTAATGAAGCCAGACATATTATCCCGAATTCTATCTGTAATAAAGCCATAGCCAAGTGCTTTATCAAGACCTGGTTTTGCCCATGCAGAGGCGCCTCGGTATTCCGATGGATTGCCTAAGGAGACCAGATTAGAATAGGGCGATCTCACTTCTTTATTGATGAAGTTGTTGATATTGCCCCAAGCAGAATAAAAATAGGCCTGAAAGGAGTAAATTTCTGCCTCTACGTTGATGCCTCCTGCAACATCTTTCTCCTCATATGGATAATACTTGTAGATATTGCCGCCTAAGAGATCATCCACTGTCATTTCATTGAAACTGTATAGTGAAGGACCTTGATTCCAATCATAGGCTCCATACCTAGCATCGAATCGTATCCTGATCGGTTGGGCGTTAACGCCTGAATAGTGCTGGAAGTCCTCACTGAGGTTATCATTTATCTCCTGAACACTCTCTGGCACATCTAAAGTAATGGCAAAGTAGGCCCAATTGTTCTGGTCATACTTTACCTCCACAGCCAAGTTCTCAGGGGGATCCAGAGAAAAGGGCGTCTTTTCAGAGGCAGAAGCCTCACAGGGTATACAGCAGAAAGACAACCATACGAGAACTGTCAAAACCCAGACTTTTCGTTTCATGATCTCTACCTCCAAACTCAAATGTCGATCCTATTTAAGAAACTCAAGGTAAACAGAGCCTTCTTCAGGGTCATATGCAAAGTTCAGCATGCTACCATCTCTGAAGGCAAGAAACTGCAAATAGTCGCTGCCTACGGATGGATCTCCATCAAGGTAAAATCCCGCATCCACCAGCTCATCGATGTAGCTGTAAACTACACTAGTATCCACAACAATCATCTCTAGCCAGATAACCCCATCTTCTTGCAGAATCTTATCAATGTGGCCCTTAAGCTCGGGAACTCCATGCAGATCTTCAAAGGGCCATGCTTTTCCCTCTCCCACGGGCATCTCTTGTTCGCGACCAATATCCTCCAGTCCGGTTAGAATGATATAAACAACAGTCTTTCCCTCATAGTGCGGATTTAGATCCATTGCATCTTCACTCAGCATGATTGAATAAGCCACACCATCCATCATTGCAGAAATGAAATAAGCATTTTCCGTTTCTTCGAGATCAAAATTGCTTGCATCCTTAAGGGCATTCTCATATGAGTCATATAAGGTATCATGATCATCATCACTTACATACACGACTTCCAGACCATTACTCGCTGGATTTTCCATTACATAAATCTCAGCCCCAGCAAGGAGGGGCTGAAGTTCCCGAGGAAAACTAGCAGGGAGCGTATGCGAATAGGAAGCGCCTATTATTGCGCCAACCTTTTGTGCATTCGCAAATCGGCCTTTTCCCACGGACAAAATAACGACCAACACTAATAAGCACACCACTACTAAAGATGTCATTTTCCTCATCATGATCTACTCCTCACGTTTTAAGATCATTGGCCTATTGGCGGGTTTGATCGCCAAGCATTAGGATTATGATAACAGATTGAGTTCGCGATTTACTTTCAAAGTCTATCCTTTTTTTTATAAGAAACCATGTATTGATTTTTTCCATAGGTGAGAGGTGAGACCGATAGTGGGGAAAAAGGAGTTCCTGGTACAGCGCAGAACTCCTTTCATAACCCACACTATTGGAAGGGTGGAAGGCATGCGTAATTTTGACTATTTCGTTCGAAAGATTCCCCCGAATATTCATAGCCGTTCCAGATCCATTTTCTCCAAGCACATGGCCATATTTCTTCCCGAGGCTTATGTCTTCGATCAGACCATGGATGTGGAGGAGTATCACTTCATAATCTGCTTTGAGACGCCGCCTTTGGCGACCATAAACCAGAAACAATATCAATTCAAGAAGGGAAGTATCATTTGTCTAGCGCCAGGGGATCACATCCTTGTACATTTTGGCAATAGGCAGCATTCGGCAAGATACATGACTGTCTGTGTGCTCCCGGAGTTCATCGCCGAGGTGCATCAGGAGCTCGGCGGCGTCGGAAAACTGCAGTTCAAGATGTTAGACACTAGGTACAGTCATTGGCTTTTAGAAGCCCTAGAAGCGCTAATTCACGAAGTAGTGCACCACGGCGATGGGAGCCAGTTTATGGTGAATAGTCTGGAGAACTGTGTGGCCGTTCAGCTAATTCGCGATGCCAAACCTACATCGAAATGGAGGGGCGGATCCCAACCTAATGTAGAAGATATTGTAAAGAAGGCCTGTAAGTATATTGAGACATATTACACCAGTAACATTACCATTAAGGATGTTAGTGATGCTATTTTCGTCAGTCCATCATATCTGCAGAAGATCTTTCCTAAAGTAGCTGGAAAGACTCCCTATCAATATATTATGGAGTGTAGGCATAGCAGAGCGTGCGAAATGTTGGTGAAAACCAAGGTGCCCATGGAAAAAGTGGCCAGGCAATGCGGGTTTGTGAATAGTGCCCACTTTTCGACCGCATTTAAACATATCGAAGGTATATCACCCCTCGCTTATAGGAAGGCTCATCGTCTTCATGAGTGATATCGGATAGCTCCGCATGCAAGTGGGTCGTAGGTAGTTGTGTCCGTGTACGTCCTGTGGCGCACCATACACAAATGAAGATTGCAACGATGTTGTGGTCTTTTCTTATGTGTAGACGGGGCAAAAACCAGCAGCCCATTGGGCAGAATTAGGCAGGGTCCAAAAGAATGTCCTTTTCCTTCCTCACGTGCCTTAACGCGAGAGATTGTCAAAGTCCAATGCAAGGGACAAGCGTACATGATGAGATAGCTGACGATTCTGCTTGCTGTTTTCCGTACGAGAGTGATGCTCAGATGTTCTATGAATCACTCAAAAAGAGACTAGCAAAATTCAAACTCGAGGTAGCGGAGGATAAAACCGTGCAGAAAAACCGCAAGCACGGTTCTATCAGGGAGGTAGAGCACAATCCCGCAGGCGAAGGCTTTCCTCTACTCGCCCTCACACAATTCGAAATTCGTCAAACTGATCGAGGGACTGTCCCTCACACA
>DHNI01000045.1:0-5906 GCA_002409455.1 Firmicutes bacterium UBA5420 | reverse complement strand
GGCTTACCAAGTGTTCCACAGTGAGTTTTTGTTTAGCCTCTCCTTTAATGTCAAGGATAATAGAACCATCATGCATCATGATCAAACGGTTACCATAGGTAATGGCGTCCTGCATATTATGGGTAATCATTAGGGTTGTCAGTTCATGTTCGTGTATCATACGGTCTGTTATTTCCAGAACCTTAGAAGCTGTTTTGGGATCAAGAGCGGCTGTGTGCTCATCAAGGAGAAGAACTTTAGGCTTTCGCAACGTGGCCATGAGCAGAGTAAGTGCCTGGCGCTGACCACCCGATAGGAGCCCAGCTTTGGTTTTCAGACGCTCATCTAAGCCCAAATCAAGCATACCTAACGCTTTTTTAAACAGACTCCTTTCTGCGGCAGAAATCCCCCATGTCAACCTTCTCCTTTGACCACGCCTAAGGGCGATAGCCAAGTTCTCTTCGATACTCATCTGAGCACTAGTGCCCACCATGGGATCCTGAAACACGCGACCTAGAAATTTGGCCCGCCTGTGTTCAGAACACTTCGTAACATTTTGATCATCAACTACAATCTCTCCCTGTTCAACTCCATACACCCCAGCGATACAGTTTAGCAAGGTGGATTTCCCGGATCCATTGCCTCCAATTACAGTAACATAATCGCCCTTCTTTAGCTGGAGATTAAGGTTGGAAAGAGCTATTTTCTCATTGACAGTTCCTAGATGAAAGCTCTTACGAACCCCCTGAATAGCCAGCATTATGCTCCCCCCTTTGCACTTTTTACAATGGGATTGAGATATAACCTAAAAACAGGCAAGGCCAAAGCGATAGCCACAGTAATAGCGGTGAAAAGCTTTAGATCATGGGCTGGCATCCCCAACTCTAAAACTAGCGCAATAATCACGCGATAGGTGATGGCCCCAAGAACCAACGAAATCAAGCAATTGAAGAAGTTCCGCGTACCAAAGAGAACCTCACCGATAATGACTGATGCTAATCCTATAACAATGGCCCCTGTTCCCATTTGCACATCAGCATATGCTTGCTGTTGGGCGATTAAAGCCCCACTTAGGGCTACCAGACCATTACTTAGGATCAGACCTAGCATAATCATGCTTTTTGTATTAACCCCCTGAGCTCTGGCCATTTGGGGATTATCGCCGGTAGAGCGGAGGGCATACCCCATTTCGGTGCCGAAAAACCACCAGAGAAAAGCTACTATTCCAAGGACACAGAGAACGGCAAAGCTAAGGATTGATACGAGTTGACTAGCACCCCAAGCTGTAAAGTAAGAGTACACTGTTTTCATCCGTAAGAGCGACAGATTGGCTCTGCCCATAATTCTAAGGTTAATCGAGTAAAGCCCGATCATAGTCAGAATACCCGACAAAAGAGGCGGGATTTTCAGCTGGGTATGGAGCAGGCCAGTGATAAGGCCTGCTACCATTCCCCCGAAAACAGCAAGGAGTGTTGCGATAAAGGGATTGAGCCCTAGATAGATTCCTTGGGCTGCAATGGCAGCCCCCAGGGTAATACTACCATCTACCGTCAGATCAGCAATATCCAAAATACGATAGGTTATATAAACGCCCATAGCCATTAACGCCCACAGCAGGCCCAACATCACAGCACCAAGGATAATTTGTAGCATGGCACCCACTTCTTTCCTTAATTTGCATCTATCACATAGTCAAGGAGATGAGCCGGAATCTCTAAGCCAATTTCTTTGGCCATCTCGCCATTGATGGCATAATCAAACCCCTTCGCACCTTCAATAGGCATGCTTGCAGGGCTTTCGCCTTCTAGTACCCGCACAGCCATTTCTCCCGTTTGGTATCCTAGATCGTAATAGTTGATACCTAGCGTTGCGACGCCACCAGCTCTGGCCATCCCCGTTTCCCCAACAATAACAGGAGTTTTACTTTGCGATACAACCCCATACACAATGGGCATGGCTGAGGCAAAAATGTTATCGGTAGGAATATAGATGGCATCTACGCGCCGCACAATGGATTGCGTTGCCTGCTGGACTTCGCTTGAGCTAGAAATAGTGACTTCTATATAATCAAGCCCCAGAGCCAAAATAGCTTCTTTTGCTAAACGGGCTTGTAGGGTGGAATTGTCTTCGCTGGAAGTATAAAGTAGCCCAACCGTCTGAACATCTGGAACCAATGTAACGATAAGATCAATCTGCTCTTTGACAGGATTCATGTCTGTTGTTCCACTGATATTACCTCCTGGGTGTTCATTTGAATCCACCAATCTGGCTACGACATAGTCGGTAATAGCGGTTCCTAAAATAGGAATCTCCGTAGTTTTCGAGGCAATGGATTGGGCCGCTGGCGTGGCAATAGCCAAGACCAAATCGACTTTCCTGCCAACAAAACGATCGCTAATGGTCGATAAGTTCGAGGCATCACCTTGGGCGTTCTGGTAGTCTACATCTATGCTTTCACCATCTAGATACCCGTTTGCAGCCAAAGCAGCTAAAAATCCTTCTCGGGAGGCGTCCAGTGCTTGATGCTCCACATACTGAATAATGCCAATGGAATTTCTGTCACCTGCGGCCTCAAATCGTTGGGGAAACCCAGCTAAGACCCCGATTACTACGGCCAAAGCCAATACGACATGTGTGCTTGTTCTTTTTCTCACCTTTTTGCCTCCTTACATTTTTCTCGGTGGCCCAGCAAATTAGGTATAAAAAAACTCGCCACCTGTACAGAACAGGGGCGAGAATTCACTCGCGGTACCACCTTGTTTTCGTTGTGCAAAAACACAACCTCAGTAGGCAACTATCATTGCCTCTCCAGGATAACGGCAGGATTCCGGCACAACCTACAAGGTGACTACATCGTCAGGCACCATTCAGTGTGCAGCTCTCAAGGGGAATTCATCGCACTCTTTTCCTGCTTTTTTCTCACCAATCAAAAGCTCTCTGAAGGAATGTCCGTACGTCTACTACTCCTTGGTCATGGCTATTTTCTATTGAACTTAGAATATGCTATAGGCGATGCTTTGTCAAGTATGTTTCTTGGAAAAATTACGTCAAGCTTGACCCGTCAAAACATTTACAAACTAAGCAAATGAGTATATAATGAAATAAAAAAGTACTGAGCAAAGAAGTGTCACTAATAGCGCAATATCAACTCGGGTCTTTGACACTTGGATAAAGCAAAAACCTTTGAAAGTCCCTTTGGGGGCTTATTTTTTTGTCAAATTTGATAAATTTTAGTTGCGTAACTTTGCGCGATGTGGTATGATAACTGTATTAGGAGGGGTTCATCTTGAGATTAAGTATATCGCGTTCAAAGAATTCCGCCTCATACTATGTGATTAAGACTGCTTACATTAACGGCAAAGAAAAGACCGAAATTGTAGAGAAACTTGGCACCGAAGCGGAGCTGCAGGAGAAGCTCAATGGGGGCGATCCCGAAGAATGGGCACGAAACTATGTGGCTGAACTCAATAAAAAAGAGCAGGAAGAGACGAGACCCGTCCTACTTACGTTTCGACAATCCAGACAAATCGAGAAGAACGAGAAACGTTCCTTTAACGGCGGCTATCTGTTTTTTCAGCAGCTTTATTACAGATTGAAAATCCATAAAATTTGCAAGACTATTTCCGAAAAACATAAGTTCACCTATGACCTGGACGCAATTCTTTCGCGATTAATCTATGGCAGAATCCTTTTCCCCTCTTCTAAGCTAAACACATTTGAGCTCTCCAGACAGCTCCTTGAACCCCCTAAGTTTGAACTACAACACATCTATAGGGCTCTATCAATAATTGCCTCCGAGAGCGATTTCATCCAAGCCGAGGTTTACAAAAACAGTCGAAAAATGACAAGGAGAAACGATACGATTCTTTATTATGATTGTACAAACTATTATTTCGAAATTGAGCAAGAAGAAGACGACAAGCAATATGGCCCCTCGAAGGAACACCGACCCAATCCCATTGTTCAAATGGGGCTATTCATAGATGGAGACGGCATTCCACTGGCATTCAGTCTTGATCCTGGTAATCAGAACGAACAAACGACACTCCAACCACTGGAGAAGAAGATCTTGAATGATTTTCCCCTCTCAAAATTCATTGTCTGTACCGATGCCGGGCTTTCATCCACAGCAAACCGCAAATTCAATGATAGAGATGGCAGGGCCTTTATTACGACTCAGTCCGTTAAAATGCTAAAAAGGCACCTAAAGCAGTGGGCACTGGCGAAGGAAGGGTGGTCTCTGGAAGGGGCTCCCGGGACGTTTGATCTTAGCAAGATTGAAGAATCGGAGGAACTAAAAGAGAAATACAAAAACGCAGTGTTTTACAAAGAGCGCTGGATCAAAGAAGATGGCTTAGAGCAGCATTTAATTGTCACGTTCTCGTTGAAATACAAGGACTACCAGCGGAAGATTCGGCAAGGGCAGATCGACCGTGCCACTAAGGTAGTGGATCAAGATACAGCAAGTCTTAAAAAGCACCGCCAGAACGACTATAAGCGGTTCATAACCAAAACCAGTGTGACTGCTAATGGTGAAGTTGCAAAGAAAGAAGTCTATCGCATTGATGATACACTAATCGCTCGAGAAGAAGCCTTTGACGGTTTTTATGCAGTGTGTACGAACCTAGAGGATGGGGCTCCGGCCATTGCGAGGATCAACCAGCAGCGTTGGAAGATAGAAGAATGCTTCCGCTTATTGAAGACGGATTTCGAAGCAAGGCCAGTCTATCTAAGCCGGAAAGAACGAATTAAAGCGCACTTCACAACATGTTTTTTGGCATTGACTCTATTCCGGTATTTAGAGAAAGAATTAGGAAACGAATTCACTAGCACAGAAATCATAACGCAACTTAGGGAAATGAATTTTTTAAAAGCCCCCGGAGAAGGCTATATCCCTACCTACACAAGAACAGATTTCACGGACGCTCTTCATCATGCCTCTGGCTTTAGAACCGACTATGAAATCGTCACTCAGAAACAGATGGAAAAAATATTCAAGGACACAAAAAGCTAAAAAAGATACGCAACTTTTTGAAAAAAGCAAAACGCCTAAAGTGCCACTGCAACCGGCTCTTTGGGCGTTTATTGCGTTTAAAGTGTCAAAAACGAGAATATGCTATAGGCGATGCTTTGTCAAGTATGTTTCTTGGAAAAATTACGTCAAGCTTGACCCGTCAAAACATTTACAAACTAAGCAAATGAGTATATAATGAAACAAAAAAGTACTGAGCAAAGAAGTGTCACTAATAGCGCAATATCAACTGTGGCGGGATTGTAGCCCGAAAGTTCCATTTTAGGGGGTGTATTAATATGAAAAGTGAAAACCAGGAGTTGTCATTGCAGCGGAGTGAAGAACTGCTCGCAATATTAGAAACCCGCTTTACGAAAAATATGAACCGACATCAAGATCTTAAGTGGGATAAAGTACAAGCAAAATTGGAAGTAGATGCAGAAAAGCTGCGTTCGCTTAACGAGATGGAAATAACGGGTGGTGAACCGGATGTTATTGGCTTTGACAACGGGACAGGCGAATATCTTTTTTGTGATTGTTCAGTGGAAAGTCCAAAGGGACGCAGAAGTATCTGTTATGATCGGGAAGCGCTTGAATCAAGAAAAGAGCATAAACCAGAGAACAGCGCTATTGATCTGGCGGCGTCTATGGGCATTGAGTTGCTGACGGAAGAGCAATATCGTCAATTGCAGAAACTTGGAAGTTTTGATACAAAGACGTCAAGCTGGGTGAAAACCCCTTCTAATATCAGAAAACTCGGCGGGGCTCTCTTTTGTGATCGTCGCTACGATACCGTCTTTGTATACCACAATGGAGCAGGATCCTACTATGCGAGTCGAGGTTTCCGCGGCCTGTTAAGAGTCTAAATGTGTCTATTATGGGAAGTGCCTCCTTTCCATGGTTTCTGGCCTTGTAT
>DHNI01000061.1:427-26101 GCA_002409455.1 Firmicutes bacterium UBA5420 | reverse complement strand
ACCTGTTCCCATACCGAACACAGTAGTTAAGCCCTTCAGCGGTGATGGTACTGCCACATCTCGTGGTGGGAGAGTAACTCGCTGCCAAGATTATTTTTCCTCTTATGCGATGCTGTGACCTTCCGGTGTTGCATTGGAGACTTTCGCTCCTCGGTAGCTCAATGGCAGAGCATTCGGCTGTTAACCGAAGGGTTGTTGGTTCGAGTCCAACCCGGGGAGCCATTTTTTGACACCTAACAGGTGTCTTTTTTTGTTCTTGTAGAAATAGAAACCGCCTCCATGTGAGGCGGCTGGAGCTTAGGCATTGTGCTTGAGGTACTTCATAAGATATCGTTCTCTGATCAGACGATCACTTTCCATTCGGGGGTCTATTTCTGTAGAAATCTGCTGAATCAACTGGTTACCATCAAAAATACTATGGCAGTCATAACAGCGCTCATTCTCGAATGCCAATCGTAGACTGAATGGAAGATTATGTACAACCCCGAAGTTCTCTTCGTTAAGAATCCAGTTCATGTCTTTCCAGTCTAGGATGCCTTCATCCGTCTTTTTTGGTGTGGGATAAAGGTTATCCTCAGCAAGGTACCCTACATACAGATAGAGTCCGCCAAACCCGGTTCCGCCCACATTTGACCAAGTCTTAAGGCCTTTGAACTGTATCTCTATGTCGATAAGACTGGTTTCTTCCTGTATCTCTCTCAACATGGATGCCCTTGGTGATTCATCGGGTTCTAATTTGCCCCCTACTCCATTCCAGCAACCCATCCATCCGGGATAGTCCCGATTGAGTAAAAGGATTCGCTGTCCTTGTCTGATGTAGCACAAATTGTATTTAAGCATGTTTCCCCTCCTAGTATTCATCCGGTTGCGCGCTTTTGATCCAAGCCTACTTTAGTGAATTCGCACTGAAGTCCTGTCTTTCCTGTCACTAGATTGGCAAACTCCAAAGGAAGCACCAAGGGGATGTCGAATGTATTGGCAAACCGTTTTTGAGAAGAAAGGGTGTGGGGGATCGTGAAGAAGACCAATGCAGCAAGGCTTCTGGACAGCCTTGGTATTACCTATGAGCTGCTTGAATACCATGTCGATGAAGAGGATCTGAGTGCAGAACATGTTGCTCTAGAGCTCAACTTGCCTGCGGAGCAAGTCTTTAAGACTATGGTTTTGCGTGGCGAAAGAAGCGGAGTGTTCGTTTGTTGTATTCCTGGAAGTGAGGAACTCAACCTAAAAGGGGTTGCGCGAATAACAGCCAACAAGAAAGTGGATCTGGTATCAACGAAAGAGATTGTTGGCCTCACGGGATATGTGAGGGGAGGTTGCTCTCCTCTGGCTATGAAAAAACAATACCCAACGTTTCTCGATGCCAGTGCTTTAAGCTTCGATTTTATAGTGGTAAGTGCAGGAGTGCGCGGGGGCCAGATTAGACTAGCTCCACAGGATCTAATCATTGCATCGAAGGCTACGATAGAGGAGCTAACCATCTCATGATCGACTACCATATTCATCTCGAACGCGGTCCCTATAATTTAGAGTGGTTAAAGCAGTTTTGGGTTCAAGCTGAACTGCAGGGCATAACTGAAATTGGAATTACAGAGCATGCTCACGAGTTTCGTGAATTCGTTCCTGTCTATGAGCATCTTTGGGAAGAACCATCCTCAGCGTCTTGGATCCAGCGTCACTTTCATCGTTCGATAGACGATTATCTTGCACTGCTTAACGCAGGACAGCAGGCGGGGATTCCCCTAAAGGTTGGTTTAGAGGCGGATTACTTCCCCAAGCGAGAAGGAGAAATACGGTCATTGTTGCGAAGATACGACTTTGATTATGTCTTGGGTTCAGTCCATTTTTTAGGCGACTGGTCCTTTGACTGGGGTTCTGACCTCGGCTGGCCAGAACGAGATGCTGATGAAGCGTACCTTGCTTATTTAATTGTAATGGAGAAGATGGCACAATCCAATCTTTTTGATGTGCTAGCACACCTGGATGTCATCAAAGTTTTCGGTTATCGGGCACAGCGAAACCTAGATGGACAATGGATGGCCTTGCTCCAGATAATTGCAGAGGCGGGTTTGGCCATTGAAGTGAGTACTGCTGGCTTGCGCAAGCCCGTTGGAGAGATTTATCCCCATTTTTCGTTGCTTAAGGATGCTGCTCGTTTGAACATTCCTATTACCATTGCGTCCGACGCCCACACTCCCTTCGATGTAGGTGATCGCTGGCAAGAAGCGGTAGCCTTGGCCAAGCGTGCTGGCTACGCCCATTACTGCTCTTTTAAGGGACGCCAGCGTGCAGACCACCAATTCCCTTCACTTTAGCCTACGGCGCCCGAATAAAGCCCGCAGACGGTCACGGGCGGGTCCAAATCCCCCTACATTGAGCACATAGATGACGATGGCTAGAGTACCTGTGAAGGCCAAGACTCCGAAAATGCTGCGTTTAGCGATTCCGCCCTGGTCAGTTCCGGCTGCTTCTGCCACGGGGCCATAGAAATAATGATCCACTACTTCGGCAAAAAGGCTGATTCCTCTTTCTGCTGCTGGTCGACTATTGGTATGCGCTCCAGCCTCTAGGAGAAGGCTCAGGGGGCTCAGATCCTGGTTGTAATTTCCTCTGCCATAGAAAATCCCTTTCACCAGACCAGGATACATTTCATCTGCAATGGCTTTGAGTGACTGGGCATATTTGCGGTTAACCCCAAGGTTTTGATTTTGCCTTCCTACCACAAAGTGCACTTGCGTTATCCATTCATCCCCCAGCTGGATGGCGTAAGCGGACTGTGGGGCTGCATCGCGGTGGACATCGAAGATGGCATCGGGATTGTCTGAAAGGAGTTCTAACACAGTCTCCCGAGAACGCCGATAGGCTCCGCGATCATGGGGAAGGTGGAGCTGTTCAGAATAGTCAACTTCGATACCAAGATCATCGAGGGCGTTGGCAAAGGCTCGACCTACATGATGAATACCACCTTTGCCATTAATGCTATCGGTTCCATCAGTGGGAACATAGCTTTCGGCGTTATGGGTATGATAGAGGGCAATTTTCCCTCTTGTGCCCTCCTCAGCCGCTTCGATGACAGTGAGACCGAGTTCTTGTCGAAGACTGTTCCAAGAGAAGATCTCTAGCTTTACTTCTTCGATTAATTTGGTCTGGGCCACTCTGCTTTGCTCATCCACTTCCACAACTTCATAAAGGATATTTTCCGCGCTGAGGTATTGGTCTTGAGGGTAAATTTGACGTCCAGTTTCCATGAGCACTTCGCCTTCAGGATCTAGCAAGGTGAAGTATTCACCGACAGGAAGAGACTCCCCCCAGATATCCTCACTTGCGGAAGCGGAGCTAAACGCCAGTAGGAGACAAGTGCATACCAGAAGTAAGGATACATGTTTAGTCATCATGATCGCCTCCTAGCTGAATCTTTTCGCGTATTTCACCGATTACTTCAGCAATAATGACCGCCAAAAAGGCACTGATCACCATACTAGAAAACAGGCCGCCACCGCCAATTGTGATTTGCTCTTCTATCCCCTCAAACCGCAGTTGGAGGACGTTGAACACATCCACCAAAAAGACTCCAAGAAGTCCGGCAATAAAGGCACTGCGTCTAGAACGACCGAGGAAGGTGGCTAATAAACCAGCAAAGATCCCCCCACTAAAGATAGGATCCAAGAGTCCTGGTTGTATGGGCAGGAGTCTATCAGAGAGGATGATTGAGAGCGCGGCTAGCACGCTGACAAGTCCGGCTCGTCGTTGTTCTAGTCTAGAGGTGGTGACTAGAAGGTAGATGACTACCCCTAAGGGGATGAAGCCACCTAGGTTCACTGCAAAATATGGACTTAGGGAAATGGAGGGCAAGAAATGTCCCGCGATCATGAGCAGCAAGATAACGATGGCGGCCGAATCTGTGAGTCGCATATTATCCAAGATTCGTTGCCCCAAACCCAGAAAAATCAGTACTGTGATGATAGCGAGCAGGGTGACACTAAATGGAAGTGACGACATTTTCGGACATCTCCTTGTCTGCATAGTGGCACTGCCCTTAGTGTATAAAAAAAGGCCCCTTTTTATCCAGGGGCCTTGGGAGTCAATTTTGTCATTCCGAATAGGGGGGCCATTTAAATAAGCCCGAAGCTGTTGTGCCCCGAATTAGGATGGCAATAACGGGGCCGATGAAAATTCCCAGGACACCAAAGAAGACAACACCGCCGTACATAGCCAAGAGCATGATCAAGGGATGGAGTCCTACAGAGTCACCCATGATTTTCGGCTCGGCTAGCTGCCTAAAAGAGAAAATGACGAAGTACAGGATCGTCAGATAAACGGCTCTGTCAATATCTCCACCTATAGCATTCATAGCAACCCAGGGAGTGAAGATAATTCCTGGGCCTATGACGGGGATATTGTCCATGATTCCAATGATGATGGCTAGCAATATCCAATAGCGAACGTCAATCAAAAAGAGGCCAACACCTGCAATAAGGGTGGCCAAAAGGAGCATAACCAACCTACCCTTAATGAATCCAAAAAGATCAACACTCACGGTCTCTCTAAATTCGCTCACTTGGTCGCGGAGGCGGGGGGGAACCATATGCATAAAGGTATTCAAAATAATGTTCTTGTCTCGAGCAACAAAAAAGGTGGCTACTAGAGTAATAATGCTGACTAAGACAAAGGTTGGAAGACCGGAAAATGTGGCCAAAACGCGGTTTATTAGATCCTTGGTTCCTTCTTCTAGCGTGACCAAGAACTCTCTCACACTCGTTTGAATGTTCATGCTCATAATGTTTGGAAGGTTCTCATTCAAGATTTCGAATTGTGCTAGTAGATCTGTGGTTAAATTGGTAATAGTTTCCCGGTATTCTGGCAATAATGAAGCTAGTTCCACTAATTCTCCGATCAGTTGACTGACAACCATGAAAATGCCGTAGCCGGCCAATGCTCCTGCTGCGATGAGTGTGGCAAAAACAGCAGGACCCCTTGGCAAACGTACACGCTTTTCTAAAAAGGTGATGATTGGTTCTAAGATGATGGCAAACGTCACAGCTAGAATAAAGGGCAAAAGGACAGTGGCCAGTTGCTTCGAGAAGAAGAGCAGGCCCATAGCGATAAGGATGAAAATAACCACCCGTTTGGGAGTCAGAAGTTCTCGTAAGAAGCTCACTGGCTAACCTCCTTTAGCATATGCTCACATTTTTAGTATATCGTGTCTGAGAGCTGTTGGCAATCATGGGCACCCTGATTGTCCCTAAAAATTGACACTGCACCATTTTGTTAGTATAATTACATGACAATCATTCTTAGAAAGAGGTTTCGCAATGGTTGAACAACCACATCAGAAGAAGGAAAATGTAGTAAGCTTCAGCTATCTAGCTTTGGCTGCCCTACTCATTTTCCAGATATCCATGATGGGCGGGTTTGTCAATAGCGCTAATGAGCAGGTGGACATGCCTGCGGCTACAATTGTGGATACAGCAACTGCTGCCGCTTCTGAGCAGATAGAATCGGCTCCTGTGAAATCCAAACCCGTAACGGTGTATCAGGTAGAACCGGGAGACAGCCTATATTGGCTTGCTGCTACATACGGCGTTTCGGTGGAAGAGCTGCAGAGGCTCAACCGCCTTGAGTCTGATGCGATCAGGGTGGGCCAGCGATTGGTGGTTCCTTTGGAGCACATAAAATACTATCAGGCAGGCGTAGCCTTAACCGCGCAGGAGGTTGAGTGGCTGGCACAGATGATACATGCTGAAGCTCGAGGCGAACCCTACATTGGGCAAGTGGCGGTTGGGGCGGTGATCATCAATCGCATGTTGAGTTCTCAGTTTCCCAACACACTGCGGGGCGTTTTGTTTCAGCGAAATGCGTTTCAGCCGGTGCAAAATGGTAGTTTCTATATGACCCCTAACGAGAGCGCCCGCAAGGCAGCACTAGAGGCCTTAAATGGACATGACCCTACAGGGGGCGCATTGTTCTTTTTCAATCCTCGCCAATCATCCGATCGTTTCATGCACAGCCGTCCTACCAAGATAACCATTGGCAGTCATCGTTTTACAAACTAAGAGGTGCCTTGCGGCACCTCGCTTTGTTTAGGAAACAATTTCTGCTGTATCTCTGGCAATTACTAGTTCTTCATCGGTAGGTATTACAAAGACTTTGACTTTCGAGTCAGGCGTGGAGATTTCTATGTCCTCCCCGCGTTTTTTGTTTTGTTCCTCCGCGATGGTGATTCCTAAATAGGGCAGGTTGGAGACGAGTTGCCTACGCAGGGCAGGTGTGTTCTCGCCGATGCCTGCTGTGAACACAATTGCATCGACCCCATTCATGGCTGCCACATAAGAACCAATGTACTTGCGGATGCGATACTCGTAGATATCAAAGGCTACCTTGCATAGTCTATCATCTTCTTCGATACCCTTTTCGATGTCGCGCATGTCGCTAACGCCTGCAATGCCTAAAAGGCCCGAATGTTTGTTGAGCATAGAGTCGATTTCGTGGAGCGAAAGGTCTTCCTTCTTCATGATATAGAAGATGGCCCCTGGATCAATGTCTCCGCTGCGGGTACCCATCATTAAACCTTCTAGAGGGGTAAAACCCATAGAAGTATCAACAGATTTGCCTCCCGCGATGGCTGCAATGCTAGCGCCATTACCTAGATGGCAAGAGATGATCTTCAGATCCGCAATATCGCGACCCATCATCTCAGCCACACGTTGCGACACGTATTTATGGCTGGTTCCATGGAACCCATAGCGTCTTACCTTGTACCGCTGGTATACGCTATAGGGTATGGCGTATAAGAAACCATGGGGCGGAATTGTGGAATGAAATGCAGTATCAAAGACGGCCACCTGTGGCTTTTTAGGCATGATCTTCTCAGCTGCCCGTATTCCTGTGACGTTGGCTGGATTATGTAGGGGAGCAAGCTCCGCCAGGGAATCCAGGATTTCCTTGGTACGGTCATTAATCAGAACAGAATCAGAGAACGACTCGCCACCATGAACCACACGGTGACCAATGGCGTCAATTTCGTTGACGCTCTTAATGACCCCGTGTTCAGCATGTGTTAACAAGTTCAAACTCTCCTGGATGGCTACAGTATGCTCTAGAATTGGCATCGTTTTGGAAACCTTTTCTTTGCCCGTGGATTGGTGCGTGATCACAGCGTTGTCTTGGCCAATGCGTTCCACGCGTCCTTCCGCCAAGACCTCTTCATTTTCCATCGCATACAATTTGTATTTTACAGATGACGAACCGCAGTTCAGTACAAAAATGTTCATGTTGTTTAATCCTCCTTGTCGCCGTTGTCTTCAGTAAAGACGGAATCATCTTCAGTATAAGCAAGAAAGCCTAGTCTGGTCTTGACGCCGAGGCGACCCTGCCGGACGTAACGCCGCAGAATGGGACAAGGGGCGTAACGTGGGCCAAACACTTGCTGTAATTGTTCCATCCAATTGAGGATCAGGTCTAGGCCAAGACGGTCAGCCATTTCCAGAGGACCTTGTTTCATACCCCAGCTTTCTTTGAGAATGAGCTCGGCATCCTGTGCCTCACAGACTCCCTCATCGACCATGTAAGCGGCTTCATTGATCATGGCCACCAATGCGCGGGGATTGACTAAGCCTCGGCTTTCTTCAATCTCCACCGCCTGCTTTCCGAGACGAGCTGCAAATGTTTTGGCAGTCTCTACCGCTTCATCAGACGTACGTTCGCCACGCACGAGTTCTGCCACCGACACTTGAGTGACAGGGGGGATAAAGTGTAACCCCACCAACATATCACTACGGTCGATTTCTCTGGCCAAATCAGAGATGCGCATAGTAGCGCTCGTGGAAATGAAGATTACTTCTGGGCGGCACAGTTGATCGGCCTCGTGCAGCAATTCTTGCTTAATTTGCGGATGATCTAGGGCCGCCTCAACGAGCAGATCTGTTTTGCTCAACTCTTTGAGATCCTGCGTGTAACTAATGCGACCCAAAACCAGTCTTTTTTCGGATTCGGTAATACCCCATTTGGCCAATTTGCGATCTAGACTTTTTTCAATGCGCGAGACAGCATCTTTTCCTCCGGCTCCTTGTGAAAAAAGTACTACATCATAGCCTTTGCTGGCAGCGTTCTCGGCAATGCCTCGGCCAAGTCGACCAGCGCCTAGTACTGCAATTCTACGAATATCCATCTGTCAATACCTCCTAAGTTCACTCCTCACATGTTGCTAATTCTAATCCTCTTTCAGGTTTCCTGCTTTTTTCCCCGCTTTTGGTTGCTATTTACCCCGGTTATGATAAAATATCCACAAAATGAACGGTGTATTCCAAACAAAAGAGGGGGCCACATAGTGGATTTTCATGAGAAATTCGGGCGCGAGGGGATTACATTTGATGATGTATTGTTGATGCCCATGGCTTCAGAAGTCTTGCCATCGGACGTACAAATCGGTACTAGGTTTACGAGAAAAATTCGACTTAACATGCCGCTCGTTAGTGCGGGTATGGATACTGTTACCGAATCACGCATGGCTATAGCAATGGCTAGAGAAGGTGGAATAGGAGTAATCCACAAAAATCTTTCCGTCTACGAACAGGCTGGAGAAGTTGATCGCGTAAAGCGTTCGGAAAGTGGAGTGATTGTTGATCCCTTTTATCTCAGCCCCCAACACTTGATCAGTGATGCCTTGGCTTTGATGGCTCGTTATCGGATTTCTGGTGTACCCATCGTGGACAAGGATCGCAAGTTGGTGGGCATCCTAACCAATCGGGACCTGGTCTTTGAGGAGAATGTGGATCAACCCATAGGCAATGTCATGACCAAAGAAAATCTGATCACCGCGCCGGTCAATACAACGATGGAACAAGCCAAAGCTGTTTTACATAAGTATCGCATTGAGAAGCTTCCCCTAGTTGATGACAATTACACGTTAAAGGGCCTCATCACCATTAAAGATATCGAGAAAGCTAGGCAATATCCTAATTCTGCTAAAGATGAAGGTGGGCGACTTGTGGTTGCGGCTGCGGTGGGCGTCGGGCCGGATCGCATCGAGCGCAGCACGGCCCTAGTGGATGCAGGGGTCGATGCTTTAGTGATCGACACGGCCCACGGACATTCTAAGGGCGTGCTCTCCGTTGTGCGCGAACTGAAAGACCGCTATGGCCGGTTCGTTGAAATCGTAGCGGGGAATGTAGCTACAGGGGCAGCAACACAGGCACTTATTGAGGCTGGAGCCGATGGAGTCAAAGTTGGTATTGGCCCTGGGTCAATATGCACTACGCGGGTTGTGGCAGGTGTTGGTGTGCCCCAGCTCAGCGCCATCTGGGATTGTGCGCAAGTTGCTGCGGAGCATGGAATCCCCATTATTGCCGATGGTGGCGTTCGCTATTCCGGGGATATTGTAAAAGCATTGGCCGCGGGTGGTCAGACCGTGATGCTAGGGAGTCTATTAGCAGGAACGGAAGAAAGCCCTGGTGAGACAGAGATTTACCAAGGCCGTAGCTATAAAGTGTACCGCGGAATGGGTTCGTTGGGAGCCATGAAATCTGGGAGTAAGGATCGCTATTTCCAAAGCGATGCCAATAAACTAGTTCCAGAAGGCATTGAAGGCCGAGTGCCGTTTAAAGGGTCGCTTACCGATGCCATATTTCAGCTCATCGGTGGCTTGAGAGCGGGAATGGGCTACTGCGGAGCGCCTAATCTGGAAAGTCTCTATGCGAACAGTCGTTTTGTGAGAATCACGCCTGCAGGAACACAAGAGAGCCATCCTCATCATGTGCAGATAACCAAAGAGGCCCCGAATTATAGAATTTAGGAACACAGGACTATGGCAGACCCTCCTGTAGGTGCGTACAAGTGGTATAAAGGAGGGGATTATCATAGGCTATTCAGATATGAATTTTTACTGGAATGTACTTCATGGTGAAGCATATCGATATTGGTGGGAAGTTATTACGCACACGCCAGCCTACGGGGTGTACAATACAGAAGGACTTTTCAGACAGGTGGAGTATAGAAGATGATGTTAATAGGGGCGCAGGTGCGCTCCTTTCATCTACGGGGGGGTAGAGGCGGAGATGTCAGTAGATACAGGTGCGTTTTGGGTTTTCTTTGTGCTCATAGCCGTGCTAATTACGGGCCTAATAGCAGGCTTTCTTCCCCAAACTGAAGAAATCAGGCTTGTCCTGCTCGCCTGGCAGCAGTTGCTTTTCATTGTAGGTGGCATCCTTGGAGCTCGTAAAGGGGTATTTTATCGCCTAGACCGTAAGGATCTTGCCTGGGGTATAGTAAGTGGAATCGGTCTTTATGTCGTGAACACCGTCATGGGGCTTGCCAGTGTTCGTGTGGCCCTTGAGTTTTTCGACTCTAGTTTGGTTCAAAACTTGATTCTGATGGAACGGGCGGGCGTAGAGGGGCTCTTAATAAGCAATAAGCCCCTTGTGTCCTTCGGAATGGTGTTCCTCCTGACTCTCGGGGCGCCTTTGGGCGAAGAACTGTTTTTCAGGGGCTTACTTGTGGATCTTTGGAAGGAACGCTTCGGAACCAAAAAGGCCATCTTCTTCGCGGCACTTATTTTTGCACTTCTACACTTCTATGTGCTTCAATTCATCCCCGTCTTAATCGCGGGCATTCTCTTAGGTGTGCTCTTCATACGTTCTAAAAACGTCTTTATCCCAATCATAGCTCATGCTACAGCTAATGGCCTGGTTCTCCTTTTCTGGTTTTCTGGCCTATAGCTTCCAAAACTGATCGACATCAACTACAAACACGATGGCACCGCCGGCTTCAATCTCAACCGGAACGCCAATCGCAGTAGGTAGTTCGGGTGTCATTTGAGGAATGATTTTCTTGCGCGGTGCACATGTGGCTCGGATGACGCTAATGACGGACTCAACTTGCGCATCCTGAACGCCAATGAGTAAAGTTGTATTTCCCTGTAGCAAAAAGCCTCCTGTACTGGCTAGCCTGGTGGCTTGAAATCCGTTATCTATCAGCGCTTCCATCAGGAAAGCGACATCGTTGTCTTCAACCACTGTAATCACAAGTTTCACGAGAATTCCTCCTTCCTCTCCCTTGTTATCTTAGACATTTCCCGTGGTATTCCTGTCTAAGTTTGCTTTTCTCTCAAACATTTGGGAAGGTATTCGCCATAGACTGCAAGGACTTTCTCCACCATGTTCTGGATCGAGTAGTGCTCTTGGGCGCGTCTTTTACCGAACGTTCCCAAGGCCTCCAAAACTTGAGGAGATGGCTCCTTAAGATACGAAGCAGCCTCACTTCGCGAAAATGGTCGCCTACTGGAACGTCCGCTGAAATTCGTTTCTTCCAGTTGGGCCGCATTTTCTGGAGTAACTAATCCATCGCAATAGGCTCCTAAAACCCAGGCGGGGATGCCCCAAGCCATTGCTTCGCGCACTGCTCTGCCGGTACCAATAACTAAGTTGGTCTGTCTGAGCAAAAAACCGATCTCATTGATCCATCCATGATACGTTATACCTTCGTGGCGCCAATTGCCGGCGCTACTCACGTTCCAACCCCATTCCAAAAGGCTTTCGGTCATACTCCGAAAGTTCTTTTCCTTTTCCGGCGTTGTTTGGGCTAAAAAAAGGGCTCGTTGGCGCCAAGGCTTCATCAATGGCAGCCGTTGCGGCAGAGGGATTCCGTTTTCCACCACATAGGTGGTAACCTGCATATCCTGGAATATCCTCTGCATTTCGCGACTAATCACAATCACCCCGTTTTGCCGTTTTAAGAGACTTGTAGACTGGAAGTTGAGGTAATGCACCGTTGTAATGCTGGGGATTTGCAGTAGATTACTCAAAGCATCGGCGGTGGGGAGGGTATGGTGGGAATGATTATGGATAATGTGGGGATTCGGCAACCATCTTTCGACACATTTCCGTAGCTTACCGAGATCCGGGGTCGTTACATAGGGAATCTTGGTCTGCCTTAGCCATCGTACATAGCCTGGATCATGGAGCTGGTTCATGATCAAAAGTACTTGATGCCCCTGTCGAATAAGCTCAGTGCAAAGATCCGTTACATGGGTTGTTTGGCCGTTTCTGTAGAAGCGTGTAGTAACGATGATTCGCAAGAGTGATCGCCCTTTCTAAGGTGATTGGCAAAGCCAATCAACAGTTGTCCCACTTTTTCTAAAAGCCAAATCCAGCTAAGCGCTGGACTTGGGCTTTCCTTACCGATGCTCTCTTTGAGGCTGTGGTGGAAATGGAGGCCAGAACGCACCAGACTCCGCCAGCTCGAACCATTCTGGGCAACCAATGGGAGACACCTGCTCACATTCTGGTGGTTCGGGAGCAAAACGGCCCATGACCTCCAATTGCACTAGGGCGACGGCCTTCAAAACTAGGTAGATACCCACGTCGCACTCAATGACTGTACCTCCATCAACAGCCCGGCAAGATAGGCAACGGACTAGGGGTAAGATCACCACATTCATCCCGGGGATGGCACCTTCCAGACGAACCCCGCGGCGGCGGTATTGGGCGGTTTGTTGGATAAACTGGCTCGTTCCGTTGCTGTCATACTCCACATTCATGACAAAGTTGACAACGATGTCGATCTCGTTGTTTCCCACAATGACCCCTTCAGCGACAATGTCGGTGATGGCGCAATCAACGATGTTGACTGCTAACGGGTAGGTGGGAGGAATCGGAATCCGATAGGTAGGGCAGTCAATAATGGAGCATTCGTTGTAGACCTTATTGACATAAATAACCTCCCGCTGGAAATCGGGCTCATAATCACAATTCATACTTAACCCTCCTTTCTCTAGACCATACTATGCTAACTGTGAAATGGGAGTGCGTAGCTCACAAGAAAATGTCTGAATGTCCAGGCTCCTGCATACCTTAATTGTGAGGAGGTGTGGCTTTGTTAATAAAGATCAGACATCCAAAATTCAGCAGTGTTGAGCTGCGCGATGGTTCCTTGGTAATCCACTCTATGCAGGGAAAGGCAAGGGTGTTACAGGAGAATGTTGCTGATGCTGCAGTTGTGGTGAATGGTGAGGCAGTGCGCATTGTAGGCTTCTTAAACAAAACCTACGCCTGGCATTTTAGTGGCACAGATGATCTACAGAGCGAGCGTATTGAATTTGATCAACTCTATGAAGGAGGGGGTCGGCTAATTAATGACGGCCTTGGAAACAGTCACCTCTTTTACTTTACCAAACAGGCGGTGGGCCATGGTGTCCAACTAAGGCACCAAGTCTTTAGTGAAAAGTGGAGTATTCCGCAGGCAGTATCCATTAATGTTTTCGCAGAGAGGTCGAGTGTGAGTGCCAGCTGGAATAGTGATGGTTACTTGCATTTGGTCTATTGTGGACATAGCGATCAACAGCTATTTTACAGGGTATACAACGTAGAGCATCGTGTATGGAGCGGAGCCGTAGTTTTTTCCGAGGAACGCTGCAGTTATCCCCAGTTTATACCTACCGCGGAGCGTTTGTATCTTTTTTGGCAGGAAGAAAACGAGAAGACGATCTTACGGGTTCGCCAGAAGGAGCAACAATGGTCTCCCATTACGCGTATTTCCTCTGGTGAGGGTCATGTTTCGAATGTTGGCTACTCCTTTCAGAATGGCTACTGGAGGGTTTTATGGGGAGAGGGAAGTGGGTTCTATGAAGCGCGATTCGACCACTGGTCCGATCGAAGGGCGCTTCAGAGGGGAGACTTTGACTATGCTTGGATGGTGGAGGGCATGCACACGATTGCTATCTATGAACCAAAGATAGCGGAGCCTGAGATAATGCCCCAGACGGCTCTAGTGGAGCCGGCTCTCGAGCCTGCCCCCGAACCTCCCCCCGAACCCGCTCCTGAATCGAAGGACAGAGCACAAACAAAGAGGGAGAGCGAAGAAGCGAAGTTACAGGCAGCCTTTGTGGAACAGGCTTTTCGCACCCTGCAAGAGTGGGAAAAAGTGAGGGAAGAAATGGCCCGCTGGCAAAGGGAGTTTAAGCTGCCAGAACCTGTTGATCTAAATCCTCTTCTGACACGTATAGATCGCTTGGAGCGACGTGTACTTAGTTTGCAGCAGGGACAGGAGCAGAGTAAAAAACTTTGGCAGGAAAGTTTTGCCCAAGTGGAACAGGGGATTGCACGGACCAAAAACCGTCTGCGAGATTTAGAAGATGTGGAGAAAAATAAGCCGCGTGGCTTTTGGCAGAGGGTCCTTGGAAGGGGATAAGGCATATACTAGCCCAGTACCAGCAATGGGAGGGCTAGATGTGGAGATAATCGTATACGGAACAGCTAACTCGATCGTATCATCTTGCGGCGGTTGAAGGAAAAGTATGCCTCTGGGAGAGGCTGTGATGTATCTTAAACATGCTGTAAAAAGGGGCATTGGCCCTCGATATAAGGTTCGTTTCATTGATGTGACAAGTCGCGAGGCCGCGGGCTGCCACTGGAGAACAGAAAGACCCTTGCCGCTTGTAATCATTAATGACGAAGTCGTCTTTAAGGGCAGTTTTTCGCCGCAAATGATCGTTCAGGAATTACGCCGGAGAAACAAGAGCTGACCTGGGACAATACCATAATTTACATTTCAGGCTGATTTCTATACCTGTTATAATAGAACCTAGTAAATTCTTATCTAGGAGGAAATCAGCTTGAAACGAATTCTTTTGTTTACTTTAGTCTGTGTTCTGTTTGTTGCTCCGTTAGCCGAGGCGTCCTGGGCATGGTGGGCACCGACTGTACCCAATATTCAACAGCCTTCTTGGAATGAACCGAGCTGGCCAAACCCGAGTCCGCAACCAGATCCGAATCCTTGGCCCAATCCAAGCCCGAATCCAAACCCGAATCCGAACCCAAACCCTAATCCGGGGAATCCTATACTACCGACGCAACCTAGCGATCCCGGCAACAAAGTACCCTTGCCTGATGCATCCCTTAGTAGTGATGAACAGAAACTAATCAATCAGGTGAATCAGGAACGGGCTAAGAACGGTCAACAGGCCCTGGCCATTGACTATGGTTTGGTGGCCCTAGCTAAGAAAAAGAGCCATGATATGGCGGTAAACAACTATTTTTCGCATGTGTCACCCACATTGGGTACTGTTTATAACATGCTAGATCAGGCGGGAATAGGTTATTCCCGTGCTGGAGAGAACATAGCTCGCACTGGTAGTGTCGAAAGAGCCCATCCTTTGTTCATGAACAGCGCTGGTCACAGGGCCAACATCCTACATTCCGGTTACACTCATATAGGTGTAGGCATTGTTAAACAGGGGACAAGCTATCACGTTACCCAGATTTTCATCAAGAAATAAAGTCATCTGCCCCCGGTTTCGGGGGCTTCTTTTTTAGAAAACAACCACAAATAGAACCTGAACCAACCCAATAATCAGCCCAACGATAGCCCCGAAGACTTCAATGTAACGAAGCTCACTTTTCGCTACTTTGAGCACAAGCTTTTCCAGATGCACCAGGTCGAAGGAGTTAATCTTTGCTTCGACTAAATTTCCTAGGAGCTTTTTGTCTTGGAGTTCCTGGCTGAAGCTGTCACCCAGTTGGCTGAAAAGATCCTCAATCTCCGAACTCACGAGCTCATCGAGATGATGCCGAATCTTGTCTTCTGCATGTTCTAAAATGAACCGGGGTAAGAAACGCTGGATCCTTGCAGAAAGATTGTTGGTGATGAGGCGAGTGACCCTTTCCCGAGTTTCTTTTGTGTTAACTGCAGCAATAAGCTCATCGGTAGGTAGCAGATCGTCATTGAGCACCTCGCCAATACTTTGGGCGATATCGAGTTTGCGTTTGGGTAGCACGCCCAGAAACTCAAAACCGAGGACGCGAATAGGTTCCCTAGGCCAGAAGAGCATGCGAATGGCGATAACATTCGTTCCCCAACCAATGATTGCCGCCACAATAGGTAGCGAGATTAGTTCCCAATTCATAAGCATCACCCTTTCGTTTCGTGACATGAGGTTGTCCTAAGTATACCTAACTCATCTGGAAAATCAACAGGATTTGGGTAACGAGGAACGAAGAGTATGTCAGGAGGGGCGATCGATTTGACCTTGTGGAAAGTGCTAACATTCCTATTCGTGGGCGTTGCTTTGCTATGGGAGACGCGCCCGGCCTATGGCCTTGCTTATCTGGGTCTGCTTTTGTTTTTCATCTTCCAATACTGTCAAGGAAAAGCCACAGAAAGGCTGATGGTAGAGCGTCTCGTAGGAGAGTGCTATCTATTTCCTGACGATACACGCTCCCTTACTCTTCAAGTAACAAATCCCACCTTATGGAACTTTGCTTGGATCTCCATAGCCGATCGGATCCCTGCGCAGCTTATGACTGGAAAAAGACCCAAGCGGTCTGTGTTTGCACTATCTTCCCGTTCGTCCCAAGAAGTTACCTTTCAAATCACTGCCCGCGAGCGAGGGGTCTATTGCCTGGGCCCTTTGGATGTCTTCGTGGGTGATTTTTTCGGTATCCGTACACAGAGGTTTGGGGTAGTGCAAGAACAGACCGTCGTCGTCTTTCCTCCTATCTACCAGATTGCCGATTTGGCGTTGCCAGCGCGTCTTTCCTTTGGGAGTTTCAAAGCGCTATGGAGAATGCACCCAGACCCTACTCGTTTGGCTGGGTTACGGCATTATCAAGAGGGAGATCGGCTACGTAGTATTCACTGGCCCGCCACAGCGAGAACCCAAACCCTTCAAGTGAAACAGTTTGACCACACCGTAACGGCAACCTGCGTCGTTTTCTTGGATTTGTACAAAGGCAACTATGCGGTCTCGAAATTTCATGTAGGCACTGAATTGGCGATTACCACAGTGGCTTCTTTGGTCAACTATCTAATCCAAAGGGGAGAGGCCTGCGGTCTTGTGTCTAACGCTATCTTAGCAGAATACTCTTCGGAAAATGTGGTTGCGTCTCATGAAGGAGCACTTCAGATTCTGCCTAGGCAAGGAATCGCACAGCTTACCCAGATTCTGACTGTCCTGGCAGGCGTTAAGGCACAAGAGAAGAAGGATTTTCTGCATCTTCTTACGGAGTGCGCGCACCTCTCGGAAGGTGCCGCCATTTGGCTGTGGGTGGTTCCCAAGGACACGCCTGAGCTTATTGAGCGGGCCTGGAATTTTGTGAAAAAGGGGCGGCAGGTACTGATTTTCGTTGTAGACGAAGTATGTCACCAAGAACTCTTGCACAGCTCCCCCGACTCGCCTTTACAGGTTTTTCACATCTCCACTGAGGGGGCGATCGTATCATGAAAATAAAGCAACTACTGCCCGCTCTAGCCGCCTTGTTTAGTTTTAGCATTGTTGCACTAAGCGCCCAGTATATAGGCTTACTTTTCCCTGCTTTTACGGTTCCATTCTGGTTGTGGCTCATTTTGCTTACGAGCTCATTGGAAAGTGCGTATTATGCCACGTACTACCTGAATCGGCGCACGCCTATCTTGGTTCGCTTTATTGAACTAGGCTTGTGGCTCTTGCCTGTATACTTTCTTTGTGGCCGGGTCATAGAGTCATTTCTCTGGCCGGGCTTCTTGGTTCTGATTAGTTGGCTGATCGCTCGGGGTTATGGTTCGCAGCTGGCTTTTATGGAACGGGTTGCCGATTATCTGGGAGATCAAGGAGCCTCCACTGTGAGCTGGGAATATGAATCCCTGGCAAGTACAGATTATCATGATCTGCCTATAAAATATTTCTGGTCACGCCTCTACGCCTGCGGCATCCTTATAGCACTTCTAGCTATCGCCTTTCATAACCGTGGGGGCAGCCTTAAGGTGGCCGAAGCTTTTCATCTAACAGTGCTTGGGAGCGTAGCGCTAGTGAGTGGTTTGGCCTTGCAGGCTGGAGCTTATCTGTTTCGTCTACAGATTCTGTGGGGTTACGCCCAAGCCGATGTCAGTCCAAGTTTGACACGTAGGTGGATTAAAGGTGTAGCTACGCTCTTGCTTCTTGTGCTATTTGTCGTTAACGTAGCGCCAGTGAACTACTGGCCCCTGACTGCCCAGCGCATTTCTGCGATTGCGCGAGGTCTTCTGATAAAGGGGCCTCGTGTCTCGATGCCGCCTATGACAAGCCAGGATGGTTCGCCCCAATTTGAGGGAGAACAGGATCTATTGTTTCCCGAAGAGGTGGCACCAGGGCCTTGGGGTATTATTCTCGCCCTCTCCATTTTCTTCGTCTTCGCGGGGCTGGCCTTTTTAATTTTATTTGTACTCGGCTTTATTGTTGTCCACTTGGTGGGCGCAGAAGTGGAGAGGCTAAAGGGGCTACCAAAGCTGGCGGTGCAAATATACTCGGGACTGCAGAGGGCTCTCTGCCAACTCTTTCACGCGATGCGAAACGCAAGAACTAGACTACAGGTGAGGGGCAACATACCAGACTCGAACGCATTTGCAGAGAACGTGGTGAAAAGGCCTGCTCGCAGGCGCGCGGCAGCCCCTGAAAATGTTCGAATCATGCTGCGCCGTATAGCACAAGAAGCGGGGAAAAAGGGATTGGTATTTCATCCTGCCTTAACCCCATCGGAGTACGGACGCATGTTGATGGATCATCTTCCTGAAGCCAGCCGTGTTGTGGACGGGTTCTTCGCTGGCTATCACAAGGTGCGTTACAGTAATCAAGAAGTCAGCATATCGGAGCAGGAAAACCTTCTTGAAATTGGAGCTGACATCATTACAAAGATTGAGAATTTGAGGGGAGACGAATCGCATGGCAAAGTTGGCGGTACATAAAGTAGCGGAATTTGGAGCAAAGGTGGCAGGCAACATAGCCAAGGTCATGGTGGGTAAAGAGATTTCGGTAAAAATGCTCTTAGTGGCCCTTCTTAGTGATGGCCATGTTCTACTCGAGGATGTTCCGGGAGTAGGAAAGACTATGTTAGCCCGATCCTTGGCTACTTCTTTAGGGGGTAGCTTTAGCCGCATTCAATGTACGCCTGATTTGCTTCCCTCCGATATCACTGGTTTATCAATTTACAATCAAAAACATGAGGACTTCGTATTTCGCCAAGGCCCCATTATGGCCCAGGTAGTCTTAGTAGATGAGATCAACAGAGCCACGCCTCGCACCCAATCAAGCCTTCTAGAGGCCATGGGCGAAGGCCAAGTTACGGTAGATGGAAGAACCCATGCCTTGGGCAAACCTTTTTTGGTCATGGCCACTCAAAATCCAGTTGAGTTTGAAGGCACCTTTCCCTTACCTGAGGCTCAGTTGGATAGGTTTTTCCTTATGTTGCAGCTTGGCTATCCTAGTATGGAAGAAGAAAGCGAGATCCTCCTACGCCTACAAGGGCGTCATCCCATCGCTGATCTCAAGGCGGTAAGCGATCCTGCTGAAGTGGTAGCAATGCAGCAGATTGTTACGGAGGTGTTTGTGGAAGAATCGGTGCGTAAGTATGTAGTGCGCCTCGTGCGTAGTACTCGTGGTCAATCGCAGGTGCACTTAGGAGCATCGCCACGGGGGAGCCTAGCTCTCCTACGGGCTGCCCAGGCCCACGCTGCTTTGGATAATCGCGATTATGTGACTCCTGATGATGTGAAGATGATGGCAACGTCTGTGCTGGGGCACCGCCTTACTCTCAAAGCGGAAAGCGCGCTTCGCGGCATCACTGCCCCTAGCATCATGGCTGAACTCTTGCGTCAAGTGGATGTAGGTGCGGAGAGCAAGGACGGGGCATAACATAAACATAATATATTGACGAAATTCTGCACGGATCTAGGTTTATTTTGATATCTGTGGTATAATTTGAAAGGTTTCATAATCTATAAAGGGGGGAAGGGGGGCCTTGAGTAGTCTTATTCATCGCTAAACAAAATAGACAGAATCTTAGTTCTAGTTGACTCACCGTCAGGTACGACTACTTAGGCGCTACAGAATGGAAAGGAAATTCTTCTTGGGGATAGCAGACAATGATCGTTTTGCTTCGGTTGTTGTAGGCGATCCTTCGGGCAACATTATTGCCACTAGTGTAGGAGGCTCAGTAAACTACTATTATTGGGGAATGGAACAAGCTCGGGCTAATCTAAGAGATCTAATTCACCAGACAGTGGGCTGGGAGAGGCGGGGTAGCTTAGCGGGGGCTTGCTTTACGTACAAAGCAGACTATGCAGTTACAGAATGGAGCATGCCCGATTTGGTGTCGGGTTACTTAGAGGGCACTGAAGTGATGGTCGAAGATTTCGCTACAAGCTCGATTCTGGGCATGAATGATGGTCAGGCCCGTTTGTTTCTTGTTGGAGGACATTCGGGTCTAGCCATCTATGAGGATGCTATGGGCAAGCAGCTGCAATTGAGGCAAGACGCCTTGATGTGGAATCCCATCATACGTTTGAACGAGAAACTACAAGAGGTAGCTGGTGTTGACCGCAAGCAATGCGTAGAAGACCTCTTATACCTTAAGTCTCAGATCGAACTCGGTAAGGGATTGGGTGTTTTCACTGATGTTCTAGATCAGCGCGTAAAAGAGGGAAGCTCGCTAGCCCTTGAGGTGGCCTTCGAACTGGCCTATGATCTTGTGCAGATGGTAATGCGTATGTCAACGCACTTTCGTGGTCTAGAGCCCGTGATCGGATTGTATGGACAAATCTTGCTGGGGTCGCAGACCATTCGAGCCCGGGTTCATCGTTTACTTAGTTTGCTTTTTCCCCAGTGCCGAATTGTGGATGTACCGCTAGCTCCCGCAAAAGGTGCCTATCTTTCTTCTGTCTTAACAAGGAGATCGGCGTTCGAACAAGAAGTGCTCATCAACTTGTATAATTAGGCACGAAAGGATGATATAGTGTGGGCCTGATCTCCAATATTGTTGAAAAGACGATTACAAAGCATGTGCGTTTGCCCTATTTTCTATATTTACCTCAAGACTTTGAGAAGGAGCAGTCTCAAACATGGCCTGTGGTTATTTTTCTACATGGTGCAGGTGAGCGAGGGTCGGACTTGACGCTCGTGGGAAAGCACGGACTTATGCAGCAAGTACTAGAGGGCAGGGAGTTTCCCTTTATTATCGTTGCGCCCCAATGTCCCGTTGATTATACTTGGGATCGCAGTCTTGATGAGCTAGATTGCCTTCTTGCTGCTATTATCCATGATTATCCTGTAGACCTTGGACAGATCTATCTAACGGGATTAAGTATGGGTGGCTATGGAACATGGCATTGGGCAGCTCGTCATCCTCGTGCTTTTGCCGCTCTTGTACCGATTTGCGGGGGAGCGATGCCCCTCACTGGTTTTCCCCAGAAAGTTGCGGTGCTGAAGGACGTACCCATTTGGGTGTTTCACGGTGATGATGATCAAGTTGTTCCAGTGAAGCAATCCGAGCAGCTCGTTGAGGTGTTGCAGGGTTTGGATGCGCCGGTTCGTTTTACAAGATATCCAGGAATCGGTCATAATTCTTGGAGCCGGGCCTATGCAGAACCAGAGTTAATCCCTTGGCTACTGGCACAACGAAACACGCGCTTTTGCTTTGAAAAGGGGGATGACTGTGAGTAAACTGATTCGAGTCACAGTGTGGAATGAGTATCTTCATGAATTAGAGGATGCTGCTATTGGTTCCATTTATCCCCAAGGAATTCATGGAGCCATTGGCGAGTTTTTGAGAAAAGAAGCTGATATGCAAGTTCGCTACGCCACACTCAGTCAGAAGGAACACGGTTTGACAGAGGATGTGCTTGGACAGACAGATGTACTGATCTGGTGGGGGCATAGGGCCCACGATCAAGTGGACGATGCGGTTGTGGACAGGGTGCACCGCCGTGTTTTAGATGGAATGGGTCTGATTGTCTTGCATTCGGCGCATTTTTCTAAGATTTTCAAGAAGCTCATGGGAACCACCTGCAGCCTGCGCTGGCGTGAAGCGGGCGAAAAAGAGCGTGTTTGGGTGATTGAGCAAGGGCACCCCATTGCCCAAGGGCTAAACCATTACTTTGAGATTCCACATACCGAAATGTATGGAGAGCGCTTTGATATACCAGAACCTGATACCTTGGTTTTCATAAGTTGGTATGCCGGTGGAGAAGTATTTCGAAGTGGCTGTTGCTACAATCGTGGTCGCGGTAAAGTCTTCTATTTCGCACCCGGTCATGAAACGCATCCCATTTACTATCAACGTGAAGTGCAGCAAGTGATCACCAATGCCGTACGCTGGGCTGGCCCAACCTTGAGCTTATCGAAGCCACTTTCTGCAGGTTCGGTAGCTCCTCTAGAACCTCTAGACTAACGCAGGTGTTGGAGTAGCCGAATGATCAAAGGGACACAGACGGGAACAAGGGTTGAGAGGATCGTGCCTGAATAAAAGGCAACCAAGGTCGTTTGGGCATCGGTATTGTGAGCGATGATGGGCAATGTCACATCCATTGTGGTGGCACCGCCAGGAGCTACTGCAGGCAGATGGCCCACTTTCTTGGCGATGATAGGGATCAGTAAAAAAGCAAAGACCTCACGAAAGACGTTCGTTAAGAGAGCCAAGGCCCCCAAGGTCACATCATAGGTTTGGGTGATGATTATGGCTGATAGGGAATACCAACCAAAACCCGCCCCCACCAAAGCTGCATCTCCTACGGGGAGGTCAACTACAAGGCCGCTTAAAGCGGCCCCTGCCAGCGAGCCAATGGCAATTAGAAATGGGATCGCCAAGTACATCTTGGGCAGATCCTTTATTTTCTGCCGCAGGTCTGCATCTTGACCCAGATCAAAGCCCACCGTAAAAAGAAGGACGGCTAGCGAATAATCGGTGAGGGAACCTGTAATATTCATTATGCCCTCGGGTAAGAACAGCCCAGCTAGGATGCCCAGTGCTAAGCTGCTAAGAATTCGCAAGGTCATTTGGAAGGCCTCCCCACTCGAGTCACAAACCACACCATGAAGAGGCTACCTAAAATGGTGCCCAGACTCAGGATAAGGGCTTTTAGGCCGAGACCAGGTAAACGACTGGTGAGCTCAGAATTAGCCCCCAGCGAAAGACCCATGGAAAAAAGGAGTAACACAAGGGCGAAGTGCCCCAGCACACGCACCCGCTTACTCCATGCCTTTGAAAGTAAGGCCGAGCGTGCCACAGCAAACCCCAATACTAACGACCCTATCAGTAAGGCCACATGCATCACCCTTTCTGGGAGGAGACATATAGCACAAACAATTCCCTTCTTGGCGCCCATTTCCTGTTTTCTGCCAGAAAAAGTTCGAGGTGTAGCAGGCGAATGGAGGATGAGGAGGGAATATGGATTATATTCCAAGTTGGGAGGTTAGATTGTGCGAAGACCTAGTTTACTGATTAGCTTAGTTGTGGTGGCAGTGCTTTTGACAGGTTGTTTGACTCCGAAGGCGAATGTAAAAATCGAACCCAATCCCATAGTGCTAACTGCTGAGAAGTTACTTGATAATGATTTTGTCATCAAAGATATCAAATTGAATCTAAGAACTTCTGGGTTTAGTACGGGCTATATTATCGAAGGTGCTCGGGTTGCGGTGTTGGATGAGGAGGATAAATCGGTCTTCGAAAAGATGATCGACATTGGGAAGAAAACACCTATCATACCTGGTGTATCACACACAGAAGAGGTACCAGCTGTTTCCCTAAACGATCTTTTCGATTTTGATGTGGATGAAGATCTAGATATTGGGATTCCCATTGATGATGAGGATTATGATGAACTACTAAAAGAGCAATTTACCAAGTATTATGACGAAAACTGGAAGGGCAAGACCTACAGACTCACCGTTATCATCACGGGGAAAAATCCGACAACAGATACGGCGGACATCAGATTTGAATAAGTGTAGGGATGAATTGGTAATCGAAATGAAAGGATGTTTGTAATGAGAAGGTTGGGCATGACCAGCGTTTTATTGCTGTTCGTTGTTCTATGTTGTGCAAGTGCAGTGGTTTATGCAGGAGCAGCAAATTCGTATTGGCAGAGGATGGCTGAGGGTTTTCCTAACTCCATCTTGGTTTATGACTATGTCTATGAATATAGGGGATCAGAACTGGAGATCACCGCTAGAATTCCTCAGCTGGCTGGGATGGCCGATTCTGTGTGGCAAACAGATTTCAATCAAGACCTGCGCGATCGTCTTGATGCATATGTGACAGAATTGCAGGAGTTGGCAGCCGAAGCCTGGAGCTTGGATGCCGAGTATCATCCTTTTCCGTATCAGGGGATCGTGGATTTTGAGGTAAAACTAAATCAAGGCGGTCTTTTAAGTATCGCCGTTTTGGATTACACATACACAGGTGGAGCCCATGGCATGACCTATTACGACTATATCAACGTCGATTTGACCAGTGGGCACCACATTGGTTTTGGCGATCTCTTTAATACCGATGACGAGCTAGAGCGGGCTGCCGGTCTGATTGCTGCGCGGATTGCTGAAGAGCCAAGCCAGTTTTTCATTGATACCTTTACCGCAGATCAATTCCACGAAGACCAGGGGTTTTATCTGCAAGATACCCAGGTTGTGATTTGTTTTGGTCTTTATGAGTTAGCACCATATGCCCATGGCATTCAAGCGTTTTCCATTCCGGCTCCATAGGGTACAAATTCTATCGTATCGCCATGCTTGATGGGCGTGGTGAAACCGGCTGCCTTTCCGTTGACCAAGATCTTGCCGCCTTTTTTGGCAAAGGCCTCATCGGGCTCGTGATCGCGGAAAATGTCTGTAACAATGTACGAACTAAGGGCCCCAGTTGATCCCGGGCTGTACTCGATGCGATCATGGGGTCTTATTACATAATCAAAGGACACCTCTTGGCCATTGGCTAGGGGTGTTTGTTCTTTACGGCTAAGGTGGATATCGTGTCCGTTAACGTTGACTGTGATTTGAGGTGTCTCTTTTGGCGATGTTGCGATGTAGTCGCGCAGTGTACAAGGTTTACGGAAGTACCGAGCTTCTAGACCAGGGCGTAAAGGGGATTTTAGTGATACCTTGGTGCCTCCTACAAGCAGCTCCACAGGTTCCACCGCTACTTGGCTTTCACCATTAAGCGAGAAGGGTACCTTTAGTTCCAACGGAACACCTAGATGCCGTAAGAGATCGGCAAAATTAATGAGGGGTTCTAGAATGATTTTGTCGCGATCTTGCACAATATAGTCCATGGGCTCTTCGCGGCCATTGACCAGGACTGCAGCTTTGATCTCGAGAGGCATTCCATTGAAGGTAATAGAAAAAAAGTGCGCCTTTTCGTCGATGAACTCGCCTAGGGTGACTCGGGGCTCACTGCCCGCTTCGCCCTCATGAACTTGGAGATGGTCTCCGTCCTTTAAGCGTGTGCCAAGTTCACACGGTTCGCCATTCTTTTTAATTATGGCTGACTGACCAAGGGTTCCCGGCAGGGGAATATATCGACCATTGAGCTCCACGGTGAAGGCCGAACCAGGCCGTCCCACCAACTCAGATGGAACCAAGCCGGCATGCAAGAGTGCTTCCCCCACTGTAGACGAAGCCATGTTTAAAAACTGTAAATGCTGACCGTTTACAGTGACATCAATGAGTTCCATGGAGCGCCTATCTAGATGAGTGCAGCCGATGCCTATGGGAGTGATGACTTCAGGCCCGTTAAAATGGGGGAAACCGTGAACGATCTCTAAGCTACTTCGATCGCGGATGCGCACAAGGTTTTCGGGCAATTCCAAATGCTGGGCCAAGAGCTCAGCAAATCCAGGAACACGACTACCTCCGCCAATCAAAATCGCTCCTTTCGGTGTCCCTGCATTGAGCTTTTTGATGGCCTG
>DHNI01000061.1:0-287 GCA_002409455.1 Firmicutes bacterium UBA5420 | reverse complement strand
GCATTGAGCTTTTTGATGGCCTGGGCAATTCTCTCTGCCAGAACCTCAACGCGGGGTCTGATTACCTCTAGTACATCATCATAAGCCAGGTGCAGGGTGTTGCCGAAGACGTCTTGGCAGGGAGAAGTTTGTCCCGGCTGTAGCTCTACCTTGACTTGTTCAGCAACTTTGAAGTCAAGTAAGTAGTGATCTGCTAGCCCCTTAGTGATGGCATCTCCAGCGTAGGCTACCATCCCATAGCCTTTTACTGTGCCTCCTGCTGAAATGGCTAGATCGGAAGTTCCGGC
>DHNI01000150.1:9405-10254 GCA_002409455.1 Firmicutes bacterium UBA5420 | reverse complement strand
AACGAAATAGGGTGATATACGTGCTTATTGTTGGTATTGCCGGTGGTACCGGTTCGGGTAAGACGACATTTGCCAAGGCACTGCAAAGTTCCATGGGTGAAGACTGTATTATTGTACCCCAAGACTCCTATTATATTGCTAACACAGAGCTTACATTTGCTGAGCGTCTCAAAATCAACTATGATCATCCCGATGCTTTTGAAGATGAGCTTTTGATCAAGCATCTTAGGCAGCTTCGGCAAGGCAAAAACATTCAGGTACCTGTCTATGATTTTGAAACCTATGCCCGCACCTTAGAGACGACGCGGGTGCAGCCGCGAGCCATTGTGATTGTGGAGGGAATTCTTGCTTTAAATAATCCGCGTTTGCGGAAGGAGTTTGACCTAAAGGTCTTTGTAGATACCGATCCCGATGTGCGGATTCTGCGCCGCCTGATTCGCGATGTTACGAAGCGTGGCCGCACGCTCGAGTCCGTACACAACCAGTATCTTAAAACAGTGAAACCGATGCATGAAGCCTTTGTAGAGCCCTCTAAGCGCTATGCGGATCTGATCGTGCCGGAAGGGGGCCATAACCAGGTGGCGTTAGAGACGGTGGCCGCGGTGTTGCGGCAATACCTACACGATGGCGAAAATCGTTTGACGGCCAGTACCAGGGAGATTGGATAAGATCGCGGAGGTGGATCATGGAGGAACGTATGCATGCTTGTGAAGAGTTGCAAGAACCCTTGCTACTAGGTGGGGAGTATCTGCCAGTGGTTCTTTTCAATGGACCTATTTGCACTAGCGCTGGCTTGTTTCGTGTTACCGATCTAGAAGTGGATGAAGCCAGACAGCTGATCCGCGATTT
>DHNI01000150.1:2552-9187 GCA_002409455.1 Firmicutes bacterium UBA5420 | reverse complement strand
GTTGATGTTCCAATGAACCGTATTGAATATGTTCAAAAACTAGGTCAAAAGGCCATTGCCTTGAAACTAACGATCCGGCCCGAAGAGGGGCGGATTCTAACCGCTGCCGAAATGTTTCAGGTGGGATTTGGCTTACAATTGATGGACCGCCTAGATTGAGAACAAAGGGTCTGACCAGGATTAGGTCAGACCCTCAATATTACCAAAGCAAGCTAAGAAGGAGCAGTATGGAAGCAAAGCACACGCCCATGATGCTACTTCCGCGCACGGAATACTTGGTGAGAACCGCGATGATAATGGTGAAACTCAAGAAATGGCGTAGCCAAGCAATTGCGATACCGAAGAGGCCTGGTAGCTCCGTTAAGGGGTAAAGTGCAGCTATGCTGGTTACCGCGGTGGCCGAGAGTAGAGCAATGCCAAGAAGATTTGCACTGAGTGTCTTGCCCTGCCATAATCCACTGACTATGGCTAGAACGACCATGGCAATCCAGCGGATCAAAAGCTGAGGAAAAGGCATGTTCTCATCCTTTCTAAATGAGCCCAGGTTGCCCTGGGCTCTGGTGAACCAGATCCTACTTTAGAAGAAGGAGCCCACAAGGCCACTTACTGCGCCCGCAACGGTATGCCTGAGTCCGTCGCTCCAGTTCCAGTCAGACTGTGGCGTGGTAATCAGATAGCTAACGCCGCCAACTGCGGCTCCTACTGCGGTTTTAATGAGCGTGGCGCCCCAGGCACCATCCACTTCTTCCATCTCTTCGTTGGTGAGGGGGGTCACCTCTTCACCGAAGGGAAGGGGAGGAGGGGCCGCGGCTGCCAAGCTTGTGCCTACGATGCCCATAAGTAACACGACGACCAAGAATAAACCAATGGATTTCTTTTTCATGATTCGTCTCCTTTTTTGGTGGGCCCTTTTTGCTAGCATATATAGCATACAATAGTCAGAAGATTCTGTCAATATGCGAAATCGTATTTTTTGGTAGGATTAATGGAGATGATGAAGAATAAGAAGTTAGTATTACAGTAGGAAGGTGGAGGGTTAAGTTGATTGACAAAATGTTATCAGACAAGGTAAAAGTGATTAAGCCTTCGGGCATCCGCAAGTTTTTTGATATTGCGGCCACAATGGAAGGTGTGATCTCTTTAGGGGTTGGCGAACCTGATTTTCCAACTCCGACCAAAATTCGGGAGGCTGGTATAAACTCTATTGTAGAAAAGGGTACAACCTACACCGCTAATGTGGGGCTCATAGAGTTAAGGAGGGCTATCAGCAAGTACCTTGAAGATCGTTTTCAAGTAGAATACGATCCTGCCAATCAGATTCTGGTTACAGTGGGGGCAAGTGAAGCAGTTGATTTGGCTCTGCGTGCGGTTGTAAACCCAGGCGATGAAGTGCTCGTGCCCGAACCTACCTATGTTTCCTATGCACCATCTGCAATTTTAGCCGGGGGCGTTGCAGTACCTGTTCCTACCTACGAAAAGGACGATTTTCGTCTCACCGCTGACGTCATTCGCTCGCTTATTACACCCAAGACCAAGGCTATTGTCTTTTGCTATCCTAATAACCCAACAGGTGCTGTTATGGAGAAGGCTGATCTTATGGCCATTGCCGATGTCCTCAGGCAACATGATATCTTAATTATTGCTGATGAAATCTATGCCGAGTTAGTCTATGGTATTGAACACACCTCGATGGCTACGTTACCCGGTATGTATGAAAAGACACTCTTGATTAATGGTTTCTCTAAAGCGTTTTCCATGACCGGATGGCGCCTTGGCTATGCCTGTGGGCCTGCGCCACTAATGGAAGCTATGAAAAAGATTCATCAATATGTGATCATGTGTGCCCCCACCATGAGCCAGTGGGCTGCTATAGAAGCGCTCGAAAGTGGAATGCCTGAGGTTGAGCGTATGGTGGCAGAATATGATAAGCGCAGGCAGACGATTGTGCAAGGGTTCAGAGACATGGGTCTTTCTTGCTTTGAGCCTAAAGGCGCCTTTTACTGTTTCCCCAGAATCTCTGATCTGGGCATGACCTCCGACGAATTCTGTAATCGCCTCCTAGAAGCAGAGAAGGTTGCTGTTGTACCAGGTTCTGCCTTCGGTGATAGTGGTGAAGGCTTTATTCGTGTTTCCTATGCCTATTCCATTGATAGCATTAAGAAAGCACTAGTGAAAATCGATCGCTTTATTCAAAGCCTAAAATAGGGAGAGATCTGTGTGCAGATGTCAATTGTAATTGCCCCCGATTCCTTTAAAGGTAGTCTCACTTCTGCGCAAGTGGCAGAGGCTATGGCAAAGGGAGTGACAAGGGTATTGCCCCAGGCAGACCTAACCCTTGTGCCACTCTCTGACGGTGGAGAAGGATTGGTTGATTCCTTGGTTGTAGCTAGTGGCGGGAGACTCTTAGAATTTGCTGTTACAGGTCCCCTCGGCACGCCTGTAACGGCAAAAATGGGTCTCATGGGCGATGGACAGACTGCAGTGATTGAAATGGCCCAGGCTTCTGGGTTGATTTTAGTGCCGGAAAATGAGCGTAATCCCCTGGTTACCACCACCTTTGGAACGGGGGAACTGATTAAGAAAGCCCTTGAGCTTGGATGCAACCATTTGATCATCGGTATTGGCGGAAGTGCCACAAATGATGGTGGAATGGGAATGGCCCAGGCGCTGGGCTTTCGCTTTTTCGATGATCAGGGAGAGCCACTGGGTCCTGGTGGCGGAGAACTTGCTCGCCTAGCCAGAATAGATGCCAGCGACAAAGATCCACGCCTAGCTGATGTACAAATTGAGGTAGCCTGTGATGTAAATAACCCCCTTACAGGGCCCCAGGGGGCAGCCCACATCTATGGTCCGCAAAAGGGGGCTACACCAGAGATGGTGGAGTTTTTAGATGCAGCCCTCGCTCGGTATGATCGCATTTTACAAAGCGATCTCGGCCAAGATGTGGGAAAGGTTCCTGGAGCTGGAGCAGCCGGTGGCTTAGGCGCCGGCCTGATGGCCCTTCTCGAGGGTCGTCTGGTTTCAGGCATTGAACTAGTGCTAGATGTATTAGACTTTGACAAGAAGACAAAAGGATCTAACCTTGTTTTGACTGGCGAAGGCAAGTTTGATGCCCAGTCTGCCTTTGGAAAAGTACCCATGGGGGTTGCTCACAGAGCTCGAGCCCTAGGGGTTCCTGTCGTTGTGGTAGCTGGTAGTGTCTTGCCAAGTGCGGAAATTCTTCATGGAGAGGGGGTTACCGCGTATTTTTCTATTCTCAATCAACCCATGAGTCTAGACGATGCGATGATAAATGGAGCTCAGCTTATCGAACACCAGGTAGCTGAGGTTGTGCGCTTGTTTAGCGCGGTGAATGAAAAGTAGAGGAGTGAATCGTATGCAAGGACCAGGCTTGTTGATTCTGTTGCTTGGAGCAATCGCCTTCATTGTCATTATGACGGCAAAAGTGAGGCTCCATCCGTTTCTCGTGCTACTTTTGGCTTCCCTTGGCGTAGGATTGATTGCAGGGCTACCGGCCCAGCAAGTTATTAACGCCATCACTGGTGGTTTTGGCAGTACCCTAAGTGGTATCGGAATTGTCATTGCCGCAGGTACCATCATGGGCTTTATTATGGAAAAAAGCGGTGCTGCAGTTGTTATGGCAAACTCCATCTTGAAGCTGGTGGGCGAAACCCGCTCGGCCCTAGCTATGGCATTTACAGGTGGCGTTGTGTCCGTTCCTGTTTTCTGTGACTCCGGTTTTGTCATTCTCTCTCCCTTAAACCGGACGCTAGCGGCCAGGTCGAACCAGTCCCTTTCGGTCTTCGCGATTGCGTTAAGTATGGGCCTTTACTCAACCCATGTGTTTGTTCCACCTACACCTGGGCCTATCGCGGCAGCAGGCACCATTGGGGCCGATTTAGGAACTGTAATTCTAGTGGGCTTAGTTGTCTCTATTCCCACCATCCTAGCAGGCTATTTCTTCGCCAAGTACTATGCATCGAAGATCCACATTGATCCTGCTCCCAAAGAGGAAGGAGAGGGGGCCAAGAAGGATCAACGGGAATATCCTTCTGTTTTGAAGTCTTTTGCTCCCATCGTTATACCCGTGCTGTTAATTGCCTTGAAATCCTTGGCAGATTATCCTTCGGCTCCCTTTGGTATAGGGACATTTAAGAATTTCATGAGTTTTATTGGTAACCCCAATATTGCGCTTTTGATCGGTGTCTTTTTGTCCTTCCTTACCGTACCTAAGATCACGAAAGAAGTCTTAGGCGATTGGGTGGGTGTTGGTTTAACCAATGCTGGTGTGATTATTTTAATTACCGGCGTTGGTGGTTCACTCGGGCAAGTAATCAGGGAAACTCCTATTGCAGCATATCTCTCCGAGTCCCTGAGTACGTTACAGTTTGGGATCTTTGTTCCGTTTATCCTGGCGGCAGCACTAAAGACGGCGCAGGGCTCTTCTACTGTGGCCATCATCACAACCGCTGGGATTATCGCGCCCTTGATGTCTGCCTTAGGTTTGGCCACAGGCCTTGGCCCGGCTTTGACAGTGATGGCCATTGGAGCCGGGTCTATGACGGTTTCGCATGCCAATGACAGTTACTTTTGGGTTGTGGCCCAGTTTTCTGATATGGAGGTGGGGCAGGCATATCGCTTGCAGACCCTGGCATCCCTTGTCACTGGGATCGTGGGCATCATCTTCATCAGTCTTTTGTATTTCATCTTTGTGTAAGCCGCACAATCCAAAAAGGCCCCTTGCAGTTGCAGGAGGCCTTCTTGTTATTTAACTTTGGCGCCTTGGAGGCCTAGGGCCAAAATATTGGTAATATTGGGTTTCGATATTGCCATTATAGAGTTTGCGGCGCTTGGTGGCCTTGCCCCCGAAGACCTTCTCTAAGTGGGGGTACGAGGTAAGCACATAAAAGGACCAGGTGTCTAGGCTTTTCTTGATTTCAGCCAACTCTCGGTAAAGTTGGTTGATCTCGTCTTCTTCACCAAAACGTTCTCCATAAGGGGGGTTCGTCACAAGTTTTCCGTATTTCTTGCTGGTTGTGAGATCCTTCACAGCCAAGCGTTGAAAATGAATGGAATCGGTTACACCCGCGGCCTCCGCATTATGGCGGGCGATCTTCAGGGCAGCTTCATCGATATCGGTGCCAATGAGGTAGTCGGGTTTCTCGGGCTTGATCAGATCGTCCGCCTCGTCCCGGGCCTTTTTCCAAAACGGAGGGGCAATCCAGGGCCACGCTTCTGAAGCAAACGTTCGTTTGCGCCCAGGGGCCATATTATGGGCCATTAGGGCTGCTTCAATAGGAATTGTCCCCGATCCGCAGAAGGGATCAATAAAGGCAATATCCGGATAGTAGCGAGCTAGGATAACGAGGGCTGCCGCCAGCGTCTCCTTGAGGGGGGCACCTGTAGCCAGGGCCCGATAGCACCTTTGGTGCAGGCCAGCTCCTGTGGTATCAATGGTTAGGGTGACCACATCCTTTAAGAGGGCGACCTCGATTTTCATAAGGGGGCCGTCTTCAGGAAACCATTCCAACTTGTATTCGCCCTTGAGGCTCTCCACCACAGCTTTCTTCACAATGGCCTGGCAGTCAGAGACACTAAAGAGGGTTGATTGCACTGAGCGACCCTCCACTGGAAATTCACAATTCTGGGGAAGAAAACGTGCCCAAGGTAACGCCTTTGTCTTTTCAAAGAGTTCATCAAAGGTTGTGGCAGCAAATTCTCCTACCTTGACCCTGACCCGGGCTGCCGTACGCAGCCAGAGATTCGTGCGGCAGATCGCCAGTTCATCGCCTGAAAAGGTAACCTTGCCATTTTCAACATGGGTATCTGTATAGCCGAGCTTACGTAATTCATCGGCCACTAGGGATTCTAGCCCAAACGTGGCGGTGGCTATGAGCTCTAATTGTGACACATGATCCCAACCTCTCCATATCTCGTATGCTTATTATACCAACCTGGGGTAGGATCGCAAGTCTAGACCATAAAAGGGATAAACTAGCGTAAACTCCAATCAGCAGCAGGAAAAGGGGCTTTTAAAGAGAATTACTATTGTTTAAGGAGGATGGCTGCATGCGCACGATCATCATCCATTATCATCGTGACGATGAAGACTATGAGGGTTGGGGAGTCTGGCTATGGCCCAGGGGCTATGGTGGCCGCTGGGTTCCTTTTTCCAAAGCAGACTATTTTGGAAAAATTGCAGTTTGCGAAATTCCCAAGAAACACCAGAAGCTCGGCTTTGTGATTCGAGGAGCATCTTGGGAAAAGGACGTTGATCAAGATCGCTACATCGAGGCTTTTCGGGGAGATACGGCAGAAATATGGTTAACATCGGGCGATCCTACCATTTATTTGGCTCCACCAGCCCATTTACGTGAGTCGGTGAGGGTCTTTGACGAGCTTGAAGTTACCTTTCACTATTACCGCCATGATGGCGATTACAGCGGGTGGAATCTTTGGATCTGGGGCGATGGCGAGCCAGGCCGCACCCTGCAATTTGTGGGTAGCGATACCTTTGGTCATGTGGCCCGCACCGTACTAAAGCAACAAACAGACAGCGCCAATCTTGGCTTTGTGCTTCGCAAAAGCGTCGTTGGTCAGAGCTGGGCTGCAAAAGACGGCGGCGATCGCCTGAT
>DHNI01000150.1:0-2273 GCA_002409455.1 Firmicutes bacterium UBA5420 | reverse complement strand
CAGACTTTGCGGGTTGAGACCTATCTCCCTGTACAGGGCAATCTCGGCCCCACTTGGGGCTTTGATTTAATTTGCCAAGGGAAAGCTGGGGCAGAGCAGGTTTCTTTAGATGAGGTAAGGCCTATTTGTGCCTCGGGCCAGAGCCCCAGGGCTTTTATCTTACGCACCGAAGCGCCTGTGGATTTGCGCAGACAGTATAAACTAGAGCACCCCACCCATGGAGCTATACCGGTCGCCTTTGGAGGAGTGTTCTCGAGCGCAGCCTTTCAGCAAGAGTTTCACTACTCCGGCCATGACTTAGGTGTGACCTATAATAAGGCGGAGAGCACCTTTAAAGTATGGGCCCCGACAGCTTATGGTGTTGAGATTGTGATATATAGCACAGCCGCAAGCCCCAAGGGTGAACTTATCCCCATGCAATACGGCGAAAAAGGGGTCTGGTGGTGTAAACTTAAGGGTAATCTTGATGGGCTTTACTACAATTACCTAGTAACCCATGGAGAAGAGACGGTGGAGGTGGTGGATCCCTATGCTAGAGCCACGGGCCCGAATGGCAAACGGGGTCAAATCGTAGACTTAGCCAAGACCAATCCTCCAGGCTGGGAAAAGCTTCCCTGGCTTCCTCTAGAAAGCCCAGTGGATGCCATTATCTATGAAGTACATATTCGCGATCTTTCTGCCTGTCCAGGCTGTGGAATCAAGGCCCAGGGGCAGTACCTCGGTCTGATTGAGGAAGGAACAGAGACGTGTGAGGGGATTAAAACAGGTCTTGATCATCTTAAGGAGCTGGGCATAACCCATGTGCACCTGCTCCCCATCTTTGATTTCGCCACAATCGACGAAGAGGATCCTGCCTCCAGCTACAATTGGGGTTATGATCCGCTCAACTATAATGTTCCCGAAGGCTCCTACGCCACGAGCCCCGTGGACGGGCGAGTGCGCATTCGTGAACTAAAGGCGATGATCCAGGGCTTAAACCAAGCCGGCATCGGAACGATCATGGATGTGGTCTATAACCATACCTTCCATTCGGTGGCCTCGTCCTTTAACAAGCTCGTACCAGGCTATTACTATCGGCACCACCAAGATGGCAGTTTCTCCAACGGCTCTGGTTGCGGCAATGAAGTCGCGGACGAACGTTCGATGGTTCGCAAGTTTATTGTGGATTCCGTCACCTATTGGGCGCAAGAATACAAGATGGCAGGCTTTCGTTTTGACCTCATGGGCCTTCATCATCTAGAAACAATGCAGGCTGTACGGCGGGCTTTAGATCTAATCTCGCCCCAGATCCTCATCTATGGTGAAGGTTGGACGGCAGCTGCCAGTACCCTTCCTGAAGGGGTGCGATCCCTAAAGGAAAACACGGTACATCTACCAGGAGTGGCCTCCTTTTGTAGCGATCTGCGTGATGGCCTCAAGGGCCATGTCTTTCATACCAATGAGGGGGGCTTTATTCAAGGTGCAGGCCACGAAGAAACGGTGAAATTTGGAATCGCAGGGGCGGTGCAGCATCCCCAGATCGATTATTCCCACATTCTTTACTCCAAGGGGCCGTGGGCGATCACGCCTGCTCAGAGCGTGGTGTATGCAGAAGCCCACGATAACCTCACCCTGTGGGATAAGCTCTTGTGTACGACTGCCCCCGAAGATGCGGAAGAGCGTCTGCGCATGATGAAGTTGGCCCACGCCATCTTACTAACCAGCCAGGGCATTCCCTTTTTGCATGCCGGGCAAGATTTTGCCCGTACCAAGGGAGGGGATCCCAATAGCTATCAGTCACCCGATCATGTCAACCAGCTTGATTGGGGGCGTAAGGGAGAATTTCGTGAACTTTTCGAGTATACTAGAGCGTTAATTCAGCTGCGTAAAGAAAGGCCTGCTTTTCGCCTTAGGCGTGGCCCAGAGGTGCGAGATAAACTGAGGTTCTTACAGCTTCCGCAGTCAAATATGGTGGGGTATGTGCTAGGCCCCCATGCAGGTGGCGATAGTATAGAGAGCCTAGTTGTGGTCTTTAATAGTAATAAGACACCTGTCGAAATCACAGTTCCGAAGGGCTCTTGGACGGTCTTGGTAAACAGCAAGGGGGTAGGAAATCTAGGCACTATCACAGGTTCTAAGGTCTGGGTTGAGGCAATAAGTCCCTTAATTCTAGGGGGAAGGGAGGTCGCCAATGAATAAGTGGAAGGCATCAGCAACCAGTGAATTCGATCGATACTTATTTCATCAAGGAACCCATTATGCCAGCTACTCCTTTTTAGGCGGTCACTTGGGGG
>DHNI01000051.1:7837-13655 GCA_002409455.1 Firmicutes bacterium UBA5420 | reverse complement strand
GGAATCAAAAGAACCCTGGGAATGGCCAAAATAACAAGGATGATGACAAGACCTGCTAAGCCCAGCTTATATCGCTTCATGGCCGATTACTCCTCCCACTTTTCCATTTCACTTCTTAAAAAATGGCCCTTTCCTCCCTGCGAAAAAGGCCATCTTATGTCTATTGCTTCAACTTGAGATATCCTTCAATGAAGGGAGCCAAATCACCATCCATGACCCCATTCACATTGCCCACTTCCACATTGCTACGATGATCCTTAACCATAGTATAAGGGCAAAACACGTAGGAACGAATCTGACTACCCCAAGCAATATCTTGATGCTGACCTTTTAGACTCTCCATTTTGGCACGTTGCTCTTGGAGTTGTCGCTCTAGGAGCCTAGCCTTGAGAATCTTCAGCGCCGCTTCACGATTAGAATGCTGGGATCGCTCTGATTGGCATTGCACAACGATTCCGGAAGGTAAGTGTGTAATGCGAATGGCCGAGTCCGTTTTGTTAACATGCTGGCCCCCCGCGCCACTGGCCCTGTAGGTATCAATTCGCAAATCATCCGGGTTGATCTCCACCGTGACATCGTCTTCGATCTCTGGCAGCACTTCCACGGATGAAAAAGAAGTGTGTCTACGGCCAGAAGAATCAAAGGGAGAAATCCTGACTAGACGATGTACGCCTTTTTCACTTCGCAGATAGCCATAGACATTCGTTCCTCTAATTAGCAATGTAGCGTCCTTTAACCCCGCTTCATCTCCAGGCTGATAATCTAGCACTTCCACAGCATACCCTTGATCTTCAGCCCAGCGAGTATACATCCTTAGGAGCATCGCTGCCCAATCCTGCGACTCGGTGCCCCCAGCCCCAGGATGAATGGTTAGAATGGCGTTATTGCCATCATACTCCCCGCTTAAAAGGGAGGCTAGTTCCAATTCATCAACAGCCCGCTCAAGCTTGGGCAAGAGATCGCCCAGTTCTGCCTCGAGGCTCGCATCAGCAACCTCGTCCAACAGTTCGACCAAGGTCAAAGCCTCTTCAAGGAGCCCGTGAACCTCGTTCCACTCCTGAATAATTCTCTTTACGCCACTAATCTCCTTGGTGGTCTGTTGGGCCAATTCTTGGTTATCCCAAAAACCTTCGGCCAGCATACTCTCTTCAAGTTCTTGGAGCTTGGTTTCGTTGTCATCAATGTCAAAGATACCCTCGCATTTCTTCGATGCGCCTACCTAAATCTGACAATAACTCTTGCATCAAACTACCTCCCATGGCACTTCTTATACTTCTTCCCGCTTCCACAAGGACAGGGGTCGTTGCGGCCAACCTTCTCTTCCACCCGTCGGGGTTTTTGCACAGCCCCTTCTCCCTGGTTCGTCTGGGCCGTCGCCAAACGATCCTTGGGCTTAGTGTAGCTGCTTTCTTGCGCTAAACGAACCTTAAAGAGCATACTGATTGTATCTTCCTGAATACTGCTGACCATTTCCTGAAACATTTCATAGGCCTCAAACCTGTATTCCAGAAGCGGATCACGCTGTGCGTAAGCCCTTAGACCGATCCCTTCGCGTAGATCATCCATGGCGCTCAAATGGTCCATCCACTTTTGATCGGTGATTTGCAGAAGGACAACCTTTTCAATCTGCCTTTGCAAATCTTCGCCGTACTCCGCTGTCCGCTCTTCATATGCCTTGCTGGCAAAGTCAGTGAGCTTCTGGGTTATCTCCTCGGGTGTAAGATCACTGAGCTTCTCGTTCGTCAGTGGTAGCCCCTTACCTACAATCTCTGCATAATTCTGCCTAATAGCATCAATATTCCACTCTTCGGGAATCATCTTCTCGTCGGCATAGTGTTTAACGATCCGTTCGAAGACTGGGTGAAACATGCCTGTTATTTGCTGGGAAATGTTCTCATCGAGGAGCACACCACGCCTTTGTGCGTAAATCACCTCACGCTGCTGGTTCATAACATCATCATACTCGAGAACCTGTTTTCTGATCTCAAAATGGCGGGTTTCTACGCGTTTTTGAGCGTTCTCGATACCCTTGCTAATTTGGGGATGATCGATAACCTGATCTTCTTCCCAACCTAGACGATCCATAATCCCCATAATGCGCTCCGAACCGAATAAACGCATAATATCATCTTCCATGGACACATAAAACTGCGAAGACCCCGGATCCCCTTGCCGTCCAGAACGTCCCCTGAGCTGGTTATCAATGCGTCTAGACTCATGGCGTTCGGTGCCAAGAATATGCAGACCGCCTAACGCAACGACGCCTTCACCCAAAACAATATCCGTACCCCGACCAGCCATATTTGTAGCGATGGTGACCATATCACGCTGGCCAGCCTGCTTCACAATTTCAGCCTCTTTATCATGATACTTTGCGTTCAAGACCTGATGGGGAATGCCCCGACGTTTCAGTAGAGTACTGAATAGTTCTGAAGTTTCAATACTGATGGTACCCACAAGGACGGGCTGCCCCTTACTGTGACGCTCCTCAATATCCCTCACGATAGCTTCGGCCTTGCCCTTGAACGTTTTATAAACCGCATCAGGCAAATCTTTTCTAATCATAGGTTTGTTGGTGGGAATGACCACCACATCAAGACCGTAGATCTTTCTAAATTCATCCTCTTCGGTCTTCGCAGTACCTGTCATGCCCGCGAGCTTGGTATACATTCTAAAATAATTCTGATAGGTGATCGAGGCTAGAGTTTGGCTTTCCTTCAGTACAGAAACCCCTTCTTTGGCTTCAATACTCTGGTGAAGGCCATCAGAATAGCGTCTTCCCTCCATAATGCGTCCGGTGAACTCGTCTACAATAAGAACTTCGCCATCCTTCACCACATAATCACGATCACGCAAGAAGAACTCTTTCGCCTTCAACGCTTGATTCAGATAGTGATTAAGTTCGAAGTGCACATCATCAAAAAGGTTATCTACACCAAGAATCTTCTCTACGCGAGCTACACCTTCATCAGTAATCGCAATGGTTCTGGCCTTTTCGTCCACTGCATAATCTTGCTCTGGTTTGAGCTGTGGAACGATTTGAGCAAAACGCATATAGTGCCGAGCAGAATCTTCTGCAGCTCCGGAGATAATCAGAGGGGTTCTCGCCTCGTCAATTAAGATCGAGTCTACTTCGTCCACAATGGCATAGTGAAGCGATCTTTGCACCATTTGTTCAGAGGACACAACCATATTATCCCGCAGGTAGTCAAAGCCAAACTCGTTGTTGGTTCCATAGGTAATGTGTGAACCATAAGCCTCGCGGCGCTCTTCAAAGCTCAAACCATGAACGACCACACCTACGGTTAATCCAAGGAATTCGTAGATTTGTCCCATCCACTCCGCGTCACGCCTGGCCAAGTAGTCATTAACAGTGATCACATGAACCCCTTGGTTGGTTAAGGCATTTAAATAGACAGGCAGGGTGGCCACTAAGGTCTTGCCCTCCCCCGTCTTCATCTCTGCAATGCGACCTTGGTGGAGGATGATTCCCCCCACAAGCTGCACATCAAAGTGACGCATATTTAAAACTCGCCGTGATGCCTCGCGGACAACGGCAAAGGTCTCCGGAAGAATATCGTCTAAAGTAGCGCCCCCACGTAGCTTTTCCTGGAAATAGTCGGTCTTGCTGCGCAGTTCACTATCGCTAAGTGTTTGCAGCTCGGGCTCCATCGCGTTGATGGATTGAATAACCGATTCTAGACGCTTTAATTCTCGCTCTGTTGGATCGAAAAAACTTTTTATACTCTTGAGCACATCTCTACCTCCCGGCTCTATTGTACTAACCCTTTCCACCCGCGTCAATCAATGCCCATAATCCACCTGTGACAAGGGAATGGCCTCCAAGCAACACAGGAATTTGTGCCTCCATGGCCGCACAGGTGAACTCTTTCAATAAGGGGTGGGAAATCAAATCAACCGCTCCTAGATCCGAGGCAAAGCGATCAGCCGATGTTAATTGCCATTTAAAGTGTTCGAATAGTACCCGCGTGTCTAAGACGGCACCTAGTGCTATTTCGGCTAAAAAATCGAAAAAATGCACAAAGCCCAGTTCATCAATGAGCCTGCCCATGAGGGCTTTCACTTCGCCCCGGGTATCTCGGCCAAGAGCTTTCATTCCTCGCTCTTCCGAGTAGAGGCGCAACCGGCAACGGGTGTGCGCATCTAAGAACTGAAAGAGGTTAGAGCCTACCCGTCCGTAAATAACCATCTCCCCATTGGGATTACCGAGGAGATCTTTGATAGCCTTATAACGCTGAAAATCCCAGTGCAAGTCTTGCACGGCCTCGCGAGTATGAACACCCATATCAGGGTGAACAGACATAATCATGATATCAGTTGGCGTATCTATATCAAAATTCAAACCTAGAGTGCGCTGGATTGGAATCCACCGCAAACCCGCTTCGTTGCTTAAAGCCAGTGCCAAAGTATTATCAATAGGCGGAAGAGAAATGTTACTCAAAGCTTGCCCAGGTGTGAACCCCACAATGTCTGCGGAATAATAATTGTTGGCAAGCAAGATTCCTTCGTTCTGTTCTAGCAGTTCCCTCAGATATTTAAACTCGGAAGATGAAATCAGGGGAGCAGCTGCTCCCCCCATATACAACACTTTTTCCAAACGATACGACTGCACAATATCCTGTAAACGTTGGCCAAAATGGAAGGGTTCTCCGAGTTCCTCATCAATTACAACTTCGATTCCTGTAGGCTGTAGTCTTTCTGCAAGGCCCCGGTAGGACGTGGCTACCACAATATGGTCTAGGCCTCCTTGTTGAGCTCTTTCCACAAGATCTAGAACCATCCCTTGCCTGACCATCTGCATTTGCGCTTCGAGCGCACTTGGCACCAGCCCACCTTCAAACACAACTAAACTAACTGACTGTGCCATCTTAGAATTGGGACTCGATCAATCCATAGTTGCCGTCGCGACGCTTATAAACGACACTTACATCACCCGTGTCTGCGTCTCGGAATACAAAGAAGTCGTGACCTAAGAGCTCCATCTGCATCACCGCTTCTTCCACATCCATAGGCTTTAACGCGAACCGTTTCGTTCTCACAATGCGTGGTTCGTGGCTATCGCCAGCCTCTCCCTGTGCAGGTGTCTGCATTTCGCCGAGCTTTGGCCCATGGATTCTACGACTTAGTTTACTTTTGTACTTGTTGAACTGACGCTCAATACGATCCACGGCAGCATCAATGGAGGTGTACATATCACCTGTCTTGCCTTCTCCGCGCAGCATGATCCCAGAAAGATTCATGGTAACTTCAGCAATGTGGATGCCCCGTTCTGTTCTAAGCATGACCTCTGCCGAAAACGTCTGATTATCATTGAGGTATTTCTCAAGCTTGGCAACCTTCTTTTCTACGTAGCCCCGTAAAGCCTGAGTAATCTCTAAATTCTTCCCCGAAATATTGATTCTAATTGTGGACATGTAATTCACTCCTTCAATGATAAGCCTTGTTTGTACCTAATATTTCCCATCCAAGCTCGAAAATCCTCCCCGTTAGAAAAAAATGGACTGAGTATATACTCAGTCCGTTTCAAGTCAGATTTTCACCACATTGGAAGCTTGTGGCCCTCTATCGCCAGCGGTAATCTCGAACTCCACACTTTCGCCTTCTTGGAGAGCTTTGAAACCCTCTTGCTGAATTGCCGAAAAGTGTACGAACACATCTCCTTCTCCGTCATCACGCTCAATGAATCCATAACCCTTTTCAGCATTAAACCACTTTACCTTGCCTAACATTAGTAAACATTCCTCCTAAACTTTGAAACTCCGGTCACAATCTTCCGGTAACTTAACTTTAACATAAT